>NZ_RRZJ01000006.1:0-282623 GCF_004368175.1 Pseudomonas sp. CH235
CGGCATCGCCCTGGGCCACGCGGTAGATCTGGCCGTGGATGCCCGAGCCCTGCGGATCGAGGGCGAGGAACGCCTGTTTGTGCAGGAGTTTTTCCAGGTCCAGATCCGGGTTTTCGCTGACCAGTTCGATGTCGAAACGAAACGGCTGGCTGATGCCTTCGGTGCCGGTGAACGACAGGACTTGCAGGTCGCCTACGTAATCTTCAACAGTCAGGCTGAAGTGCGTTTCGTTAGCTGGGTTGAACATAAAGTGCTCCCTGTTCGAATGTCATCCGTTACGCCCTCAGCCGCAAACGCTGCAGCCAGGACGAAGTGGCGCCCAAGGCGTCACGCAATTGTTCGGCAGAAATGTTGCGCTCTGCCGCGTCAAAGGCCAGCGCGGTGCGCAGCGCGGGCCAGCAGTGTGTCGGCAGATTTGCCGGGGCTTGCAGTTCGCGATCCAGGTGTTCGTCACGGGCCTGGGTCGAGGGCAAGCGGCGGAACGGGTGTTTGCCGCCCGCCAGTTCATAGATCACGCAGGCCACGCCGTACACGTCCGCGCTGGCCGACAGCGGTTGGCCCTCAAGCAGTTCGGGGGCGGCGTAGCCCGGAGTCCAGGCGTTGAAGCGCTCGCGGCTCAGGTGCGGCAGGCCGGGCAGGATGCCCTCCTCGGCCTGCCCGAGACCGAAGTCAAACAGGCGCACGCCGTCTTCGCTGAGCATGACGTTGCTCGGTTTCATGTCACCGTGCAGCACCCCGCGACGGTGGGCGTAGGCCAGCGCGTCGAGCAGCGGCAGCGCGATGTCGCGCAGTTCTTTCCACGGCAGGCCCAGCGGCCGCTCGCAGAGCAGTTTGTCCAGGGTCAGGCCACGCATGAGTTCCATGGTGATGAAGGCCCGCTGGCAATCGGTGTCGACTTCGAACGTGTGCGGTCGCAGCACGTTGTCGTGGCGCAGGCGTCGGGTCAGGGCGAACTCGCTGTAAAGCAAGGCACTGGCGTCCGGCGACTCGGCAAATTCTTCGCTGAGGATTTTCAGCGCAATGTAAGGATCGGGATCGCCGAACTGTTCGTGCAGCAGATCCCGGGCCCGGTAAACCGCTCCCATGCCGCCGGCCCCGAGCAGGCGCTCGAGGTGGTAGCGGCCTGCCAGAACATCCGGCAGTGCGCCGACGCTGGCCTTGGTTGGCGCCAGCGCGGGTTCGGCGTTGTGCTGCTTTGCAAAAGCGAAATAGGTCAGGTTGTTGGCCTGCTCCTCGCTCATCAGCAAGTCATCGACTGAGGATTCGATTTCAGTCATTGGCGGATCACCACGGCCGTCAGATTGTCGCGGGCGGCGCCACGCAGGGCGCCGTCGAACAGACGTTCCAGCGCCACATGCGGCGCCGCCAGGCTGAGGGCGTTGCCGAGGGCATCGCTGCTCAGGCCTTGATACAAACCATCGCTGCACAGCAGGAACACATCACCGGGATAGACCTCGAGTTCCAGCACATCCAGGGTCAACTGTTCCGCCGCGCCGACCGCCCGGGTCAACGCCTGGGCTGCCGGGTGCGCCGCCGCCTGTTCGACACTCATCTGCTGCTCATCGATCAGTTGCTGTTGCAGCGAGTGATCCTTCGACAGCTGATACAACCGCTGCCCGCGCCACATGTAGCAACGGCTGTCGCCGGCCCAGATGCAGGCCGCGCGATTGCCTTCCACCAGCAGCGCCACGACGGTGCTGCCCATGATGCTGTCGTGACGCCCGGCGGTGACGGTCAACTCCTGCCCCAGGCGCCGGTTCAGCCAGTGCAGGCACTGGCGGATGGCTTTGAGACGTTCGTCGAAGTCTTCGTGCTGCGGCAGTTCAGCCAGGCTGGCGACGATCAACTGGCTGGCGATGTCGCCACCCTGATGACCGCCCATGCCGTCCGCGACCACCCACAGCCCATGCTGCGGGGTGTCGAGGAAGGCATCTTCGTTGCGCGACCGCACCTTGCCCGGGTCGGTTCGCGCCGCGCTGCGCCAGGGACTGGCCACCAGCATCAGAGCTGCACCGGCATACGGAAGGTACGCAGCACGCCCATGTCGAACGGGTTCGGCGTGCGCTGGCTGGTCAGCAGGTAGTTGGCGCGCAGGCCACCCACGTCGGCTTTGAGCACCAGCACGTCGCGACCGGTCAGGTACTCGGTCTGCATCAGGTCGAACAGACGGAACAGCGACCACGGGCCGGAGTTTTTCTCGATGCCGATCGGGCGTCCGGCCATCTTGTCCATGACCAGGCTGGTGCGACCGTCTTCAGCATCGGTCGGCCACTTGAAGTTCATTGGCAGGATCGGACCGTGGCGGTATTCCATGGTCTTGTCACCGAACTTGAACTCGGAACGGCTGACGGCCGGATCGAGGGTGTACGGCTCCAGCTTGAACTGCACGGTCGGCTCGGCCGGGTTGATCGAGAAGAAGCTCTGGCGAATGTTCAGTGCCGCCGCCATCTGGTCGAGGAAGACCTTGGACACCGGCAGGCTGCGACCGTCGATGCTGCGCATCCGGTAGTTGCCCGGATCACCGCTGACGAACGGACGCATGTAGCTGTCGAAGAAGCGGTCGATGGTGCCTTGAGCCCGGAAGAACTCGCGGAAATCGCTGATCGCCACGTCGCTTGTGCTCGACGCGCTGAACGGATAGCGCTTGCTGATGGTTTTGCCATACACGCTGTACAGCTCGTTCTGATAACGGCCGTTCAGGTATTGGTAGGCATCGTTGAGCACCAGGCGCCACGAGTCTTCGGCCAGCACGTTGAACCACACGCTCAGCGGACGCGGCAGACGACCCGACGCATTGCGCAGATTGGTCAGCGCATCACGCTGGCCGCTCATGCGGGTCTTGGCCAGTTCGAACGCGGCTTGCTCCGGCGTGCTGGAACGGGCGAGGCCCGCCAGTTGCAGTTGCAGGTCGTTGAGCGCGGTGAAGGCCGGGGTCAGGTCAGCGGCCGGGCCGTTGTTGTCGTCGAGCAACTTGTGCAGCGGCTCGAAGCGACGTTGCAGCGACTTTTTGGCGGTGTCCGGCAGGTTCTTCGCCACGTTCATGGCCGCAGCCTTGTCCGTCAACGCCGAAGCGAGTTTGCCGACCTTGCCCAGTTTGCCCTTCTGCCCCGCCAGCGCATCGGCAGCGTCACCGGCTTCATCCACCGGTTCAGGAGCTGCCGGGAAGCGGGTGTTCTCACGCACTTCGGTCAGCAGCGCCAGCACCGGCGAGTTGGCCGAGGTCAGGCCCGCCAGTTGCTCTGCGCCTTCACCGGCATCGCTGATCGGCGGCAGCGCCACCTGGCCAACGGCCTCGCTCCAGTAGTTGGCATAGTCGCGGAAGTACAGTTGCTCCAGCTCGACCATCAGGCGACGCAAGTCCATGTCGCTGATGCCGGCGCCTTCGCCCAGCACCCAGTTGTCACGCAGGATGTCGGTCACCAGCGATGCGCCTTGGACCGAGAAATACTGCTGATAGCCTGTCTGGGTGTAGAAGCCCGGAATCACGTATTCAGTGCCAATGAACAGCGAGCCCTGCGGCCCGAGGTGCTGGCTGAAACGGTAATCCGGCAGGTTGCGCGCCTGCTCGCGGAGCATGCGGTAAACCACGGTCGCCAGCGACTCGCTGCGCAGGATCTGACGCGCCTGGGCCACCAGTTGCTCGTTGAGCGGATAGATAAACGGCTGCTGCAACAGACGCTCGAGGTGCGTGTTCAGACCGTTCTGCACCGCGGTGTTGCCGGTGTAGCGCTGCGACCAGTCCGCCGCGATCCAGTCCTTGAGCCATGCCGCGTCACGACGATCCTTCATGTTCAACATCAGGTACGCGCGCAGGCTGTTGATCAGCTTTTCGCGGTCCTTCATGTTGGCGCGGATCTGGCCTTCAAGCATCGTTGCAACGCGCGGCAGCAGTTGCTTTTCAAGCTCGTGCTCGTAAGCCTCCTTGACCACCGGATTGACGTCCTGGCCCTGATACAGACCCATCCGTTCGTGGTACGCCGCGTCGCCTTTTTTCGGGAACACCTGGGTGGCAGCGTAGCTGGTGTCGAGAGTTTTCAGTGCGCCCATGGCGTCATCGCGCGGCGACAGTGCCGTGCGTTGCTGCGTCCAGTTCTGCGCCAGATTGCGCAGGTTTTCCAGACGCTCGTAGTTGGCCGAGAAACCACCGGCCCAGAGCATGCCGAACAGGACCAGCGCACCCAGTGCGCCGACGTACAACGCACGCTGCCCCCAGTGGATGCGGCTGCGCTCGCGCTTGTCCAGACCGGCCAGATCGGCCTCGGGGAAAATCACCCGGCTGAGCAAGTGATGGATGAAACGCGAACGACCGCTGCGCAATGTCGGCAACACGCCGGCGCTCATGCCCAGACTCGCGCCGATGCCGGCGGTGGTCGAATCCATTTCCTGAGTCAGGTGCGGTGCGCTGGTCAGGTAGAAACCACGCAGTTGCGTCGCACGCTGGTAGCGGTTGCCGGTGAACGCCATGTCGACCAGCAGGCACAGACGCTCGCCGATCTGGCCCATCTGGTGCGGGAAGTCGAGGATGCGGCCACGGCGCTGGGTATCGCGCTCGGAGTGCATGCGCATGATCACCTGGCTGTTGAGGCGACGCAGCAGCTCTTCGAACTCGTTGCGCAGCACCGTCACGTCGGTGCCAACCTGATCCTTGCGGAAACTGGTACCCAGCACCTGATCGCTTTCTTCGCGAGTCAGTTGGTCGAAGAACTCGTCGAAGCCCAGCAGCTTGTCGGCCTTGCTCAGCACCAGATACACCGGCACATCGACGTGCAGCTTCTGATAGGCGTCTTGCAGACGCGCACGCACTTGGCGGGCCAGGGTTTCGATGTCCTGTTCGCTGCCGCCGGTCAGGGTTTCCACCGGAATGGTCACCAGCACGCCGTTCAGCGGACGACCGCGACGACGCTTGCGCAACAGCTCCAGCAAGGTGGTCCAGGCGCTGCCGTCGACTTCCGCATCCGGCTGGGTCAGATAGCGGCCGGCGGTGTCGATCAGTACACCGTGATCGGCGAAGTACCAGTCGCAATGACGGGTGCCGTGGGTGTCGCGGGTCAGCTTGCGGTCGATCTTGTTGATCGGGAATTCCAGCCCGGAGAAGTCCAGCAGGCTGGTCTTGCCGCTGGCCTGCGGGCCGATCAGCAAGTACCACGGCAAGTCATTGCGCCAGCGCTCGCTGCGGCCGCGGTACAGGCTCGAAGTCTTGAGGGTTTTCAGGGCGTCCTTGAAACGCTCCTTCAACTCTTTCTGCTCTTCGTCGATCAACTCTTCGCGGCGGATACGGTCCTGGCCGTCTTCGGTTTCTTCGACGGCTTTCTTGCGGATCCCGGCGCGCCAGCTGACGAAGACCATGGTCAGGCCCCAGATCAGGAACAGCACGCTGATGGTCAGCAGACGCGAAGTCGCGCTTTCCCAGAACTTGTAGTCATCCACTGCCAACAACGGGCCGACGAACCACACCAGCAGCGCCACGAACAGCACCAGCAGCAGGGTCCAGACCCAGGTCTGGCGCAGGAAGGCGCCGACTTTCTTGAAAAACTTTTTCATCACACGTCCCTGTTTACGGCTGCGACTGCGGCTGGGCCGCGGCCGGATCAAGCGGCTGATAAGGTTGCAGAACGGTGTCGCGCTGCTCGCCCAAGACCCAGGCGAAGCCCGAATACATCATCACCAGGCAGACGAAGGTGAACAGCACCACCATCCACGCCGGCACGATGCGCACCAGGTTGCGGCGCTGATCGTTGAGGCCTTCCCACTGCGGCGACAATTCACGCGGCACATCGCCACGCAACTGACGGATCTGGCGGTACAGGGCATCGCGGATGCCTTCGAGTTCCAGCATGCCGCGCGCCTGCACGCGGTACTTGCCCTCGAAACCGAGGGACAGGCACAGGTACATCAGTTCCAGCATCGGCAGGTGCTTGACCGGGTTTTTCGACAGCCGATCGAGCAGCTGGAAGAACTTCTCGCCACCGAAGGTTTCGTTGTGGAAGCTGCTGAGCAGGCTCATCTGCGACCACTCGCTTTCGTTGCCCCACGGCGTGGTCACGACGGCTTCGTCAACCACGGTGCAGAGCACATAACGGGCGGCCATCACCTGGCTGCTTTCGGCGCCGTTGTGCAGGGCACGCACTTCAAACAGCTTGAGCCCGGCGGTCAGGCGCTCGTTGAGCGCGTAGAGGTCTTCGCGGGTTTCGCTGTGTTTGAGGCGCACCACTTCCGACAGCAGTTCGGACGACGCGGCCACCAGCGAATTGAGGCTGATGTTGAAGGCCTCCGCCGGGCGCAGGCGCGCGGCGTAGATCATCCGTTCTTCCAGTTGTTCGAAGCGCGGCGGCGCGGCGAAGTCGGTCAGCGGACTCGCCGCCGGGCCATGGCCCTGACGGTCGAGCAGGACGGTTTTGTCGTCCTGGTTGTGTTCCATGTCCTTGATCATGTCGGTCAGTTCCTGATGGCCCAGAATTTCAGTTCAAGCTCGGCGAATTCGCCGGACACGTGGAACGCGAAGCCGCCGGAGCGCTCGAGTTGTGCCAGGTCTTCGGAACTGAGTTCGAGGATGAAATAGGTTTTGTTGGAGTGGAACGCGATCTGCCGCGGGGCCACCGGCAACGGTTTGACCTTGATCCCCGGCAGGTGCAGGTTGACCAGTTGGCGGATACGCTCCACCGGGCCGACCTTGAGGTGCGCAGGCAAGCGATTGCGCAGTTCTTCGGAGTCGCAGTTGGCACTGGCTGCCAGCACGAACGACGCCGAGCCCAGCAGTTTGTGGTCGTGCAGCGGCGACACGATGATCCCGTACTGACGCGCTTGCAGGATCAGTTCGATGGCGTGCTGTTCCAGCACCATCGACAGTACCTGACGGATCGACTCCATCAGTTTGCGGAAGCTCGCACCCTGGTCAGCGTGGGAGTAACGACTGTCCAGACGCGGGCGTTTGCTGTCGCTGGAGAACGTCGCCAGATCGCCGAGCATGGTCAGCAGCGTGCGGTACAACTCTTCCGGGTGAACCTGCTCCAGACCCAGGTAGTGGCGCAGCAGCAGTTCGGTGCGGTTGATCAGTTGCAGCATCATGAAGTCGCCGATTTCCGCGCCGCCGACCTTGCCGTTCGAACGGATGCGCTCGGCAATGGTGTCGCCCCGGTGACCGAGCATGCTGATCACTTCTTTCAGGCACGACAGCAGGTAGCTGGAGGCGTGGGCCTGAATGTAGGTCGGCACGAAATCCGGATCGAGGCTGATCACGCCGTCCGGTGTGGTGTCGAGCACGTCGCAGATTTTCAGCTTCACGTAGGCCTGGTCGCTCTGCTGCTCGCCGAGCAACAGCTTGAAATCCGGACGGCCGCAGCTGACCTGGCTGGCGGAATCATCGCCGGCGTTGGAGTCGGCGACTTCGGCATCATACGCGGTGTACCGCGCAAGAACGTCGGACTGCTCCGGGCGACGGGCCTCGATGTGGTTACCGGTGACCAATGGCAGCGCCAGGTAGATCGGCGTGTTGCCGGTGTTCGGCGGCACGTCCAGCGCCAGCGGTTCGGTGTTGCCGCCGAGTTCGAACAGGCTGCCGTCCGGCAGGATCCCCGAGGCTTCACTGATTACCAGTTTGCCCATGTTGAGGAACTGCAGGTCGATCTCCAGATTCAAGAAACCCCAGGTGTAGCCGCCCAGCAACCGGGTGCGGGTCTTCATCTGGTGATCGTAGTAGCGGTCGTTGTGCTGGAAGTGCTGCGGACGCAGCAGCATGCCTTCCTGCCAGATGACTTTATGGGTATTCATGATCAGTCATCCGCCTTGGCGAGCACTTCGTTGGTCTTGCGGATACCGGCCTGATCCAGGGTCAGATCGGCTTCGGTGACTTCCAGCGGCGTGATCGGGAACGTGTGGCGCCATTTGGTTTCCGGCAGGTCGCGGTATGCGGCGAGGATGCCGATGAAGCGGCTGCCCTCCTCCACGCTGAGTTTCAGCTCCACGGTTTCACCCGGGCGCAGTTCGAGTTCTTCGCTGGCCACCAGATCCGGGTTGAGGGATTCCTTGGCGCGCTCGTAGAGGCTGAAGAAATCGGCGTTCTCGAACGTCACCGGGTGCTTGAGTTCGAACAGGCGCACCACGATCGGCGACGGACGACCGTTGAGGTCCGGGTTCAACTGATCGCTGCCGGTCAGCTTCAGGTTGATCTTGGTCACTTTCGAATACGGCGACAGCGACGAGCAACCGGCGAGCAGCACCAACAGGGTGAGCGCGGTCAGCGTCTTGAAAAAAGCGGTCGAGCGGCGAGACATGCGCATCATCCTTGGTGGTCGGTGTGGAGGGTGGAGATCAGGCGGATCTGTTCTTCGTAGGCCTGGGCGAAGTCGCGGGCCAGCAGGCGCTCGCTCCAGTCGTCGTCCTGACGCAGCGCATGGTGGTAGCGGTTGAACGCTCTCCAGCGGCCGCCGGCGGTGGCGAGCAACGGCTTGTTGTCACGCTCGAAACGCAGGGTCAACTGCTCCGGCGAGAAGTGCTCCAGAGTGCCGCGCACCGCCGCGCGGCTGGCGGTCAGCAGCGCCACCTGATGCGCCTGCAAATCGCGGAACGCCCGGGAGATCGCCTGCTCGGCCGGCAAATGGCCCGGCTTGTGCGGTTGCAACAGGATGTCCAGCGCTTCGCTCGGATCGACGGCGAATTTCAGCGGATTCTTGTTGGTGCCTTGCACGGTGGTCTGGGCCAGACGCAGCTCGTTCTTCAGCTCGGAACGGGTGCGCAGGCTCTGTTGCAGACCGCCGATGCTCTGGCGCAGCAGACGTGCGGCATTGACCGCCAGTGCTTCGCGCTCGTCATGGCTCAGGCCTTTCAGATCGACACCGAGGGCCGCGCCGAATTTATCCCAGAAGGTTTCGCTCTGACGCTCGACCGCTTTCGGTGCCGGCGCAGGCTCAGGCTTGGGCTCGACGATCAGCTCCGGCACCATCAGGCTTTCCATGTCGATGCGCGCGTAGTCGGCGCGCTGACGGGAGTCTTCAGGATCGGTAACCGGCGCGAGCATCTCCTCGAATTCCGAGTACACGCGCTCTTGCTGCTCCAGCGACTTCAGCGGGTCGAGGTCGAGGAACGCGTCGTCCGGGATGATGGTGCCGGCGGCGCGTGGCTGGCCGACTTCACCGTCGAACGTCGCCGGGTCGCGCACCAGTCGCGCACGAATCTCGAAGTCGCCCAGCACGTAGGTGCTGCCGTGCTCGATGCGCACCGGTTCGCCCTTGTGCAGGCGTGCGCCGCTGTCGCCGTCCTGAACACCGTTGCTGCTGGTGTCGGTCAGGAAAAACGTGCCCTCGCGATAGCTGACAATCGCGTGGTGATTGGACAAGTGACGCTTGCGGTCAGGGATGATCCAGTCGCAGTCCTCGCCCCGCCCGATCACGCCACCGGCCTGTTTGAAGGTCCGCTGGCACAGCTCGGTGGGCACGAACTGCTTGGTGTTCAGCATTTCGAAAACCAATTCCATGTTTGATGCTCCTTGCGGTCACTTGCCGCGATTGACCGCCTGCGGATCACCCAACGGGCGGTAATCGTTATCGTTGAATTTGTAATTGCCGCTGCAACCGCCGAGGCCGCATAGAACGACGAGGGTCAGCAGGACAGCGTGCCAGTGACGAACAGACATCAGAGGGTCTCCAGGTGTAGACAAAGCACAAAGCGCCGACCCTCACGGGCGGCGCTGAAATAGGTGTTCGAGGTGAATCCGACGGACTTTTGCCTACCCATCGAAATCTCCCAGATTGATGTTCAAGCGGCCGAGCCGGTACAGCAGCGTGCGTCGCGGCAAGCCCAGTTCACGGGCGGCGAGCGTCTGGTTGCCGTCGTTCTTGCGCAGGCAATCGAGCAGCAGATTGCGTTCGACCGCTTCCAGTCGTTCGCGCAGATTGAGGCCGCAGTGGTCTTCCGGCACCGGCGCCGATTCCAGGCGCAGCGAGAAATGCTCCGCCAGCAACTCGCCGCCCTCGCACAACAACACTGCGCGTTCGACCAGGCCTTTGAGTTCACGCACGTTGCCGGGAAAGGTGTAGCCGGACAGGTGTTCAAGCGCCGCGTCCGACCAGCGCACCGGATCACGTTGCAGGAAGGTGCAGGCCTTGTCGGCGAAGTGTTTGGCCAGGTCGAGGATGTCGCCTTCGCGCTGACGCAGGGCCGGCAACTCGATCGGAAATTGCGCGAGACGGTAGTACAGGTCTTCGCGGAATTTGCCTTCGCTGACCAGCACCGACAGATCGCGGTGCGTCGCGGCGATGATGCGCACGTCGATCTTGTGGGTGTCGTTGGAGCCCAACGGACGGATCTCGCCTTCCTGCAACACGCGCAGCAATTTGGCTTGCAGCGACAGCGGCATGTCACCGATTTCATCGAGCAACAGGGTGCCGCCATTAGCCGCATCGAACAGCCCGGCGCGGTCGCGATCAGCCCCGGTGAACGCGCCTTTGCGATAGCCGAACAGCTCGCTCTCCAGCAAGTTTTCCGGGAACGCCGCGCAGTTCTGCACGATGAACGCCTGGGACCGGCGCGGGCCGCAATCGTGGATCGCCCGCGCGACCACTTCCTTGCCGGTGCCGGTCTCGCCACGCAACAGCACGGTGTACGGGCTGTGCAGGACTTTGCTGATCAGCGAATAGGTCTGACGCATCGCCGCGCTCTTGCCGATCAGGCCATAGCCACTGGCACTCGGCAGGCTGCGCACGACCGGCGCGGCCGCATCCACTGGCTGGCGCAGACGTTGCAGCAGATGCAGCTGACCCAGCACGAACGAGCCGAGCTGGCCGAGAGAATCGGCGAAGCCTTGCAGGTTGATATGTCGACGGCTGGCGCACAGCAACAGGCCTTCGACAGCCTTCTGCTGATTGACCAGCGGCACGCACAACAGCGACTGCCACGGCGTGGACGATGCCGGCAGAAAGCTGGTTTCGTGCAGGCTGCCGCCCAGGTCATCGAAGCTCACCACGCGGTTCTGGCACAGGGCGAACTGCAACAGTTGCTCGCCGTTGTAGTCCGCCGGCAGGCTCGCCGCGCTGCGCGGTTGCAGCACACCGTCGAGGCATTCGGCGTTCATTCCCAGCGACGTGTGCGTGGCGTCCAGCAAGTACAGCTGCGTCAGTTCGCAACCGCTCAGCCCGGCCAGACCGCGCACGAAGTCACCCAGCAGCGCAGCACCGTCCGCCGCGCGCGACAGGCTGGCGAACTGCGCCAGCAAGGCTTCGGCATAGAGCAGTGGCTGCGGCACTTGAGTGAACATCACACTCACCTCAGGCGAACTCGCAGGTCACGCTGGCTTCACCGTCGAGCGTCGCATGCACGCGCTTCAGGCTTTCACCGGTGGCCATGGCATCGAGCAAGCGGTCGGCCACCAGCGGCAGCACGTGCTGATCGAGCAAATGGTCGATCAGGCGCGCACCGCTTTCGCTTTGGGTGCAGCGCTCGGACAGGTGATCGACGAGGTTCTGGCACCAGGTGAAATCCAGCTGGCGACGGTTCAGACGCTCGCCCAGACGACCGAGCTTGATCTCGATCAGCTCGCGCAGCACCGGGCCGCCGACCGGGTAGTACGGCACCACTTTCATCCGCGCCAGCAGCGCTGGCTTGAAGTGTTTGCTGAGCACCGGGCGAATGGTTTCTTCCAGCACTTCGGCGGTCGGACGCGCACCGTCTTCGCAGAGGTCGCTGATCTTGTCGCTGCCCAGGTTCGAGGTCATCAGGATCAACGTATTGCGGAAGTCGATCTCGCGCCCTTCGCCGTCGTTGGCCACGCCTTTGTCGAAGATTTGGTAGAACAGATTGAGCACGTCCGGATCGGCCTTCTCGACTTCATCGAGCAGCACCACCGAGTACGGCTTCTGGCGCACGGCTTCGGTGAGCATGCCGCCCTCGCCGTAACCGACGTAGCCTGGCGGTGCACCGATCAGGCGGGAAACGGTGTGTTTCTCCTGGAACTCGGACATGTTGATGGTGGTGATGAAACGGTCGCCGCCGTACAGCAGGTCGGCGAGTGCCAGTGCGGTTTCGGTCTTGCCGACGCCGCTCGGGCCGACCAGCAGGAACACGCCGACCGGTGCGTCAGGCTTGTTCAGGCCGGCAGCGGTGGCGCGCATCGAGCGATCCAGTGCGTGCACGGCTTGTTCCTGACCACGGATACGGGTGCGCAGATCAGTGGCGAAGCTGGCGACCTTGGCGTTGTGTTCGCGGGCCAGTTGCGCCAGTGGCACGCCAGTCCAGGCGCTGATCACTTCGGCCACCAGACGCGGGCAGACTTCGAAGCTGACCAGACGCTCCTTGACCTGAGCGGCGGTCAGGGCGCTGTGGGTTTCGTTGAGTTGCGCTTCCAGCGCTTCGACGCTTTGGCCTTCTTCAACTTCAGCAGCAACGGTTTCGATCACCGTGCCTTCGGCGTCTTCTTCAACGGTCACCACCGGCTCGACCGCAGCGGCTTCACGGGCCTTGGCCAGTTGCTGACGCAGTTCCAGCAGGCGCTCGGCCAGTTGCTTCTGCTCGGTCCACAGGGTTTCCAGTGCGACCATTTCCGCTTCGGCTTCGTCCAGACGCGCTTCCAGTGCCTCCAGCGCTTCGTGGTCGATCAGCAGACCGGCTTCGGCATCGCGGCGCAGGGCCTGACGCTGACGGCCACCTTCAGCCAGTTCGCCACGCAGGCGCTCCAGGCTTTCCGGGGCGGCAGCGAGGCTGATGCGAACACGGGCGCAGGCGGTGTCGAGCACGTCGACAGCCTTGTCCGGCAGTTGGCGTCCGGCGAGGTAACGGGCGGACAGTTCCGCTGCAGAAACCACCGCGTCATCGCGCAGGTAGATGCCGTGGCTCTTCTCGTAGACCTGCGCCAGGCCACGCAGGATGGTGACGGCTTCGCTCACGGTCGGTTCGTGCAGCTGAACCGGTTGGAAACGACGGGCCAGTGCCGGGTCTTTCTCGAAGTATTTCTTGTACTCGGCCCAAGTGGTCGCGGCGATGGTGCGCAGTTCGCCGCGAGCCAGTGCCGGCTTCAACAGGTTGGCCGCGTCGGAACCGCCGGCATTGCCGCCCGCGCCGATCAGGGTGTGGGCTTCGTCGATGAACAGGATGATCGGCTTCGGCGAGGCTTTGACTTCGTCGATCACGCCTTTCAGACGACGCTCGAATTCACCTTTGACGCTGGCACCGGCCTGCAACAGGCCCATGTCCAGCGACAGCAGCTCGACGCCCTTGAGCACTTGCGGCACTTCACCGGCAGCGATGCGCGAGGCCAGGCCTTCGACGATGGCGGTTTTACCGACACCGGCTTCACCGACCACGATCGGGTTGTTCTTGCGACGACGGGCGAGGATGTCGACCATCTGGCGGATCGCGCCATCGCGGCACAGCACCGGGTCGAGTTTGCCGTCGCGGGCCTGTTGGGTCAGGTTGTGGGTGAAGCGCTCGAGCAGCGATTCGCCCTGGGCGGCCGGTTTGCCGTTGGCCGCTGCCTGAGGCTGTTGCGACAGAGCAAATTCCTTCAGGCGATCAATGTTCAGTTTGGCCAGCAACGGCTGGTAGCGGCTGCCGGCGTAGCGCATCGGGTTGCGCAGCAGCGCGAGGATCAGCGCCGCGTCTTCGACCGAGGTCTGGCCCAGTTCAAGGTTGGCCACCAGCAGCGCGTCCTGCAGCCACTGCACCAGTTCCGGGGCGAACACCGGGTTGCGCGAAGCGCTGTGCTCGACCCGCGATTGCAGGGCGGCGCTCAGCTCGCCGGCATCAACATCGGCATCCTGCAGCGCGCGGGAGAGCAGACCGTTCGGGCGCTCCAGCAGGCCGAGCAGCAAGTCTTCGACCAGAATCTTGCTGCCGCCACGGGCCACGCAGCGCTCGGCCGAACGCTCCAGATCGCGACGGGTTTCGGCGTCCAGCGCCTGGATGAGTTGTTGCAGGTCTACGTTGATCATGGCTCACGTCCTTAATGAATTTTGCTGCCCAGGGTCACCACGCCGTCTGCTTTTTCGCAGCCCAGCCAACTGGTCCACCCCAGGCGACAGTCGTTCTTCTCGCCAATGCGCAGTTCGCGGATTTCTTCCGGACGCAGCACCAGGCGAATGTCGTAATCGAGCGGGTCACGCAAGGTGAACCGCACCAGCGCGCAGAGCGGCTGGTAACCGAAACCGATGGGCAGGAATTCGTGGAAGCGTTCCCAGTCGAGTTCGGTGATGTGAATGCGGAATTTGCCGCTGCGATCGCGCACGCGTTCGCCCAGCACCAGGTCTTCACCCAGTACGCTGTTGGCGAAGCCGAGGCGGTTGCGCTGTTCTTCGAGGATTTCCACGCGGCGCTCGATGCACTGCTCGATGACCAGGTCTTCGTGCTTGAAGTAGTACCGCAGCACCGCTTCGATCAGCGCCGCCGAGTGCGCCCGCAAACTGAGCAGGCCGAGGTACGGCAGCAGGCGTTTCCAGTTCAGTTCCTTGGCCTTGCGGATCTCGTCGCCGCCGAGGCCGATCAGGGCGAACAGCTGCGACGAGAACGGGTCGACCGCACCGCTCTGGAAGCTCGCGCGATAGCGGTACTTGCGCCAGATCGGCAGCATCAGCCGTTGCAGGCGATGGTGGAACAAGTCGAGGAAATTGCGCGTCGGGTTGCCGTCTTCGCTGTCGCCCAAAGCTTGCTCGCCGTAGAACGCCGGCAGCGGCGAGCCGGAACCGACCAGACCGATCAGGTTGAACCGCAGGCGCGCGCGCATCTGCCCGTGCTCTTCGAAAAACTCCACGCGATCGACGTCGCTGCGCGGAAATCCGAGGCTCGGGTTGGCCTGGAATTCCAGCTGGTCGTACAAATCGTCTTCGCTCAGGTACGGGTGCGCATCGCGCAGCCGGTCGATCACCAGCAGCACGGCCTGAAACAGCGAGTACTCGCGTATTACCTTCGTCAGCCCGCTTAAAGCAGGGGCTGCAGGCCCATACGTGGTGTCCATTGGTACACCTCTCCCTGTGTGCTTTTTACCCGCAGCTCATGGAATGAATTGAGACTGGCGTAAAGCGCGAAAAACTCGTTGAGAACCGAGGCGAAGACGAACAGGTCGCCTTCGCCGATATACCCTTCTGGGTCGATGGTCAGTTCGGTGCGCAGACCGCGCACCGGCAAACCACGGTGCAAGCGGTCCACGTGGTGATGCTTGATGTGCTTGAGACCGCCGAGCAGGCGTTTGCTGACCTTCTCCGCGTGCTGGTCGTAGTAGCGCGGCAGGTCGTAGGTTTCGAGAATCACCTTCAGTGCATTGACGTCGGCCAGCGACAGATAGTTAAGCGACATGTTGCTGATCAGCTTCCACAGGAAGTCACGGTTCAGCGGCGGCGCGAAACTGGAAGTGGCCGGGGTGATGTTGCGGAAACTCAGGAACTCCGGGGTCTCTTCGCAGGCCATGCAGATCTGCCCGAGCTTGAGTTTGCGCGGCAGGTTCTGATTGGTGCAGACCAGCTCGATCGACAGGGTTTCATGGGCTTCGGTGTGGCGGATGCCGAAGCTCAGGTAGGTGTCGAGGCCATCGTGCAGCAGCGACGAACGCTGGCGGATGCTGTAATGCGGACGGCTGTTGGGCACGTCGAAACTTGGGTCGTGCTCGAAGGATTCGAACGGCACGTACTCCTGATAACCGAGGCCGCCGGGTTTCCAGCCGGTCACGGTCTCCACCGAGAACACGCCGCAGTTTTCCAGATCGTATTCGGCCGGCAGCAGCAGGTATTCGTCCTGTTTGCCGTCGAGGCGGATCGGCAGTGCGTCGTGCTTGAACAGGTTGACGATCGGCGTGCAGAACAGCTTCACGTTATCCAGGGTCGGACGCATGCGCATGATGCCGCTCTTGCGGATGTCGAAGCGCAATTCCAGGCCACGCATCTGCTTGAGGGTGTCTTCCGGCAGCGCCTTGAGGATGTCCAGACCGTGGACATCGACGAACAGGAACTTGTCCTGGAAGGCGAAGTATTCCTGCAGGTAGCGATACCCGCGGAAGGTGTTCAGCGGATACGGGATCAACGCTTCTTCTTCGGCGAAGCCCACTGGCTTGACCCGGTCACCCGGGATCTTGAACGCCATCGGCTTGCCGCTCACGCCATCGATCGGCTTGCCGGCGCCGTCGAGCGGGATCAGTTCGATGCCATCGAGGTTGCGCAGCAGGCTCAGGTAGAGCATCTGGCTGATGTAGCGCTCGCCGGCAAAGTGCAGGCGCAGCTTGCTCAGTTCCAGCTCGCCGAGGTGGCCGTCGGCACTCATCTCCAGGCGCAGGCTGAGCAGCGAACCGTCGCCCTTCACCGAGTAGTTCAGCGCGGCCAGATCCAGCGCCATGACTTCGGTCGGGTAGCAGGTGCGGAAGCGGCAACGCACGTCTTCGATCGGCACGCTCTCGATCGGCGTGTCACGCTCGACCTTCAGCGCCGGCCCGGAACGCTTGAGCGGGTCGAACTGCAGAATGCTGAACGCCGGCAGCGGCCGCATGTAGTTCGGCCACAACAACTGCATCAGGGAATGGCTGAGCTCCGGCAACTCGTCATCGAGCTTCTGGCGCAGCCGCCCCGTCAGAAACGCAAAGCCTTCCAGCAACCGCTCCACATCCGGATCCCGCCCGGCCTGCCCCAGGAACGGCGCCAACGCCGGACTACGCTCGGCGAAACGGCGACCCAGCTGGCGCAGTGCGGTGAGTTCGCTTTGGTAGTAGTGGTTAAAGGACACGGGTTACCTGCCTGGTAGTGGAACTCATGGAATAACTGTCCTGTGGATTACGCTCGATACCTGACCTGATCATTGGATGGCACTCTCAGGCTGGTTCGGCTGGATGCGTCCAGCGATGTTTCTTAATACCCAGCGCAACTCGATGACTTGAGAAGCGAGGATTGCCAGCAAGGTGACGCAACCTTGAGCGACGCCATAAAACAAGGCTCTCAATGGGTTGTCGGGGAGCATCCAAAGCAGGATGAAGCCCACCATAAGGCTCAGAATCACCAGTTTGGCAACGAGGCTTGGAATCAGCGCAGCAATAAAATTGACACCGAGAAAAATGTAAAACATCGCGTAGCTGGCAATACCGATCGCGACCCCACGCGTGGTGAACCCGCCGTTCAGATGCTTGTAGGCATGTACTACTGCATTATTCAAAAACACGTAGGCCACACATCCGAAGGCATGGACAAACAGGCACATGGCGATACGGTAGTAGTTGCTCATGCTGGTCTCAGATTTCCGTACCACGATCCAAGGCCATGGATAGCTACAACAGCAGCCAAAACCGAGAGCGTTAGTGCGCGGTGAAGGCGTGAATTTCGAGCCGCCCGATGTGAGGCAGTCAGGAGCAATACAAAGCTCAACAAGGCCAGGCAGCCAAACAGATCACTGTCAGCAACACTGGCCAGATACCCCTGCAAACTCATTGCGTGCATGAATAACGCTCTCCAACTTTCTCAGGTAGCGAGGCCGCCTTTAAATCAGGCATCAACGACACTCTGAAACTATCCAACTTTCCCAGCCTTCAGAGCCTGGATAAACAATCATCTCTCCGCGAAACTCGGGTGCAATGCCGGGACTCCCCTCATCCCGCCAGAGATACCATTCTGATGTTTTTAGTAGATCGTTATTTTTTGTATAAACGCGATAAAAATACGGGCTGCTAAAGTACTTAAACGCACGACCAGCCACTACACCCAAAAAATTGTAATTCGGTGAATACGTTGCGATATAGCAGCTTCCTGAATCATTCCAGTCAATGAAAAGAGGCTCCGCGGCCTTTGAGCTAAGCACCTTCAAGCCCAAAAGAACCAAAACTGGCACAAGCACGCACAACGAAAAAAGTAAAAAGCTCTTTCTAAGGGACGCTTTCATGGCATTGCCTTAGCTGATCGTTGCGAAAACTCTGCAAAATCTGCAGAGGTAAAACGATGATGAATGGATACAGGAATTTTCTTGACCGTAGAGTACACAAACAAATCACCACCCTTGCCAAGCTTGCTGCGGTAATTATTGTAACTATCGTTGGTCACTTTGAAGTAAACCTTCCCCTCAGATTCATATGTTTCTGGCGAAGTTAAATATGCAAAAATGCTCGGCCTGACAACGCCGTCGTGATTCCAATACCCAAGCAGTTGGTCGCTGCCATCTTCATTCAGAAACTCATATGTATCACGTACATAACAACCAATTTCTTCAATCGTTAATGTAGCAGCCATTTTTTTCGTCTTGGGTGTAGTGCTGAATTTTGTGACTGCAAATTTAATAACAAATCCACCCAATGTGCCGTACACATCATCCAATGGATTATTCTTCTTTTCCGAAGTGGTAATCCCGATAGATCGAAAATTATATTGCGTAGCAGACTCCAGCATTCTTGCACTCAGGGCACTGTAGTCATGAGCACCCCTAGCAAGGTCCTGGTTAGCCTCATCAAGAACTCCAAGCGTTCTCATGCAAGTCATAAATTGCAAAAGCCCCGGTGCTAATTGCGTCAGTCCCTTTTGACGGCCAATAAGCTCATTGTATTGACTGGGGCTTGCGGCCTTCGCAATAAGCTCTTTGATGGTTTCACCTGTGTGGGGCGAGGAGGAGGTAAGCCATTCAAAATCCAAATCATCAAACAATTTTTCTTGGGTGATCTTGTCAACGGCAAGACGTCCCCGCTTCTCACTTGAGGACATCACGAAAGGCGCACCGTCGAACCAACGCTGCATGATTCGAGCGCTTTCCTTCCAGCCCATTTTTCTCATCACACCTGGAATATCTGTGATCTGGAAATGATCGACGGCCGCTTCCGCTGGCTTCTTGTCAGAGGAAGGGGTGAGTTGAGCTGTTACAGGAGTGGGTGCCGGCATGTGATAGTCCCTTAAGCAATCACGAGCGAAGTCTGTTCTTCGACGATAAGCGTGACACTTTCAGCGAGGTGGGAAGCAATAGGCCTCGTTCGACCTTGTGCATCAGTAACGCCCCTGACCTCTTTACCGGAGGCTGTACGCAAGGTGTACGGCCGGTCAGCAACCGGTGCGCCGGTTCTAGGATTACGAACCACAAAGTGCTGACTAAACGGCCACTGAATCTCCACCGGCAACGGCGGCACAAACGGCGCCGGCGAATGCGAATTGCCGATAATCACCGTCCCGGATCCAGCCGTGACTTTATTGCCATGAGATCCAACCGAACCGACCGTGGCGGCCGGTTTGCCGTTGATCAGAACCGTCGTCGCCAGATCGCCGACCATCGCACCACCACACGCGGAGGCATCGCCTTCGCGGGCGGCCGGGAGGCCGTCGAAGAACACGTCGCCGGAACCGGCGGCAATCGGGTTGGTGCCGTGGCCGGGGAGCGGGCAAGCGGTGGGGTCGGATACGCGTGCTGCAGGTTTGCCAGACATCGGGGTTCTCCTTAGTTGACCTTCACTTGACCGCTGCCATCCAGGCGCGCGGCGAAACTGACCTGACGCTTGAAACCCTCGACTTCCAGCAGGCCTTCGATGCTGAAGGCCAGGCGAAGCTGATCGTGGTCACGCGGCAGGGAAATGACACGCACGTTGCTCAGGCGCGGTTCGTAGGCTTCGATGAAGCTTTCGATGGCCAGGCGGGCCTGACTCAGGGAGTCGTGCAGGCTCAGGCGCATGTCATTGAGATCGGGCAACCCGTAGTCGGACAGCGTTTGCACGCTGCCGGCCCGGGTGCTGAGCATTTTGGCCAGATGGGCAGCCACCGACGCCATGGCCGAAGCCTCGAGGCTCCTGCCCTTGCGTAGTTCCGCGTCGCCGTTGAGGCGTTCGAAAAGGCTGCCGTATCCGTCCATGAGTCGCTCTTACTCTTTGTCCAGCTTGCCAACCAGCGACAGGGTGAAATCGGCACCCATGTACTTGAAGTGCGGACGCACGTTCAGGCTGACGCGGTACCAGCCCGGCTCGCCTTCAACGTCGCTGACGATCACTTGCGCAGCGCGCAGCGGACGACGGCCACGCACTTCGGCGCTCGGGTTTTCCTGGTCGGCCACGTACTGACGGATCCACTTGTTCAGTTCCAGCTCGAGGTCGGTACGTTCTTTCCACGAACCGAGCTGCTCGCGCTGCAGCACTTTCAGGTAGTGAGCCAAGCGGTTGACGATCATCATGTACGGCAGTTGGGTGCCGAGCTTGTAGTTCAGCTCTGCAGCCTTGCCTTCTGCGCTGATGCCGAAGAACTTCGGCTTCTGCACCGAGCTTGCGGAGAAGAACGCCGCATTGTCGGAGCCTTTACGCATGGTCAGGGAGATGAAGCCTTCCTCGGCCAGTTCGTATTCACGACGGTCGGAAACCAGAACTTCGGTAGGAATCTTGGTTTCGATTTCGCCCATGCTTTCGAAGTGGTGCAGAGGCAGGTCTTCAACCGCGCCGCCGCTCTGTGGGCCGATGATGTTCGGGCACCAGCGGAATTTGGCGAAGCTGTCGGTCAGCTTGGTGCCGAACGCGTAAGCGGTGTTGCCCCACAGGTAGTGCTCGTGGCTGTTGGCAACGTTTTCCTTGTACACGAACGATTTGACCGGGTTCTCTTCCGGGTCGTACGGGTTACGCAGCAGGAAACGCGGCACGGTCAGACCAACGTAGCGGGAGTCTTCCGAGGTACGGAAGCTCTGCCATTTGGCGAATTGCGGGCCTTCGAAGTGATCTTTCAGATCCTTCAGGTCCGGCAGACCGGTGAAGCTTTCCAGGCCGAAGAATTTCGGGCCGGCAGCGGCGATAAACGGCGCGTGGGACATGCAGGCTACGCTGGACACGTACTGCATCAGCTTCACGTCCGGCGAGCTTGGGGACATGTAGTAGTTGGCGATGATCGCGCCAACCGGCTGACCACCGAACTGGCCGTATTCAGCGGTGTAGATGTGCTTGTACAGGCCCGACTGCATGACTTCCGGCGAGTCTTCGAAATCGTCCAGCAGGTCTTCTTTGGAGACGTTGAGGATTTCGATCTTGATGTTTTCGCGGAAGTTGGTGCGGTCGACCAGCAGTTGCAGGCCACGCCACGACGATTCCAGGGCCTGGAAGTCCGGGTGGTGCAGGATTTCGTCCATCTGACGGCTGAGCTTGGCATCGATCTCGGCGATCATGCGGTCAACCATGGCTTTCTTGACCGGCTCACCGTTGTTCTGCGGCTTGAGCAGCTCTTCGATGAACGCCGACACACCGCGCTTGGCGATGTCGTAGGCTTCGTCGTCCGGCGTCAGGCGGGTTTCGGCGATGATGCTGTCGAGAATGCTGTACTCGCCGTTTTCTGCGGCGTTCTGTTGTGCTGCGCTAGTGCTCATTGTGTTGGCTTCCTTGGCTGCTGGAGTCTCAAGCGTCCGGAGCTGCGGCGTTCAGGCCCAGCTCACCGAGTACGCGACCGCGGGATTCATCGTCGGCGAGCACGCCTTCGATGGCTTTACGGAACGCAGGTGCGTTACCCAGCGGGCCTTTGAGGGCCACCAGCGCGTCGCGCAGTTCCATCAGTTTTTTCAGCTCAGGCACTTGCTCGACCAGACTGGCCGGGTTGAAGTCCTTCATGGAGTTGACGCGCAGTTGCACAGCCAGCTCGTCGGCCTCGCCATCTTCCTGCAGACGGTTCGGCACGCTCAGCGTCAGACCCAGCTCTTGCTTGGCCAGCACTTCGTCGAAGGTCATCTTGTCGATGCTGATCGGCTTGCGATCCTCGATCTTGCGATCGTCCTTGCGGTGGGTGTAGTCACCGATTGCCAGCAGCTTCAGCGGCAGTTCAATCTCTTCCTGAGCACCGCCGGTGGCGGGTTTGAAGGTGACGTTGATGCGTTCCTTGGGGGCTACCGAGCCTTCTTTGGCCATGGCTTTTCTCCTTGCGGTTGTGGCCCTGGGGCCTATTCGAGTACCACTTCGAGGTCGAGGTGGCACAGCCTGCGATAAATCTCTTCCTTGCGTTCACGTACGGCATGGTTCTGCGGTAACAACTCGCAGCAACTGTGCAGCAGGTGCAGCACTTCCAATGCAAGATCGGGCTCCCAGGCGTGCAGGCCTGAGTCCTGTAATGTCTGATCGAGGGTTTCGAGCTGGTTCTTGGCGAGTTCGTATTTCTTGGCCAGGAAGCACAGCCGCGCGAGGGCGAACTGCCAGAAGAAGCGTTCGCGCCCGCCGTGCGCCGATTGCAGACCCTGCTTGAGGATCTGCACGGCAGGCTTGAGGCCTTCCTTGCGCAGGATCGGCTGGACTTCCTCCAAGGCCTTTTCCCAGGCTGGCTGGGTTTCGACGTTCTCGGTCTCGACCTTGCGCGGCGCGCTGGCGCTTTGCAGGTGCGGCATGACGTTGCCGGCGATCCACGCCCGGGTGGACGGATCGGCGAACGGCGCGCCGTCATGGAAACGCAGCTCGATGATGCCGGGCAGGCGCTGAATCAAAAGCGCGAAGTGGATTTCCACTTCGCGCATGGCCAGCTCGGCGTTGAGGTTCTGGAGACATTCCCAGACCATCCTCTGGCCATCGAACCAGAACGGCGCCTTCGCCAGGCTCGCCTCCAGTTCCACCAGCAGGTCGGCATATTTGCCCTGATCGAAGCGGTCCTGATACTGCTTGAGCTTGTCGACCGGCAACCCGCGCAGCACGGTAATCTGCTCGGCGTTGCGCTCGGGCACCGCATCGATCGTCATCCACAGCAAGGTGCGGTTGAGGCGCAGCGCGCGCAGGTCGGTGGCTTTCTGCTTGAGCCACCAGGCGCACAGCGGGCGGGCGCTTTCCTGCTGGGCGCGCAGGGCTTTGTGGGCTTCTTTTTCGTTGTCAATCGGCGCACCGGGAGCCAGTAACTGGCTGGCGGCCTGCTTGACCTGCGCCACCGCCGCACCCACCACGCCGGGTGCCGGCTGATTGTCAGCGGCACGCTGGATCATGGTTTTCAGGCGGCGAGAAAGCGGCAGCAGCAGCGGCGCATCATCGCCCAGGTGCTCGGTGCAGGCGGCGTCGAGACCGGACAGATGCTCGGACAACTGCCGGAACATCGGCAGCTGTTCCTTGATCGCGATGTTCTCGGTGATCACCTGCTCAAGACGCGGCACCAGCCAGCCGATGGCGGCGGCCCGGGTGCGGGGTTTGAGCGGGTGAATCTCGGCCCAGTGGTTTTCCGACAAATGGTGCAGAAAACCGAGGCCGGCCAGCAGGCCGGGGAAGGATTCACGCTGGTACAGCGACCAGGTCAGCCAGGCGCCGACACGCAAATCCTTGGATTGGGTACGCAGGAGGTTTTCGCTGTTTTCGCGAATTTTCAGCCAGTCGATCTGCCCGCTTTCGTGCATCGACGAGGCTTTGGCCAGCTCGCTTTCCAAGGCCTCGAATTCGCTCGAGAAACGAACGTCTTCGCCCGCAAAATTCTCTTTGGAAACAGAGACTTTAGCGAGTTCGAGGTAATGGGCGGAAAGTTTGCTTGAGTAGGACATCCATGGCCTTTATTAGGATTACGGTCGTGCGCCTATTGGAGTTGCAGCGGCGCGGGACAGTATCGAAGAGCAGTCGGAAGACTCATCCAATTGAGTGCTTGCTCTTTCAAGTGCGCGCATCGTAATCACTATGATGGCCACTAGCAAGCATCCGATTAAACAACAAGACGAACTGTTCATTGGGCGCTGTAGGAGATCGCCCTATATGTGACAGGGGATTCCCTGATGTCCCTTTATATTTCACCTTTAAGCCTATCCCTTCCGAAAGCATTGGGCCAGAGCGGCCGGCGCGCGGCATCGAGAACATCTGCACGCTCGTTCCACAAGTAAGCGGCGAAAGCATGACAAACCCCGAAAAAATTTGAAGTAGGACGCTTCCGAAAATACGCCGCCATTTATTAACAAATGACTGACGACAACAGACAACATTAAAAGTGCCATCAATTTGATGGCATTTATATGTTTAATAGTCCTGGATCCTTGCCTGCATAAGACTATTGCGCAGGATTCCAATCATTCGCCGTCAGTTTCTCACAGCCATTTCCCACAATTTCCACGTTGTTTTAAAACCCGGAAAGCTCCGACTTAAACAAGGGATCCTTCTTACATAAATCTGTTTAACGCCTTGTTAGCGTGCCGGCCAATGTTCGCGTGCGCTGACCAGGGAGGGTTTCGACATCACGCCGTCTTCCCCTCTCTGCTTAAGGACAAGCGTATGTCTGGAGCTGTCAGTTCTGCGCGCTTTACGCTGCAGATTCCTGCTGTTCGCAACGACTTCAAGGTGCTGGCCTTCGAAGGCACCGAGACCATCAGCACCCTTTATGCCATCCACGTCGAACTGGTCAGTGAAGACCCCGACTTCGATATGGAAGGCCTGCTCAGTCAGCCTGCCTTCCTGCAGTTCGGCCTGAACGGTGAAGGCATTCATGGACGCATCGACGATGTGTTGGCGGGTGAATCCGACAAACGCCTGACCCGTTATCGCCTGACTCTGGTGCCGAGCCTGCACTATTTGCAGTTCAGTCACGATCAAAGGATTTACCAGGGGCAGACTGTCCCGCAGATCATCACGCAAACACTCAAGCGACACGGCATCCTCGCCGATGCGTTCACCTTCCATGTCCAGCCCCTAGCAGCACGGGATTACTGCACCCAATACGACGAAAGCGATTTCGAGTTCATTCAGCGCGTGTGTGCCGAGGACGGAATCGCCTGGCATCACCAGCACTCCGCGCAAGGCCATTTGCTGGTGTTCACCGATGACGCGGTGTTCCTCCCGACATTGCGCGCCACACCCTATCGCCGGGATAGCGGGATGGTCCCGGAATATCCAGTAGTCAGCAGGTTTTCCTTGCGCGCCGCCACCCGGACAAGCCGGGTCACGCGACGCGACTATGACCTGAGGCGACCGACGCTTTTAATCGAAAGCCGCTTCAGCGCCGAATTCACCCCGACGTTTGAGGACTACCAATACCCGTTGCCGCTGGACAACGAAAAGCGTGGCAAGCAACTGGCCCGTCAGGCCCTGGAGCGCCATCGCGCAGACTATGAAATGGCAGAGGGTCAAAGCAACCAACCTACCTTGCGCTGCGGCCATCTGCTTGAACTGACCGAACACCCTCGCCAGAAATACAACAGTCTGTGGCTGCTGCTCGGGATCAGCCACACCGGGCGGCAGCCGCAAGTGCTCGAAGAGTCGGTTAGCAGCGAAACTCAATCGGCGGACGGTTTTGCCCAAGGCTATCGCAACACCTTCCACGCCATTCCGGCCGAGGTAGTTTTCCGTCCGCCGCTTCCCGCACGCAGGCCACCACTGGTCAGCCAGACCGCCCGGGTGACCGGCCCCAAAGGCGAAGAGATCTACTGCGATGAGTTCGGTCGCGTAAAAGTCGAATTCCACTGGGACCGGACCGAATTAAACAGTGAGCGCAGCAGTTGCTGGGTGCGGGTCTCGTCGAGCTGGGCCGGGAACGGTTTCGGTGTCGTCACCCTCCCCCGCATCGGGACGGAAGTGGTGGTGACCTTCGTGGAAGGTGATCCCGACAAGCCGCTGATTACCGGCTGCGTGATCAACAAGGTCACGCCCGCGCCTTACAAACTGCCCGAGCACAAGACCCGAACCGTGCTGCGCAGTCGCAGCTCGCCTGACACCGGCGGCTACAGCGAATTTACGATTGAAGACCGCGCCGGACTGGAACTGGTCTACCTGCGTGCCCAGCGCGACATGGAGCGGCAGGTTCTCCATGACAGCCGGCTGGCGGTCGGGCGCGATCGTTGGGAAAGCATCCAGGGCAGCAGCCAGACGACGGCCGGGAAAATCATTACCGTCGAGGCGGGCCAGCAGGTGCAGATCAAGGCCGGCGCCAGCGTGGTGCTGGATGCCGGCGCCAGCATCACGCTGAAGGCGGGCGGTCACCACATCGTGATCGACAGCGGCGGGATCTTCAGCAGTACCGAGATGGTGGCGGGAGGAAAGACGTCCGCCAGCGGAGCCGCTGATCATCCAGAAGCCGCAATGGCGGGTACCTTGGCCGCAGGACCAGCAACTGCTTCCACTCAAGCAGCGGAGGAAGGAGAACTCGAAGAAGAGGAGGAAGAGGTCGAACTGGAAGACGAGTTACCTGCTGGCATCACCTTGCGGATCGGCGTGTTTTTCGATGGGACGGGGAACAATCTGTTCAACAGCGAACAGGTGAAGGGCTGCTATGCGCGGGATGTGAATCTTGAGGAGGAAGCCGAGGACATTCGACAGTTCTGCCAGATGCATGGGTATGACGGACAGGGCAATGTGCCGGATAACAGTTATGGGAATGATGCGAGCAATGTGGCGAGGCTGTATGAGTTATATCGCGATGACCAAGGGCGGCAACTGGCGAAAGAGGAAACCATCGCGTACATACCGGTCTATCTTGAGGGCATAGGTACGAGTGCCGATAAGGACGACTCGGTTTTTTCGCAAATGACTGGCACGGGTGCACAAGGTGTACTGGCGAGAGTCAAGCAAAGCCCGACCAGCATCATTCCTGGGATTCGCCTTTTTGAGTCGGCGAACCCGACCCTGAAGGTGGAATCCGTTCAGTTCGACATCTTCGGCTTCAGCCGCGGCGCCGCTGCTGCGAGACACTTCGCCAATGAAGTGATGAAAGGCGAGCAAAGCCCGCTGGCGCAATTACTTCCCGCGGACTCGTCACTGTTCCTTGAGAGCTTCTCCTGGCGGGCCAACATCGATGTCAGCATTAACTTCATCGGCATCTTCGACACCGCTGCCGCCATAGGCAGCATGGCTGACGGCGATTTCAGCGTCCATGACGCCAACAACCCCGGCGTCAATCTGTATCTGGCGCCGGACATTGCAAAGAAAGTTGTGCACCTGGTTGCCCGGGACGAACGCCGCCACAACTTTTCGCTCAACAGCGCCGGAAACGCCGACATTGTGTTGCCGGGCGTCCACTCCGACTTGGGCGGCGGGTACTTACCGAATCTTGTCGAACGGGTACTGCTGAGCAAGCCGCGCTGCAGTCGCGACGTGGACTTTAATACCCCTTCGTCGTCGACCAACGCTTATCGGTTGGCCGAGCAAGAACTCGGCAGGCTTCAGGACCAACTGCATTTCTATGGGCTGACGCTTCAAGTCAAAACCTGGGCGGTGGAAACGGCCAGCAACGTCAAGGGCGATCGGCGCAAATCAAAAAATGTCTACGCAGCGGTCTACAGCGAACGAGTTGTGCGCAATGACCTGTCCCTGATTTACCTGCGAATCATGCGGGAGCTGGCGAACCGGCACGGGGTAGAGTTCGAAACGATTAACCAAGAATCTCAGAGTTACGCGCTACCGGGAGAGCTCAAGGGTATCGCCCGAAAATTGATGATGTTTGCGCTGGGTGAATCCCGCAGTCTCGATTTGAGCCTGAACGAGCATGCGCTACTCGCTCAACGCTACATTCATCTGTCATCCAACTGGAATGCTGCGAAGGGACTCAACGAAACCGGGCTGAGCATCCTGTTTATCAACCGCCCCGCCGATCAGTCTGTTCGTGTGGTGCACCCTAATGCGTGAGAACTCGTACATGCTCAAGATTGGCTTTGCATTGATATTCATTGTGTTGCTGGGCGGCTGCACTTCCGGTGGTACAAGATTGCTGCCTTATGACGGCTGGATGCTCAGGTTTTTCACACCCGACTACATGGAGGCCTGGATCGAAAATGCCGACGTCGTGGACGTCAACAAACGCGTATTTCTGGACACAGCCGGTGGAGTTCCAGCATTTGCCTATCCGCGACCGTACAGTAAAGGCGTACCCGCCACTTTCCGTGGGCAGGCACCAGGATGGCCGGAACATCCGGTAGGCAAAGGTCGACGTGTCACGGGGGCCGCGCTGCCCTATCTGGTCTTCGTCCGCTGGTATTCCATGGCCGAACCACAGACTTACAAAGCCTTCATAAAAATTCCGGACTCAGTTCGCCAGATCATGCTCAAGGGCGAGAGGGTTTTCTGTCGGGCAGACGGCAAGTGGATCACGGATTACCGAAATATGATGGTCATCGGCCTCGCGCCAGGCGGCATCGCCAAGGTCTGGCTGGGCGGCCAGTGTCTTTTGTCGACCGAAGTCATGCGGGTCCAGGGCAAGATCGATCCCAAAGGTCCCTACGGTGGCAAGACCAACGGAAGACACAGGCAGCTCTATGAAGAATCCAAGGCCTACATCGAAAAATACGGCATCCCCTACGACTCCTGGTGACCACTCGATTGTCGGGCACCGTCTACCGCCAGCGACCACAATACAACTCACTGCAATTCCTCACTGATACGGACATTGGCAAATGGATGAAAACAGACGGCCCATCAAGACCCGCTCCGCGGGCTGGGCGAAACGCTTCACGGATGAACTGGTCAAGCGGGACATCTCCCCCAACCAGATCTCCGTCATCAGCATGCTCTTCGCGTTGTTCGGCGCGGTGACGCTGTACATCGATAACGGCGTGGCCGGTTCAATCTTGTGCATCGTCAGCATTCAGTTGCGGCTGCTGTGCAATCTGTTCGACGGGATGGTGGCAATCGAAGGCGGCAAGCAGTCGGCCGTTGGCAGTCTGTACAACGAGTTTCCAGACCGGGTTGCAGACAGCCTGCTGATCGTCGGGCTGGGTTTTGCCATCGGCCAGTCCGACCTCGGCTGGTTTGCCGCATTGGCCGCTGCGCTGACGGCGTATGTCCGGGTGTTCGGCGGCGCTCTAGGGCTCACCCAGAGCTTCATGGGACCGATGGCCAAGCAGCACCGGATGGCGGTGATGACCGTGGCGCTGCTGTTGAACGTGTTCGAAACCCTTTACTACGCGACCCACTACGCTTTGCTGATCGCGCTGGTGGTCATCGCCCTTGGCTCTGTCGCCACCTGCGTGACGCGCACCCTGGCCATCGCCAGACAACTGAAGGGGAATGCTCATGTGGATCAGTAACGCGCTGATTTCGGTGCTGCGCTTCTTGATCGGCGTGACCGCCCGCTGGGAAAGCCCGCCGGACCTCACACGCCAGCGCATCTACTACGCCAACCACACCAGCCACATGGACACCCTGGCGATCATCGCCGCACTGCCGCCGGAAGCCCGGTTGAACGTGAAACCGGTGGCGGCCGCCGACTACTGGGGCAAGAACCGCTTTCTGTCATACATCTCGCAGAAAGGCCTGAATGCGGTGCTGATCGAGCGTAATCCGGCACCGGGCACCAATGTACTCGAGCCGATCTTCGATGTGGTGCGGGCCGGTCATTCGATCATCATTTTCCCCGAAGGCACCCGCTCCACCCAGCCGCTGCCGGGGGAATTCAAATCCGGAATCTTCCGCCTGGCCGAGATTTTTCCCGACGTCGATCTGGTGCCGATCTACCTGGAAAACCTGCATCGCTCGATGCCAAAAGGCAAACATGTGCCGCTGCCGATCATCTGTACGATCCGCATCGGCGACCCGCTGCAGAGGATTGCCGGTGAGGAGAAACAGGCGTTTCTGGACCGGGCGCGTGACGCCATCGTGAGGTTGTCGAAATGAGTCTGGAAACCAAGTTCCTGTGGTTCTTCGCGGCAATCGCCGGTTTGCTGGCGGTGGCTTCGCTGATTGGCGGCGTACTGGCACGGCGGGCGAAAAGCGAAAGCTCCATCGCGACCATCGAAAACCTCAACCAGCGCGTGAATGCCTGGTGGGGGATGGTCATTATTTTCTTTGTGTCCTGGCTGCTCGGCCCCAATGCGACGGTGGTGCTGTTCGGCTTCATTTCGCTGTTTGCGCTGCGCGAGTTCATAACACTCACGCCGACCGCACGCGGTGACCATAACGCGCTGTTTTCGGCGTTTTTCATCCTGATCCCGCTGCAATATCTGCTGATCGGCACCCATTGGTATTCGATGTTCACCCTGCTGGTGCCGGTGTATGCATTCCTGCTGCTGCCGGCGATTGCCGTGTTGAGCCAGGACACCGAGGGCTTTCTGGAGCGCACGGCGAAGATTCAGTGGGGCGTGATGATCTGCATCTACTGCATCAGCCATGCGCCGGCGCTGCTGTTGCTGGACCTGCAGGGTTTCCAGGGTCAGAACGCCCTGCTGCTGTTCTACCTGGTATTCGTGGTGCAGATGAGCGATGTGCTGCAGTACGTGTTCGGCAAGCTGTTCGGCAAACGCAAGGTCGCACCGCTGGTGAGCCCGTCGAAAACCGTCGAAGGGCTGGTCGGCGGCGGACTATCTGCCACGCTGATCGGCGGCTGCATGTTCTGGATGACACCGTTCAGCTTCTGGCAGTCGCTGCTGATGTCGCTGGTCATCGTGGTGATGGGTTTCCTTGGCGGGCTGGTCATGTCGGCGATCAAACGCAGCCTGAGCGCCAAGGACTGGGGCACGATGATCAAGGGCCACGGCGGGATGCTCGACCGGATGGACTCGATCTGTTTCGCCGCGCCGATCTTCTTTCACCTCACCCGGTACTTCTTCTCGGCCTGATCCGGACGAAATCATCGGGCACAAAAAATGGGCATCCGACCGCAATCGGTATGCCCATTTTTCATGCAGCGCGCCCGGCTGACCGGGCGTTCGCCGCGATTATGGATTGACGCTGTCTTTCAACGATTTGCCTGGCTTGAACGCAACGGTGTTGCTGGCCTTGATCTTCACCGGTTCACCGGTTTGCGGGTTTTTGCCGGTGCGGGCACCGCGGTGGCGTTGCAGGAAGGTGCCGAAGCCCACCAGCGTGACGCTGTCCTTGCGGTGCAGGGCGCCGGTGATTTCTTCGAGAACGGCGTTGAGAACGCGGTTGGCCTGCTCTTTGGTCAGATCCGCTTTTTCAGCGATTGCAGCGGCGAGTTCTGGTTTACGCATTAGTGAAGCCCCTTTGACGGTTTTTTGTTGTTATGTCCGTGCTGTTCTCGTTGGAACAGCGCCCAAGGCGCCGCAGGCTCTACTCTGCGGCAGACGGGAGTGAGGATGGCACGCGGTTAAGGGCGGCGCCAGTCTCCCCGCGACGTTTGTGGGGGCAAAAGCGGGGTGATTCCGACAGAACGACCGGTATTTACGCCAGCAAGGCCGGAAGCTGTTTGTTCAGTGCGAGTTTTTCCATCACCGCCGCGCCGGTCAGGGCGTAACCGAGCAATTGCCCTTCGGCGTCGTGGCACAGCGCCTTGACGTCGGCGCCCTGCCCTTCGACCGTCCAGACGCCTTCGCGGCCCCGTGGCGGCGGGGAAACCACCAGCGGGCAGACCGGGGTTTTCACGGTGATCGGCATCGGTCCGTAGTTCACCACGGTCGGGTTGCCGGCCAGGGTCTGTGCCAGCGCTCGCGCACAACTCATGAGGGGCATGACGTACAGAAGATTCAGCCCGTCGACCTCGGCGCAGTCGCCCAAGGCGTAAATGTTGGCGTGAGAGGTTTGCAGATGACGGTCGACCACCACGCCGCGATTGGTCTGGATGCCGGCGGCCGCCGCCAGATCGATCCGCGGGCGCAGGCCGATGGCCGAGACCACCACATCGCACGGGACAACCTGACCGTCGGACAGGTGCGCTTCCAGCCCATCCGCGACTTTTTGCAGGCGGGTCAGCACCGGGCCGAGATGAAAACGTGCGCCGAGGCTTTCCAGCCCGGCCTGCACCGCAGCCGCCGCCGCGGGATGCAGCAGGGTCGGCATCACCTGTTCGCACGGTGCAACCAGTTGCACCTCGTAGCCGCCCAGAATCAGGTCATTGGCGAACTCGCAGCCGATCAGCCCGGCGCCGAGCAGCAACACCCGGCGCTTGCCGGCGGCTGCGGCGCGAAAGCGGGCATAGTCTTCGAGATCGTTGATCGGGAACACCAGATCCCCGCCATCGCCTTCGATCGGCACGCGTACGGTTTCGGCGCCCCAGGCGAGGATCAGGTCGCGATAGCTGACTGCTTCCTCGCCGATCCACAACCGCTTGTGGCCCGCATCGATGCCGCTGATGCGGGTGTGGGTGCGGATTTCGGCCTTCAACTGCTCGGCCATGGCGCCCGGCTCGGCCATGCTCAGGCCGTCGGCGTCCTTGTTCTTGCCGAAGCCGGTGGACAGCATCGGCTTGGAGTAGGAGCGACCGTCATCGGCGGTAATCAGCAGCAACGGGGTTTCGCCATCGAGTTTGCGAAACTCGCGGGCCAGGTTGTAACCCGCCAGCCCGGTGCCAACGATTACGACAGGTGCGCTCATGCCCTACTCCTCAGTGTTTTCTCAGTTGATTTCGATCATTTCGAAGTCCATCTTGCCGACGCCGCAGTCCGGGCACAGCCAGTCTTCCGGCACGTCCTGCCACAGGGTGCCCGGCGCAATGCCGTCATCCGGCCAGCCGTCGGCTTCGTTGTAAATCAGGCCGCAGACCACACATTGCCACTTTTTCATTCAGGTACTTCCTCAGGGTTCAGGCTTTAGCCGGCGCGGACGGTCGATGGTGCAGCGCTGCCGTCCGGCTCAGGGCGTTTTGTACTGATCGTGCCGGGCAGATGCAAGCCTGTTCGGCGCAGCGGCGTCCCGGATCAATCAAACTCTCGGTTCAGCATGGTAAGCTCGCCGCCTCATTTGCTGCCAATAATGACTCATTGTGCAACACACAAACGCTCCGCTGTGGCGCCCGCAAAGCGAACTGACACCGCTCCCCGACACATCCACGCTCGACTGGCTGTTCGACGAAGGCTCCCTGACCCGCCGGCTGACGCGCCTGTCCGATGACGGCTTCAGCGTGACGCCGCTGTTCGAAGGCTGGCAGACCCTGCGCGACGACGAATGCGCCGCGCTGGATCTGGCCGAAGGCAGCGAGGGCTGGGTGCGCGAGGTGTATCTGCGCGGGCATGGCCAGGCCTGGGTGTTCGCCCGCAGCGTGGCGTCGCGCAGTGCCTTGCAGGGCGACGGCTTGCACATGGATGAACTGGGCAGCCGCTCGCTGGGCGAACTGCTGTTCTGCGATCACGCCTTCCAGCGTCGCGCCATTGAAGTCTGTCATTACCCTGAGCACTGGCTGCCCGAAGGTTCCCGGGCTGCCGGTCTGTGGGGACGGCGCTCGCGTTTCGACCGTGGGGCATTGAGCGTACTGGTGGCGGAGATTTTCCTGCCTGCGCTGTGGGAAGCCGTCCGCGCCCGTCCGGAGAACTGCTGATGTACCAAAGCCTGCTCAAATCCCTGAATCGCTTGAACCCGCGCGCCTGGGACTTCATCCAGCTGACCCGGATGGACAAGCCGATCGGCATTTACCTGCTGCTGTGGCCAACGCTCTGGGCCCTGTGGATTGCCGGAAAAGGCTCGCCATCCCTGGCCAACATCGTGATTTTCGTCCTCGGCGTGGTGCTGACCCGTGCCGGCGGCTGTGTGATCAACGACTGGGCCGACCGCAAGGTCGACGGCCACGTCAAACGCACTGCGCAGCGGCCTATTGCTGCCGGCAAGATCAGCTCGAAAGAGGCGCTGGTGTTCTTCGCGCTGCTGATGGGCGTGAGTTTCCTGCTGGTGCTGTGCACCAACGCGGCGACGATCTGGCTGTCGCTCGGCGGTCTGGCGCTGGCGTTCACCTATCCGTTCATGAAGCGCTACACCTACTATCCGCAAGTGGTATTGGGCGCGGCGTTCTCTTGGGGGATGCCGATGGCGTTCACCGCCGAAACCGGTGAGTTGCCGGCAACGGCCTGGCTGCTGTGGATCGCCAACCTGTTGTGGACTGTGGGTTACGACACTTATTACGCGATGACCGACCGCGACGATGACCTGAAGATCGGCGTGAAATCCACGGCGATCCTGTTCGGCGATGCCGACCGGGTGATCATCCTGACCTTGCAGGTACTGTCGCTGGGCTGTCTGCTGCTGGCGGGGTCGAAATTCGAGCTGGGGATCTGGTTCCACCTCGGCCTGCTGGTGGCGGCCGGGTGCTATGCCTGGGAATTCTGGTACACCCGCGACCGGGACCGGATGCGCTGCTTCAAGGCGTTTTTGCACAACCACTGGGCCGGGCTGGCGATTTTTGTCGGGATCGTGCTGGATTACGCGTTGCGTTGATCCACAGAACCTGTGGGAGCGAGTTTGCTCGCTCCCACAGGGCATTTGCGTTTATTTGTGCTCGTGAACCACGTGCCACACGTCCTTCATGCCATCGCCCTTCATTTCTCCCGGCTTCTCATCCTTCATGAACGTGTACAGCGGCTTGCCGTCGTAGGCGTACTGCATCATGCCGTCATCACGTTTGATGACCGTCCATTTACCTTCAGCCTTGGCATCCGCCGGCGCCATCAACGGCGGCCAGTTCTTGGCGCAATCGCCGTTGCACATCGACTTGCCGCCACTGTCCTTGTCGAACGTGTAAAGCGTCATGCCCTTGTGGTCGACCATCATTCCGTCTTTCATCATGGCCGGCTCGGCCGCCATCGCCAGTCCAGGCAGAGTCAGGGCGGCAGCCATCAGCAAAGCCTTAAAGGAAGCAGTCATTTGAGTCATGGAAACCTTCTCTTGTGGTTGTCAGGATTCGGACTTAGAGCTTAGTTCAGGATTTGCACAATCGCCGCCGGACTAAAATACTGTCACACGACTGCAATAATTCCGTTATCTAATGCGGCGCAAGACAGTTAAATGACAAGAGGATTAAGGCATGGTTGGCAGGAGCATTCTGATCGTCGACGACGAAGCGCCCATTCGCGAAATGATCGCCGTTGCGTTGGAAATGGCCGGCTATGACTGCCTCGAGGCAGAGAACTCGCAGCAGGCCCACGCCATTATCGTCGACCGTAAACCGGACCTGATCCTGCTCGACTGGATGCTGCCCGGCACCTCCGGCATCGAGCTGGCCCGCCGCCTCAAGCGTGACGAGCTGACCGGGGACATCCCGATCATCATGCTCACCGCCAAAGGCGAAGAGGACAACAAGATCCAGGGTCTGGAAGTCGGCGCCGACGACTACATCACCAAACCGTTTTCCCCACGCGAGCTGGTGGCGCGCCTCAAGGCCGTGCTGCGTCGCGCCGGCCCGACTGATGGCGAAGCGCCGATCGAAGTCGGCGGCCTGCTCCTTGACCCGATCAGCCACCGCGTGACCATCGATGGCCGTCCGGCAGAGATGGGCCCGACCGAATACCGTCTGCTGCAATTTTTCATGACCCACCAGGAACGCGCCTACACCCGTGGCCAGTTGCTGGACCAGGTCTGGGGCGGCAACGTCTATGTTGAAGAGCGCACCGTCGACGTGCACATCCGGCGCCTGCGCAAGGCCCTCGGCGACGCCTACGAAAATCTGGTACAAACCGTGCGCGGCACCGGCTACCGGTTCTCCACCAAAGCCTGAGCCGAGCGCCAGCCCCGTAGACAAGGACCGCATTTTCCGTGAACCAAAACTGGCATGGCACCCTGATTCGCCACATGCTGTTGCTGGTCACCGGCTGCCTGGTGATCGGCCTGATCACCGGCTACTACGGCTGGAGTCTGGCGGCGGGACTGGGCCTGTACCTGGCCTGGACGCTCAAGCAACTGCTGCGTCTGCACGAATGGCTGCGCCTGCACCAACCCGATGAAGCACCGCCCGACGGCTATGGCCTGTGGGGCGAGGTGTTCGACAGCATCTACCACCTGCAACGCCGCGACCAACGGGTACGCGGACGCCTGCAAGCGGTGATCGACCGCGTTCAGGAGTCCACCGCCGCGCTGAAAGACGCGGTGATCATGCTCGACAGCGACGGCAACCTGGAATGGTGGAACCGCGCAGCCGAAACCCTTCTCGGCCTCAAGACCCCGCAAGACAGCGGCCAACCGGTGACCAACCTCGTCCGCCATCCGCGCTTCAAGGAGTACTTTGAGCAGGAAAGCTACGCCGAACCGCTGGAAATCCCCTCGCCGACCAACGATCGCGTGCGCATCCAGCTGTACCTCACGCGCTACGGCAACAACGAACACTTGATGCTGGTGCGCGACGTCACGCGCATCCATCAGCTGGAACAGATGCGCAAAGACTTCATCGCCAACGTCTCCCATGAGCTGCGCACCCCGCTGACGGTGATCTGCGGCTACCTGGAAACCCTGCTCGACAACGTCGAGGAAGTGAACCCGCGCTGGAGCCGTGCCCTGCAGCAGATGCAGCAACAGGGCGGACGCATGCAGACCCTGCTCAACGACTTGCTGCTACTGGCCAAGCTGGAAGCCACCGATTACCCGTCGGACAACCAGCCGGTGCACATCGACACACTGTTGCAGTCGATCAAGAGCGACGCCCAGCAGCTGTCAGGATCGAAGAATCAGAAAATCTCCCTGGAAGCCGACACCAGCATCCTGCTCAAGGGCAGCGAGGCGGAACTGCGCAGTGCGTTTTCCAACCTGGTGTTCAACGCCGTCAAATACACCCCGGCCGAAGGCAATATCCGCATCCGCTGGTGGGGCGACGATCAGGGCGCACACCTCAGCGTGCAGGATTCCGGGATCGGCATCGACAGCAAACACCTGCCGCGCCTGACCGAACGCTTCTACCGCGTCGACTCCAGCCGCAACTCCAACACCGGCGGCACAGGCCTGGGTCTGGCCATCGTCAAACACGTACTGCTGCGCCATCGCGCACGGATGGAGATCAGCAGCGTGCCCGGTCATGGCAGCACGTTCACCTGCCATTTCGCCCCGGCGCAGGTCGCTCAGGCACGGGTCATCAGCGCCGCTGAGTAATGCCGGACTAGGCAATCGCCAGGTCAGCCGCTACATTGGCTGACTTGCGCCTGCCTTTCAGGTGCGGATTTTTCTTTCTTTCGAATCACACGGAACCCGCAAAACTCCATCATGGACCCTTCCCCTGGCTTGTCCCTCGCAACAATATTCGCCGATTTCGGCATGATTCTTTTCGCTCTGATCCTGGTTTTGCTCAACGGCTTCTTCGTTGCGGCAGAATTCGCCATGGTCAAACTGCGCTCGACCCGGGTCGAAGCCATCGCTGAGCAGCACGGCTGGCGCGGGCACATCCTGCGCACGGTACACAGTCAGCTCGATGCGTACCTCTCGGCGTGCCAGCTCGGTATCACCCTCGCCTCCCTGGGCCTGGGCTGGGTCGGCGAGCCGGCGTTCGCGCATATTCTCGAGCCGCTGCTGAGCGCGGTCGGCGTGCAATCGGCCGAAGTCGTCAAAGGCATCTCGTTCTTCACTGCGTTCTTCATCATTTCGTACCTGCACATCGTGGTCGGCGAACTCGCACCCAAATCCTGGGCGATCCGCAAACCCGAGCTGCTGTCGCTGTGGACGGCGGTGCCGCTGTACCTGTTCTACTGGGCCATGTACCCGGCGATCTACCTGCTCAACGCCAGCGCCAACACCATCCTGCGCATTGCGGGTCAAGGTGAGCCCGGCCCGCATCACGAGCACCATTACAGCCGTGAAGAACTGAAACTGATCCTGCACTCCAGCCGTGGTCAGGATCCAAGTGACCAGGGCATGCGCGTGCTGGCCTCGGCGGTGGAAATGGGCGAGCTGGAAGTGGTCGACTGGGCCAACTCCCGGGAAGACCTGATCACCCTCGAGTTCAACGCCCCGCTGAAAGAGATCCTGGCGATGTTCCGTCGCCACAAGTTCAGCCGTTATCCGGTGTACGACAGCGAGCGCAAGGAATTCGTCGGCCTGCTGCACATCAAGGATCTGCTGCTGGAACTGGCAGCGCTGGATCACATTCCCGAGTCGTTCAACCTCGCCGAACTGACCCGCCCGCTGGAGCGCGTGTCGCGGCACATGCCGCTGTCGCAGCTGCTGGAGCAGTTCCGCAAGGGCGGCTCGCACTTCGCCGTGGTCGAAGAGGCCGATGGCAACATCATCGGCTACCTGACCATGGAAGACGTGCTGGAAGTGCTGGTCGGCGATATCCAGGACGAACACCGCAAAGCCGAGCGCGGCATCCTCGCCTACCAGCCGGGCAAACTGTTGGTACGGGGCGATACGCCGTTGTTCAAGGTCGAGCGCCTGCTGGGGATCGACCTCGATCACATCGAAGCCGAAACCCTCGCCGGGCTGATCTACGAAACCCTGAAACGGGTGCCGGAAGAGGAAGAAGTGCTGGAAGTCGAAGGCCTGCGGATCATCATCAAGAAGATGAAAGGTCCGAAGATCATTCTGGCCAAGGTGCTGATGCTCGACTGACGGGGTTTACTGCTTGCCCAACGCAAAGTTGGGCAACGCCCCCAGCGGCTGGTTGAACTGATACGGAATCGACACCAGCCCCATCCCGGTATTGCGCTGCACCACAAAGTGCAGGTGCGGGCCGCTGCTGTTGCCGGTGTTGCCGGACAGCGCCAGCGGACTGCCCACCGTCACCCGCTGCCCCTCGCGCACACTCACCGACCCTTGCTTGAGATGCAGGTACACGCCCATCGTGCCGTCGTCGTGCAGGATCCGCACGAAGTTACCGGACGGATCGGTGCCGCGCCCGTTCTGGGAATTTTCGGTCTTCACCACCACTCCGGCGCGCGCCGCAATGATCGGCGTACCGACCGGCATGGCGATGTCCATCGCGTATTTGTTCTTCGGCCCGAAGTGGCTGTAATCGCCATTGGCGCCCTGGCTGAGACGGAACGGACCGCCTCGCCACGGAAACGGATAGCGATAGCCCTGAGCCGCGCCAGCAGGGTCACCGAGGGAATACTGGAACATCGGCGTATACACCAGCGGCTTGCCACCGGACACCGCCGTCAGCAACGCCAGCCGCGTATTGCTGCGCGCCGGCAGCACCCGACGGATCGTTTGAGCGGGAGCGCCGCGCACGTTGCTCATCCCGGTAAACGCCAGTGCAACCTCGACCGGCGCGTACAGGTCGTTGCGCACGAACACCACGTCCGCGCCCTTCTGCTTCTTGATGTCGAGATAGACCTGGCGCTCTAGGCGCTCGACCATCCGGTCCTGAAACACGAACACCTGGGAGCCTTTGCTCGGACGGTCGCTGTACGAAACCACTCCGTTGGCATCGGTGGATTTGTAGATCGTCATGGCCACAGTCGAGGTGGAGGCCATGAACAGACCACAGAAAAACAGCAGGCGCAGGGGCATGGGCGAAAGTTCTGTCGAGTAAGGCCTGGGAATGAGCCTAGCAGCTGAAGCAGACCAGGCTAGTCGACAGATGTTTCAAATTGGCAGGTGCAGGAGATGATCGTCCCCACGCTCTGCGTGGGGGGACGCGGAGCGTCCCTTGAGGCATTCCCACGCGGAGCGTGGGAACGATCAATGTCAGGCGACGAAGATTATGCGCCCGGAACGAAGTGCTTCTGCGCCGTACCGCGAGCAATCAGGCGGGAGATGTAGTCGAGCTTCTGCGCGTCCTGGTCGACGAAGCGGAAGGTCAGTTGCAGCCAGTCGCTGTCGGGTTTCGGCTCGTGGGCAACGACGGCGTGCAGGTAGCCGTTGAGGCGGGCGATTTCGGCGTTGTCGCCCTGCTCCAGATCGAGCACGGCGCTATCGAGGATCTGCGGCAGGGTGTCGGTGCGTTTCACCACCAGCAGCGCTTCCTTGATGCTCAGGGCCTTGATCACGCATTGCTGGGTGCCGCTTGGCAGGCGCAGTTGACCCTGACCGCGACCGCCGGCCGGAGCGCTGGAGGCTGCCGGGGCTTTCACCGGCGGGCTGTTGAGCAGGCCACGCTGTGGCGCGGCGGCAGGTGCCGGGGCCGCAGCGGCAGGCTTGGCAAACGGATTCACTGCCGCAGCCGTCGGTGCGGAACCAACCACGGCAGCCTTGCCGCCGGTCAACGCGCTCAGAGAGTCGTTGCCGAACGCCGAGTTCATCTTGGTCGGGGCGCTGTTCATCAGGGTGTCGAGCTTGCCGACCTTGTTCAGGGCCTGCTTGACCTTGGTCAGCAGTTGCTCGTTGGTGAACGGCTTGCTGACGTAACCGGTAACACCGGCCTGGATCGCCTGCACGACGTTTTCCTTGTCGCCCCGGCTGGTGACCATGATGAATGGCATGGTCTTGAGGTTGTCCTGCTCACGGCACCAGGTCAGCAGTTCGAGGCCGGACATTTCCGGCATTTCCCAGTCGCACAGCACCAGGTCGAACGCTTCCTTGGCCAGCATGGCCTGGGCCTTCTTGCCGTTGATGGCGTCCTCGGTGCGGATCCCCGGGAAGTAATTACGCAGGCACTTTTTCACCAGGTCACGAATGAACGATGCATCGTCCACGACCAACACACTGATCTTGCTCATCCAACACCCCTATTAAAATCCCGGCAAGCATAACGCTGGCTGATGGCACATTGCCAAAACTCTTCAGTCACGCCGGGACTTTTCGTTCGCGGGTGCTGCTTTTTAATTCGGTTCTGCCCATGAAAAGCAGAAACAAAAACGCCCGGCCAAAGGGCCGGGCGCTTTTCTCAGGCAATCTTACTTATCGTCAGCATCGCCCGGAACATTAGCGGTTTCGCCACTTGTCCCTTCAACTTCTTCCTTCATGCGCTTGAGGCCCATGTGGCGCACATCGGTGCCGCGCACCAGGTAGATCACCAGCTCGGAGATGTTGCGCGCGTGGTCGCCAATGCGCTCCAGCGAACGCAGCACCCAGATAATGCTCAAGACCCGCGAGATAGAGCGCGGGTCTTCCATCATGTAGGTCGCCAGTTCACGCAGGGCGGTCTTGTATTCGCGGTCGATGATCTTGTCGTACTGCGCCACCGACAACGCCAGATCGGCATCGAAGCGGGCAAAGGCGTCGAGCGCATCACGCACCATGTTGCGCACCTGGTCGCCGATGTGGCGAACCTCGACGTAACCACGCGGCGCTTCGCCTTCTTCGCACAACTGGATCGCACGACGGGCGATCTTGGTCGCTTCGTCACCGATGCGCTCAAGGTCGATCACCGACTTGGAGATGCTGATGATCAGACGCAGGTCGGAAGCCGCCGGCTGACGACGAGCCAGAATGCGCAGGCATTCTTCGTCGATGTTGCGTTCCATCTGGTTGATCTGGTCGTCGATCTCGCGTACTTGCTGGGCCAGGCCCGAGTCGGCCTCGATCAGCGCGGTGACCGCGTCGTTGACCTGCTTCTCGACCAGCCCGCCCATGGCCAGCAGGTGGCTGCGCACTTCTTCCAGTTCGGCGTTGAACTGCGCGGAAATGTGATGAGTGAGGCCTTCTTTGGAAATCATGCGTTCGCTCCGAAAAAGCGTTTAACCAAGAGCTGCAAGCTACGAGCTGCAAGCTGTTATGTGGTGTTCCCTGCCGCATCGCTTCTAACTTGCCGCTTGAAGCTTGCCGCTTGCAGCTGTACGGCTAGCCGTATCGCCCTGTGATGTAGTCTTCGGTCTGCTTCTTGGCCGGATTGGTGAACAGGGTATCGGTGTCGCCGAACTCCACCAGTTTGCCCATGTACATGAACGCCGTGTAGTCGGACACCCGCGCCGCCTGCTGCATGTTGTGGGTCACGATGACGATGGTGAACTTGGATTTGAGTTCGTAGATCAGCTCTTCGACTTTCAGGGTCGAGATCGGGTCGAGGGCCGAGCACGGTTCGTCGAGCAGCAGCACTTCCGGTTCCACGGCGATGGTACGGGCGATCACCAGACGCTGTTGCTGACCACCGGACAGACCGAGGGCCGAGTCATGCAGACGGTCTTTGACTTCGTCCCACAGGGCCGCGCCTTTCAACGCCCACTCGACGGCTTCGTCGAGGATGCGCTTCTTGTTGATGCCCTGGATGCGCAGGCCGTAGACCACATTTTCGTAGATGGTTTTCGGGAACGGGTTAGGCTTCTGGAACACCATGCCGACCCGGCGACGCAGCTCGGCCACGTCTTCGCCCTTGCGGTAGATGTTATTGCCATACAGGTTGATCGCGCCTTCGACGCGGCAGCCGTCCACCAGGTCGTTCATGCGGTTGAAGGTGCGCAGCAGCGTGGACTTGCCGCAGCCGGACGGGCCGATGAAGGCGGTCACGCGCTGTTTCGGAATGTTCATGCTGACATCGAACAGCGCCTGTTTCTCGCCGTAGTAAAGGCTCAGGCCCGGCACTTCGATGGCCACGGTTTCCTGCTCGAGGTTCAGGCTCTGCTTGTCGCGGCCCAGGGCAGACATGTTGATGCCGTGGGTATGTGTTTCGTGCTGCATGGGTCTCACTCCGTTCGTAGCTGCAAGCTTCTAGCTGCAAGCTGCAAGTTTGAGCAAAAGCGGCTTGTAGCTTGTAGCTTGCCGCTTGTGGCTAATGGCTTTAGCTGTCTAGAGCTTTGTACTTCTCGCGCAGGTGGTTACGGATGTACACCGCCGACAGGTTCAGGGTGGCGATCACCAGTACCAGCAACAGCGCAGTGGCGTATACCAGCGGCCGCGCGGCCTCGACGTTCGGGCTCTGGAAGCCGACGTCGTAGATGTGGAAGCCCAGGTGCATGATCTTCTGATCCAGGTGCAGGTACGGGTAGTTGCCGTCCACCGGCAGCGACGGCGCCAGTTTCACCACACCCACCAGCATCAGCGGCGCCACTTCACCGGCGGCGCGAGCCACGGCGAGGATCATGCCGGTCATCATCGCCGGACTGGCCATCGGCAGAACGATCTTCCACAGGGTTTCAGCCTTGGTCGCACCGAGGGCCAGCGAGCCCTCACGCACGGTGCGCGGGATACGTGCCAGACCTTCTTCGGTGGCCACGATCACCACCGGCACCGCCAGCAGCGCCAGAGTCAACGAAGCCCAGAGCAGACCCGGCGTACCGAAGGTCGGTGCCGGCAGCGCTTCCGGGAAGAACAGACGGTCGAGCGAACCACCCAGCACGTAGACGAAGAAGCCCAGACCAAATACGCCGTAAACAATGGCCGGAACACCCGCCAGGTTGTTCACCGCGATCCGGATCACCCGGGTCAGGGTGTTCTGCTTGGCGTATTCACGCAGGTACACCGCCGCCAGCACGCCGAACGGGGTCACGATCATCGCCATGATCAGGGTCATCATCACGGTGCCGAAGATCGCCGGGAAAATCCCGCCTTCGGTGTTCGCTTCACGCGGGTCGTCGGACAGGAATTCCCAGACCTTGCTGAAGTAGAAACCGATCTTGGTGAACGTACCCATCGCGTTCGGCTGGTAGGCGTGAACCACTTTGCCCAGGCCGATTTCGATTTCCTTGCCGTTGGCATCACGAGCGGTCAAGGCGTCACGGTTGAACTGCGCGTGCAGGTCGGCCAGACGAGCCTCGATGTCCTGATAGCGGGCGTTCAGCTCGGCGCGCTCGGATTCCATGTCCGCTTGCGCGATGGCGTCGAGTTTGCCTTCCAGCTCCAGCTTGCGACCGTGCAGACGGATGCGCTCGAGGCCGGCGTTGATCGCACCGATATCGACTTTTTCCAGAGTCTTGAGCTGGGCGGCAAGTTTGTTCACGCGATCGATCCGCGCTTGCAGCTCAGGCCAGGCGGCTTCGCCTTCGGCGATCACCTTGCCGTCCTGTTTGACGTTGACCAGGTAGCCGTAGAAGTTGCCCCACTCACGACGCTCCAGCGCCATCAGTTCCACCGGCGTGGTCTGGTTGGTCAGCCACTCGCCGACGATCCAGGTGAAGTCGTTGCCGTTCAGGTCACGGTTGCCGACCTTGATCAGCTCGCGGGTCATGAATTCCGGACCTTCGTCCGGCACCGGCAGGCCGGCGCTCTTCAGACGGGCGCGCGGCACTTCTTCTTTCTGCACCACCTCGCCCACGACCAGATGCTGGCCCTGGCCCGGTACGTCATAGCTGGCGTGGATCAGATCCGCCGGCCAGAAGTGACCCAGACCGCGCACGGCGATCACCGCCAGCAGGCCAATGGTCATGATGACCGCGATGGACACCGCGCCGCCGCTGATCCAGACGCCGGGGGCGCCGCTCTTGAACCATCCTTTCAGGGAGTTCTGTTTCACAGACTTCTACCTTTGCTTAAAGCGACGAGTATTTCTTGCGCAGACGCTGACGAATCAGTTCCGCGAGGGTGTTCATGACGAAGGTGAACAACAGCAGCACCAGCGCCGAGAGGAACAGCACGCGGTAGTGGCTGCCGCCGACTTCCGACTCCGGCATTTCCACCGCGACGTTGGCGGCCAGGGTGCGCAAGCCTTCGAACAGGTTCATTTCCATGACCGGGGTGTTGCCGGTGGCCATCAGCACGATCATGGTTTCGCCGACCGCACGACCCATGCCGATCATCAGCGCCGAGAAGATGCCCGGGCTGGCGGTCAGGATCACCACGCGAGTCATGGTCTGCCAAGGCGTGGCACCGAGGGCCAGCGAGCCCAGGGTCAGGCCGCGCGGCACGCTGAACACGGCGTCTTCGGCGATCGAGTAGATGTTCGGGATCACCGCGAAACCCATGGCCAGACCGACCACCAGGGCGTTGCGCTGGTCGTAGGTGATGCCCAGGTCGTGGGAGATCCACATGCGCATGTCACCGCCGAAGAACCAGTTCTCCATGAACGGGCTCATGTACAGCGACAGCCAGCCCACGAACAGGATCACCGGGATCAGCAGCGCACTTTCCCAACCGTCCGGGACTTTCAGGCGGATCGATTCAGGCAGGCGGCTGAAGGTGAAACCGGCGATCAGGATGCCGATCGGCAGCAGCATCAGCAGGCTGAAGATGCCCGGCAGATGCCCTTCCACATACGGTGCGAGGAACAGGCCGGCGAAGAAGCCGAGGATCACCGTCGGCATCGCTTCCATCAGCTCGATCACCGGTTTGACCTTGCGGCGCATGCCCGGGGCCATGAAGTACGCGGTGTAGATCGCCGCGGCGACGGCCAGCGGTGCAGCCAGCAGCATCGCGTAGAACGCGGCTTTCAGGGTGCCGAAGGTCAGTGGCGACAGGCTCAGTTTCGGTTCGAAATCGGTGTTGGCCGCAGTCGATTGCCAGACGTATTTAGGCTCGTCGTAGTTCTCGTACCAGACCTTGCTCCACAGCGCGCTCCACGAGACTTCCGGGTGCGGGTTGTCGAGCAGCAACGGTTGCAGCTTGCCGCCGGCTTCGACGATCACACGGTTGGCGCGCGGCGACAGACCGAACAGGCCCTGGCCTTCGACCACTTGATCGACCAGCAAGGTGCGGTGCGCGGTGCTGTGGAACACGCCGAGCTTGCCGCTGGCATCCAGGGCCAGGAAGCCCTTGCGACGTTCTTCGGCGGAAATTTCAACGATCGGCGTGGTGCCCATCTGGAAGGTGCGGATCTGCTTCAGGCGCAGCTCGCCATCGGTGTCGCGGGCCATGAACCACTGGGCCAGGCCACCTTTGGAGTCACCGACGATCAGCGAGATACCACCGACCAGTTGCGTGGTCGCAGTGACTTCAGCGTCAGCGTTTTCCAGCAGTTTGTAGCGACCGTTGAGGCTCTTGTCGCGCAGGCTGAACACGTCGGCCTGCGCACGTCCGTTGACCACGTACAGCCACTGCTGGCGCGGGTCGACGAAGATGTTTTTCACAGGTTCAGTCATCTGCGGCAGATCGATACGCTTCTGCTCGTTGGTGACTTCGCCGGTCATCATGTTTTCTTCGCTGGTCAGCGACAGCACATTGAGTTGCGAACCGGTGGAGCCGACCAGCATCAGGGTCGAATCGGTGGCATTGAGGCTGACATGCTCCAGCGCACCGCCGCTTTCATTGAGTGCGATCGGTGTCTCGCCGTACGGGTACTCAATGCCCGGGGTGATGGTTTTCTTGCCGTCCGGGTAGCTGACTTTATAGGTGTGACGGAACACCAGCGCCTGGCCGTTGGACAGGCCCACGGCCACCAGCGGATGGCCCGGCTGGTCTTCGCCGATGGAGGTCACACTGGCGCCTGCCGGCAGGGGCAGATCGACGCGCTTCAATTCAGCGCCACTGTCGATGTCGAAGAACAGCGCCTGGCCCTTGTCGGAAACGCGCATGGCCACCTGATTCTGCTCTTCGAGCGAAATCATCAGCGGCTTGCCGGCGTCCTGCATCCAGGCCGGGGTGATTGCATCTTTCGCAGTCAGGTCAGCACCTTTGAACAGCGGCGCGACCACGTAGGCGAGGAAGAAGAAGATCAGGGTGATGGCTGCCAGTACCGCCAGACCGCCGACGAGGACGTACCAGCGGGTGAAGCGATCCTTGAGCGCGCGAATGCGGCGCTTGCGTTGCAACTCAGGCGTATTGAAGTCAATGCGCTTGGGAGGGTTCGTAGTCATTTTGGAATTGGCCAGATCATTCATGCGCACACCCTAGCGATCCTGTATGACAGAAAGATGACAATGCAGTGACGCACCAAATCCGCCGCCAGCAGGGCACTGGCAGTGGATAGAAGAATTCGGGGAGTGTGGGGGCCGGGCCGCTTGCGGGCCGGGCCCCACACGGGAGTCAGGCGGGGTTCACCCCTGACTCAGTTTGTTACTTTTTTGCGACTTCAGCGCCGCCTTCCTGCAGACCCAGGTCAGCCAGTGCTTTTGCAGCAACCTTGGCTGGCAGCGGGATGTAGCCGTCTTTCACGACTACTTCCTGGCCCTGTTTCGACAGAACCAGTTTCACGAACTCGGCTTCCAGCGGGGCCAGAGGCTTGTTCGGGGCCTTGTTGACGTACACGTACAGGAAACGCGACAGCGGGTACTTGCCGTTCAGGGCGTTTTCTTCGGTGTCTTCGATGAAGTCAGTGCTGCCCTTCTTCGACAGAGCAACGGTTTTCACGCTGGCGGTCTTGTAGCCGATGCCCGAGTAACCGATGCCGTTCAGCGAGGAGCTGATCGACTGCACGACCGAAGCCGAGCCTGGTTGTTCGTTGACGTTAGGCTTGTAGTCGCCTTTGCACAGGGCTTCTTCTTTGAAGTAGCCGTAGGTGCCGGATACCGAGTTGCGACCGAACAGTTGAACCGGCTTGTTGGCCAGGTCGCCGGTCACGCCCAGGTCACCCCAGGTTTTCACGTCGGTCTTGGCGCCGCACAGACGGGTGGACGAGAAGATCGCGTCAACCTGTTCCATGGTCAGGTGCTGGATCGGGTTGTCCTTGTGAACGAAAACAGCCAGGGCGTCCACGGCAACCGGGATAGCGGTTGGCTTGTAGCCGTATTTCTGTTCGAAGGCAGCCAGTTCGGTGTCCTTCATCTTGCGGCTCATCGGGCCCAGGTTGGAGGTGCCTTCAGTCAGCGCAGGTGGCGCGGTGGCGGAGCCAGCGGCCTGAATCTGGATGTTTACGTTCGGGTATTCTTTTTTGTAGTTCTCAGCCCAGAGGGTCATGAGGTTGGCCAGGGTATCGGAACCGACGCTGGACAGGTTGCCCGACACACCAGTGGTCTTGGTGTAGCTCGGGATAGCAGGGTCAACAGCGGCAACCGCGTTGGCAGTCGCAACGCCAGCAGCGACAAAAGTCATTGCCGCCATCAAACGCTTCAGTTTCATGCCTTACTCCTAGCAGATAGGGTGTGTTAAGTCGGGGCCAAGTATCAGCAGGCCGTGTGAACACTCTATGGCTGAAATATGACAATTGGATGAAAGGCCAGCATGTCGTGACAGATCGTTCCCACGCTCTGCGTGGGAACGCCGCCATGGACGCTCCGCGTCCGCTTCAAGACGTGACGCGGAGCGTCACAGGATGCATTCCCACGCGGGAGCGTGGGAACGATCAGTGTGAGGTGGCTTAGCGACCTTTGCTCCACAACCACGCGCCGACCAGGATCCCCATCCCGCACAGCACCGCCACATAGTAGGCAGGCCCCATCGCGCTTTCTTTCAGCAGCAGGCTGACCACCATCGGCGTCAGGCCACCGAAGATCGCGTAAGCGACGTTATAAGAGAAGGACAGACCGCTGAAGCGCACCACCGGCGGGAACGCTTTCACCATGACATAAGGCACCGCGCCGATGGTGCCGACCAGAAAACCGGTCAGCGCATACAGCGGGAACAGCCAGTTCGGATGATCGGCGAGGCTGTGATAGAAGGTCCAGGAACTGGCCAGCAAACCCAGGCAGCCGAACACGAACACCCGACCGGCACCGAAGCGATCGGCCAGCGCGCCGGAAATGATGCAGCCGAAGCTCAGGAACACGATCGCCAGGCTGTTGGATTGCAGCGCGGTGGTCGGCGAGAAGTGATAGACCGTTTGCAACACGGTCGGCGTCATCAGGATCACCACAACGATACCGGCGGACAGCAGCCAGGTCAGCAGCATCGACACCGCGATTGCACCGCGATGGTCACGCAGCACGGCGCGCAACGGCACCTCTTCGGCCAGCGCCTTGCGCTGTTGCAGTTCGGCGAACACCGGAGTTTCGTGCAGCCAGCGGCGCAGGTAGACCGAGAACAGACCGAAAACGCCACCCAGCAGGAACGGGATTCGCCAGGCGTAATCCGAAACTTCCGTTGGCGTATAAATGCTGTTGATCGCGGTGGCGACCAGCGAACCGAGGAGGATGCCCGCCGTCAGGCCGCTGGTCAGGGTGCCGCAGGCGTAGCCGATGTGCTTGCCGGGTACGTGTTCGGAAACGAAGACCCACGCCCCCGGCACTTCGCCGCCAATCGCCGCGCCCTGAATGACGCGCATCAACAGCAGCAGAATCGGCGCCCACAGGCCGATCTGGGCGTAGGTCGGCAGCAGGCCCATGATCAGGGTCGGCACGGCCATCATGAAAATGCTCAGGGTGAACATCTTCTTGCGCCCCAGCAGGTCGCCGAAGTGCGCCATCACGATCCCGCCCAGCGGCCGCGCGAGGTAGCCGGCGGCGAAGATGCCGAAGGTCTGCATCAGGCGCAGCCACTCGGGCATGTCGGCCGGGAAGAACAATTTGCCGACCACGGTGGCGAAGAACACGAAGATGATGAAATCGTAGAACTCCAGCGCGCCCCCCAGGGCCGAAAGCGACAGAGTCTTGTAGTCATTGCGGGTCAACGGTCGTGCGGGTTGGTCGGGCTGCGCGAGGCTCGAGGGCGCTGTGGTCATGGCAAGGTCTTCTCTTATAGTCGGATCTGCCGCCACAACAACGCTGGCTGTGGCTCGGGCAGGTTCGGCACCATAGCAAATTGTTCGAAAAAGCACATAGAGGCGCGTATTTGCCGGTCGAAATCAGAACCGGACGGTCGTCGCGGAGTCTACCGACCGATATACTCGCAACCTTGCTCCGGTTTGTAAGGGGTTGCTGTGCGAAAACGTCGTTGGCCCGACCCTTGCTCGGGATTAGCCGGTTTCGCAGAGTTTCTCCTTAGGCGCCTGATGGAAAACGTGACGAACGTAGTATGTTCGGTGCTGAATCGTTTTTCCCGAAGACGGCTACCACCAGCAATACCCAACGAAGAGTCACGGGTCAGAGGCACCCCCGGCATGATAGAGCTCGAACAAGAAGATCCGATCCCGCAAGGCGACCTGGCCCTGCAAATCACCGCGCTTCCCCGCGAAACCAACGGCTTCGGCGATATTTTCGGCGGCTGGCTGGTGGCGCAGATGGACCTGGCCGGCACTGCCATGGCCAGTCGTGTTGCCGGCGGCCGTGTTGCGACCGTCGCCATCGATCGCATGGCGTTTCTGGTGCCGGTGGCTGTCGGCGCGCAATTGTCCTTTTACACCCAGACCCTGGAAATCGGCCGCAGCTCGATCCAGATGATGGTCGAGGTATGGAGCGACGATCCGCTGTCCAGCGAGTGGCGTAAAGTGACCGAAGCGGTGTTCGTGTTCGTTGCCATCGATGGCAGCGGCCGCACCCGTTCGGTTCCGCCACGCGCACGTTAAACCTCGCGGCCGTTTCACGGTCGATAGTCGTCCAAGTTGCTGATCGAGAGTTGTCCCATGAACACGCCCAACGTTGAAGCCGTGAAACTGGATGAACTGAACTGCTGGCGCATCCGCCACGGTCAGGCCGAAGTGCTGGTGGCCCAGCAAGGCGCGCACATCCTCAGTTATCAGGTGGACGGCCAGCCGCCGATCATCTGGCTGAACGACAAGGCCATGTTCAAGACCGGCCAGAGCATCCGCGCCGGCGTGCCGGTGTGCTGGCCGTGGTTCGGCAAGTTCGAACGCAACCCGCAGAGCGTGCAGGTGATGCGTGTCAGCGAAGAACCGGCCGCCGCCCACGGGTTTGTCCGGACGATGGATTGGGAGCTGGGCGGTATTGAAACCGAAGGTGAAAGCCTGAAGGTGGAGTTCAAGCTGCCCTACCCTGAAGGCGGTTTTCCGGGCTGGCCGCATCAGGTCGATCTGACCCTGACCCTGCGCCTCGACGATCAACTGCACATCAGCCTGACCAGCCACAACCGTGGTACAGACAGCGTCAGCATCAGCCAGGCATTGCACAGCTATTTCGCCGTCAGCGATGTGCGCAACGTTCGCGTCGAAGGTGTGGATGGCCTCGATTACATCGAGACTCTGGATGACTGGAAAACCCACACCCAGCAAGGCGACCTGCGTTTTGCCGGGGAAACCGACCGTATCTACCTCGACGTTCCGCCGCAACTGAGCATTGTCGATCCGGCCTGGGAACGGCGCATCGTGCTGACCGCTACCGGTTCACGCACGGCGGTGATCTGGAACCCGTGGATCGACCGCGCCGCCGCGCTCAGCGACATGGATAACGACGGCTGGCAGCGCATGCTGTGCATCGAGACGGCGAACGTGATGAGTGATGTGATGACTCTGGCGCCGGATGCCGGTCACACAATGGGTGTCAGTATTGGCAGCGAGCCGCTCTGAAAACAAAAAACGCAGCCCTGAGGCTGCGTTTTTTTTTGCGGCTCTGAATTACAGATCCGATTCCTGCACCACCCGCACCTTGTCCGCTTCCAGCGCGTACGCCGCATCGGCCAGGTCATTGCTGACCTTCTCGATCTTCAGCGTGCCGGTCACCCACAGCGGCGTGTAGATGTCATCCAGCTTCAAGCCTTTTGGATAACGCACCAGCACCAGTTGATTCGGTGGCGGTGGTGGTACGTGGATGCACGCGCCCGGGTACGGCACGAGGAAGAACAGTGTGCTGCGGCCCTTGGCGTCGGATTCCAGCGGCACCGGATAACCGCCGATGCGGATGTGCTTGTCGTTCATCGACGCCACGGTCTTGGTCGAATACATCACCGCCGGCAAACCTTTGGCCTGCTTCATCCCGCCTTTCTGGGTGAAGGTGCCGGTGGCTTCCGGGGAGTTGTGGTCGATTTCAGGCATGGCCTCGAGGGCTTTCTGGTCCGACTTGGGCATCAGTTCCAGCCAGTCGGTTTCCGGCAGTTCGCCGGCGTGGGCCAGACCGCTGCCCAGCAAAAGGAGAGTCAACAGAAGACGGCGCATGAAGGTGCTCGGTAAAGGATGCTCGAAAAGGGAGGGGACGCTGAATCGCCGAGCATTTTAGCCCTCCCCGCCGGATTGGCGGAGAGGACTTTGTCGCTTTGAATCAGTTCTTTTTGATCAGGCCGTAGATCACCAGCAGCACGATCGCGCCAACCAGCGCGCCGATGAAGCCGGCGCCCTGACCCGCCTGATAGATGCCCAGGGCCTGGCCGCCGTAAGTGGCTGCCAGCGAACCGCCGATACCGAGCAGGATGGTCATGATCCAGCCCATGCTGTCATCGCCCGGTTTCAGGAACCGCGCCAGCAAGCCGACGATGAGGCCGATAAAGATGGTTCCGATAATTCCCATGGCATTTCCCTCTGAATGGTAGATATGCGATGAAGCCTAGCCAGACTTTCGCATCCTGCCATCAGAGAACGGCGGCCCCGCAATGGTTCCGCCGCTGCCGGATGAAACTGTCGTTACTCGGCGATCAGCGCTTCGACCTTGAGGATTTGCTGCTCGAGGGTCGCCTTGTCCTTGCAGCGCAGGTTGGCGTGACCGACCTTGCGCCCGGCCTTGAAGGCCTTGCCGTAGTGATGCAGGTGGCAATCGTCGATGGCGATGACCTTCTCGACCGGCGGAACAACGCCGATGAAGTTGAGCATCGCGCTCTCGCCGACCTTGGCGGTCGAACCCAGCGGCAGACCGGCAACGGCCCGCAGGTGGTTTTCGAACTGGCTGCACTCGGCGCCTTCGGTGGTCCAGTGCCCGGAGTTGTGCACGCGCGGGGCAATTTCGTTGGCCTTGAGGCCACCGTCGACTTCAAAGAACTCGAACGCCATCACGCCGACGTAGTTCAGCTGCTTGAGGACGCGGCTGGAGTAGTCTTCAGCCAGGGCCTGCAGCGGGTGATCGGAACTGGCAACCGACAGCTTGAGAATGCCGCTGTCATGGGTGTTGTGCACCAGTGGATAGAACTTCGTCTCGCCATCGCGGGCGCGCACGGCGATCAGCGACACTTCGCCGGTGAATGGCACGAAGCCTTCCAGCAGGCAAGGCACGCTGCCCAGCTCGGCGAACGTACCGACCACGTCTTCCGGCTTGCGCAGGACTTTCTGACCCTTGCCGTCGTAACCCAGGGTGCGGGTTTTCAGCACAGCAGGCAGGCCGATCGAAGCGACGGCGGCGTCCAGGTCGGCTTGCGACTGGATGTCGGCGAACGCCGGGGTCGGAATCCCCAGGTCCTTGAACATGCTCTTTTCGAACCAGCGGTCGCGAGCGATGCGCAGGGCTTCGGCACTCGGGTAGACCGGCACGAATTGCGAAAGGAACGCCACGGTTTCCGCCGGGACGCTTTCGAACTCGAAGGTCACCAGATCGACTTCATCGGCCAACTGGCGCAGGTGATCCTGATCGCCGTAATCGGCCCGCAGGTGTTCGCCCAACGCGGCGGCGCAAGCGTCCGGCGCAGGGTCGAGGAAAGCGAAGTTCATGCCCAGCGGGGTGCCCGCCAGGGCCAACATGCGACCCAACTGGCCGCCACCGATTACACCGATCTTCATCTCAACAACCTCAGGCAATACGTGGGTCTGGATTGTCCAGGACGCTGTCTGTCTGCTCGGCACGGAAGGTTTTCAGTACCGCGTGGAATTGTGGATGCTTGGCGCCCAGGATGCTCGCCGACAGCAGGGCTGCGTTGATCGCACCGGCCTTGCCGATGGCCAGGGTGGCAACCGGAATACCGGCCGGCATCTGCACGATCGACAGCAGCGAATCGACGCCCGAGAGCATCGCCGACTGGACCGGAACACCCAGCACCGGCAGGTGGGTCTTGGCCGCACACATGCCTGGCAGGTGGGCTGCGCCACCGGCACCGGCGATGATCACCTCGATGCCGCGGCCTTCAGCCTCTTCGGCGTACTGGAACAGCAGATCCGGGGTGCGGTGGGCGGAAACCACCTTGACCTCGTAAGGGATGCCGAGCTTTTCCAGCATATCGGCGGTGTGGCTAAGGGTGGACCAATCGGACTTGGAGCCCATGATCACGCCAACCAGTGCACTCATCGTCGCGCCTCTTCTCTCTGGGCGCCCGCAGGCGCGTCAAAAACAACAAGCCACGCAGGATGCGTGGCTTGTTGTAGGAAAAATGGCCGGACGAACCGGCCGAAGGCCGCGCAGTATACCGCAAAGAAAGCAATAAACAGCCCCCGTGGCGACCATCTGTCATCTGCACCGAACCACTCATTTTACTGACTCGAAAATCAAGAACAGCGCCTCTGCCGTTCAAACGAAATACATAGCGATCAAGTTATATCGGGAACGCACTTAACTCACTGCGGCATCCATGTAATAAAATTCAAAACACTCCTGAGCGTCATAACTCATCGCGCATGGTATATAAACAATCACCCACAACTTACTGACGCAACCAATCACCACAACCGGCAATATCAATATCAACCAGAAATACCCACTACCGTTATACCTCTTGCAATACATCGCAAGCTGGGCGCATTGCTAAAACCCGCAATAACTCAAACATTAAAAGGATTTAAACATGCTAAAGGAACCAATAGCACTACAAGTTTTCATCCACGAAGACCTGTCGGATTACACTAAGGAAGATCTATACAAAAGGCACTTCTCCTGGCTTGCAGCGGAGATCGAGAGCATTACCGGCCGCAAAATGCTGATTCGACTGATCGAACCATCAGAAGCAAGGGGCCTGAGCAGTCATCCGTATCAAAACTTGAACGAACGTGCCTCACTGAGCGCTTGGAAAACCAAGGTCGACAAGTATCGAAACACTAATCTTGACCTGCGCTTGATCAAGTTCCTGTTACTGACGCGCAACTCTATAAACAGCCGTACACGGGGAATTGCCGAACTCCCGGGTTACGTGGGTATCGCCTCGACAGAAAAAGTCAGCACGGCCGCTCACGAAGTAGGGCACATGTTCGGTGCAACACATGAAGACGCCGAAATTCTCTACAACGGATGGTGGAGCGAAACGGTCATGTCGAGTGATGAGTTCTCTCCACTGCGAAGCAACGCCGACCGTTTCAGTGATAAAAATCGAGAAAACATTCGTAAGTACCTGAGCACAAAAGTTGTAACAGGCCCAGTGCAATCGACCCTGCGTCCCGAGGAAGACTGGGACTGAGGCAAGGCATGCCGAACTTAAAAAGGAATTACAGATGACCATTGTTAACAAGAAACGAGACATCAATATCTTCGCCGTCGTTCACGACGATATTCCGGCGACGACAACCACGAGTATTTACGCCGAGCACTTCCAGCCTTTTGTAAAAGAGCTGGAAAGCTTTATCGATCGAAAATTCAATGTTGTCTTTGGCAGGGGCGCCCCCTACAGCCAGTTCAACTACAAAGGTGATGACCCGCTACGGACCTTGAAAAGTTGGGAAATACTGGGCCGCCAATACCTGGAGCTGGCCAAGGCCGAAGGCTTCGAGACTGGCCCGCTGGATCAGGTCGTTCTGCTGACTAAAGAAAACCTGAATGAGAGGACTGGGGGGGCTGCACTGCTATGGCCTCCACTCAATACCGGAAACTTTGCAATCTCTTCTCTCGGCAGCCGGATCACTGTGGGTCATGAAGTCGGTCACTTGCTGGGCGCCCGACATGAAGATTCGGAAATTCAATACAACGGCTGGTGGTGTGAAACGTACATGACCCCACAACCCCATCCACTCAGATCCATTTGTTACAGTTTCAGCCAGAAAAACCGGGAAAACATACAAAACCATTTGGCCAGCAAAGGCTGACCGTTCGCCTGGAGACTCGGCAGAGGCGAAAACAAAGTTCGCCTCTGCTTCCATCACTCAGCTATTGCCACTCGCCGCGCCGCCCTCCAACTTGCGCCACAACAACCGCACATTGGCCTTGCGCACCAGCGCGCATCTGTACAGACGAATCTCCAGCGGCACATGCCACTGCGCGCCGCCGCAGACCACCAGTTCGCCCCGCGCCAGCTCGGCCCGCACGCTCAGCTGCGGTACCCAGGCAATGCCGAGGCCTTCCAGCGCCATGCTTTTCAGGCTGTCGGCCATGGCGGTTTCATAGATCGTGGTGAAGCGCAGCTGACGCTGACGCAGCAAGCCGTTCACGGAGCGTCCGAGAAACGCCCCGGCGCTGTACGCCAGTAACGGCACACTGCCCTCGCCTTCCAGATCGAACAGCGGCTTGCCATTGGCATCCGCCGCACATACCGGAAGCATTTCGGTCTGGCCCAGGTGCAGCGACGGGAAGATCTCCGGGTCCATCTGCATCGCCGCGTCCGGGTCGTAGAACGCCAGCATCAGATCGCAGCCACCTTCACGCAGCGCGTGCACCGCGTCGCCAACGTTGGTCGCCACCAGCCGGGTAGCGATGTTCAGGCCTTCGTTGCGCAATTGCGCGATCCAGCGCGGAAAGAAACCCAGCGCCAGCGAGTGCGCCGCCGCGACCTGGATCACTTCGCCCTGCCCGCCTTCCAGATGATGAAGATGGCGCAGCACTTCACCGAGCTGTTCGACCACGGTGCGCGCGGTCACCAGGAACAGTTGCCCCGCCGCCGTCAGCTCGATTGGCGTGCGCGAGCGGTTGACCAGCGTCAGGCCCAGCGCCGCTTCCAGGCTGCGGATCCGCCGACTGAAAGCCGGCTGGGTCACGAAGCGCCGTTCGGCCGCCTGCGAGAAGCTGCGGGTGGCAGCCAGAGCACTGAAGTCCTCGAGCCATTTGCTTTCCAGATTCATCACGTCCTCCCGGACACGCACCAAAACAGGTCACACGTCTGCCGCGCACGCGGCGTCACACGGGCATTATGCCGAATGTGCATAGGGCAGTGTTTAACAGCATTGGCCCAAAAATTCCCACAAGCCTAGCATTCGCAGCGTTCCGGCACAGACCGGGTCCATATCGAGATGATTTCTATCATGTCCTCCGCTGCATCATTCCGCACAGAAAACGACCTGCTTGGCACCCTCGAAGTCCCTGCTCAAGCGTATTACGGCATCCAGACCCTGCGAGCGGTGAATAACTTCCGCCTCTCGGGCGTTCCGATTTCGCACTACCCGAAGTTGGTTGTCGGTCTGGCGATGGTCAAACAGGCTGCCGCTGACGCCAACCGCGAGCTGGGTCACCTGAGCGAAGCCAAGCACGCTGCCATCAGCGAAGCCTGTGCCCGTCTGATCCGCGGCGATTTCCACGAAGAGTTCGTGGTCGACATGATTCAAGGTGGCGCCGGTACCTCCACCAACATGAACGCCAACGAAGTGATCGCCAACATTGCTCTTGAAGCGATGGGTCACCAGAAAGGCGAGTACCAGTACCTGCACCCGAACGACGACGTGAACATGGCGCAGTCGACCAACGACGCCTACCCGACCGCGATCCGTCTGGGTCTGCTGCTGGGTCACGACGCGCTGCTGGCCAGCCTCGACAGCCTGATTCAGGCGTTCGCGGCCAAGGGTGAAGAATTCAACCACGTCCTGAAGATGGGTCGTACCCAGCTGCAAGACGCCGTACCGATGACCCTGGGTCAGGAATTCCGTGCTTTCGCCACCACCATGGGCGAAGACTTGGCCCGTCTGAAGACGCTGGCCCCGGAACTGCTGACCGAAGTGAACCTGGGCGGCACCGCGATCGGCACCGGCATCAACGCCGACCCGCGCTACCAGGCCCTGGCCGTACAGCGTCTGGCGCTGATCAGCGGTCAACCGCTGGTTCCAGCCGCCGACCTGATCGAAGCCACTTCCGACATGGGCGCCTTCGTGCTGTTCTCCGGCATGCTCAAGCGCACCGCGGTCAAGCTGTCGAAGATCTGCAACGACCTGCGCCTGCTGTCCAGCGGCCCGCGCACCGGCATCAACGAAATCAACCTGCCGGCGCGTCAGCCAGGCAGCTCGATCATGCCAGGCAAGGTCAACCCGGTTATCCCGGAAGCCGTGAACCAGGTTGCTTTCCAGGTCATCGGTAACGATCTGGCGCTGACCATGGCAGCCGAAGGCGGCCAACTGCAACTGAACGTGATGGAGCCGCTGATCGCCTTCAAGATCCTCGACTCGATCCGCCTGCTGCAACGCGCCATGGACATGCTGCGCGAGCACTGCATCGTCGGCATCACCGCCAACGAAGCGCGCTGCCGTGAACTGGTCGAACACTCGATCGGTCTGGTCACCGCACTGAACCCGTACATCGGCTACAAAAACGCCACCCGCATCGCCCGTATCGCCCTTGAAAGCGGCCGCGGCGTGCTGGAACTGGTGCGCGAAGAAGGTCTGCTCGACGAAGCCATGCTCGCCGACATCCTGCGCCCGGAAAACATGATTGCTCCGCGTCTGGTGCCTCTGAAGGCCTGATTCGACGCGTTACTTGTAGCACCGCTCACCAGGTCGAGGGACTAGACACCTCTCACCTTTTGAGGGCTTGGGGAGCATTCCCCGAGCCCTTTTTTTTAACTGTTTGAACCTGAGAACCGTATGTATGGAAGCTGGCTGCAAACCGGCTCCCAGACAAGCCCGACGCCGGTAACGTCGGGTGTTTCAAAGCTTCGTTTCGTCGCTTGCACCACAACCGTGCAGACGGGCGCCGCACTGATCGGTATAGTGCCGCCCCTCTTCGCGTGAGCGGTCGTCGGTAACGAGGCCATAACCCATGCGAAACCCGAACTAATAACAAACCCGCGATATGGATCCGGGACGAAACCCTCGCCTCGCCCGTTGTGCCGCACGCACACCGGTGTAACGCGATGTTTCCGACCATCCAGCATTTGCTTACACAATAAACAGCGAGGAAAAATCCATGCTCGAAGTCATCAACGACTTCCTCTCAGGGAAAGTACTGATCGTGCTCATTGTCGGGCTCGGTAGCTACTTCACGATTCGCTCGCGTTTCGTTCAATTGCGCCACTTCTTCCACATGTTCGCGGTGTTCCGCGACAGCCTCAAAGGCAGCGCCGGGCAACTCAGCTCGTTCCAGGCCCTGATGCTCAGCCTCGCCGGCCGCGTCGGTGCAGGCAACATCGCCGGTGTCGGCATCGCCGTGACTCTCGGTGGTCCGGGTGCGGTGTTCTGGATGTGGGTGACCGCTCTGGTCGGCATGTCCAGCAGCTTCTTCGAATGTACGCTGGCCCAGGTCTACAAGCGCGCCGATGGCGATGGCCTGTACCGTGGCGGTCCGGCTTACTACATCCAGCACGGCCTGAAACTCAAAGGCATGGCGGTGGTGTTCTCGATTCTGCTGCTGGTCACTTACGGATTCGCCTTCATCGGCCTGCAGTCCTACACCGTGACCCACTCGCTGCAAAACGCCTTTGCCTTTGATCCGCAACACACCGGTATCGTCCTGGCAGTGCTGCTGGCCATTACCTTCATCGGTGGCATCAAGCGCATCGCTTCGGTGTCCGACCTGCTGGTACCGATCAAGACCCTGGCCTACATCGGCGTGACCCTGTACGTGATCGGCACCCAGATCGAACACGTACCAGCCATGCTGGAAACCATCTTCAAGAGCGCCTTCGGTCTCGACCCGGCCTTCGGCGGCCTGCTCGGCAGCGCAATCGTGATGGGCGTGAAACGTGGCGTGTTCGCCAACGAAGCGGGCCTGGGCAGTGCGCCGAACGTCGCCGCCGTGGCCGCCGTGAAGCATCCTGGCGCTCAAGGCGTGGTTCAGGCGTTCAGCGTGTTCCTCGACACCTTCGTGATCTGCACCTGCACCGCGCTGCTGATCCTGCTGTCGGGCTTCTACACCCCGGGCTTCGAAGGTGACGGCATCGTCCTGACCCAGAACTCGCTGGCCGCCGTGGTGGGTGACTGGGGCCGCATGTTCGTCAGCGTCGCGCTGTCGCTGTTCGTCTTCACTTGCATCCTCTACAACTACTACCTGGGCGAAAACAGCCTGCAGTTCCTCACCCGCAACCGCGCGGCGCTGATGACGTTCCGCGGCCTGGTGCTGGCGCTGGTGGTCTGGGGTTCGATGCAGGATCTGTCGACCGTGTTCGCCTTCGCCGACATCACCATGACCTGCCTGGCCTTCGTCAACCTGGTGGCCCTGGCCATGCTGTTCAAGGTCGGCATGCGCGTGATGCGCGACTACGATGCGCAGCGTCGCGCCGGCGTCGACCAGCCGGTGTTCGACTCCAGCAAGTTCAGCGACCTGGATCTGGACCTGAAGGCCTGGCCTGCCAATCCGTCGGCCGACACCCAGGCCGACGCTCAGCCGCAAGGCATCCCTGCAGCGCAACGCTGATCGGGTAAAAACCGGGCGCAGGTCTTGCGCCCGGCGTGACACAGGCGGCGGTCGGCGTCATGCTCGACCGCATGCTGTCCTCGTTCAGGAGAACTCCCCATGAATTCCTCGACCTACCCTGCCGCCCAGCACGTCATGGTGCTGTACACCGGCGGCACCATCGGCATGCAGGCCAGCGCCAATGGCCTGGCCCCGGCGTCCGGTTTCGAAGCGCGGATGCGCGACTACCTGCACAGCCAGCCTGAGCTGGTCGTACCGCAGTGGCGCTTTCGCGAGATGTCGCCGCTGATCGACAGCGCCAACATGACCCCGGCCTACTGGCAGCAACTGCGTGAAGCCGTCGTCGATGCCGTCGATGTGCAAGGTTGCGACAGCGTGCTGATCCTGCACGGCACCGACACCCTGGCCTACAGCGCCGCCGCCATGAGCTTCCAGTTGCTCGGCCTGCATGCCCGCGTGTGCTTCACCGGTTCGATGCTGCCGGCCGGCGTCACCGACAGCGACGCCTGGGAAAACCTCAGCGGCGCACTGGTCGCCCTCGGCCACGGCCTGGCGCCGGGCGTGCATCTGTATTTCCACGGCGAACTGCTGGCGCCGACCCGTTGCGCGAAAGTGCGCAGCTTCGGCCGTCATCCGTTCAAACGCCTGGAGCGTCAGGGCGGCGGCTTGAAGGCCACGTCCCTGCCGGCAGCGCTGAACTACAACCAGCCCAAGCAACTGGCCAAGGTGGCGGTATTGCCGCTGTTCCCGGGCATCGGCGCCGAGATCATCGACGGCCTGCTCGACAGCGGCATTCAGGGTCTGGTGCTGGAGTGCTACGGCAGCGGCACCGGGCCAAGCGACAACCCGCAATTCCTCGCCAGCCTTGGTCGGGCGCGGGACAACGGCGTAGTCGTGGTTGCGGTCACGCAGTGCCATGAAGGCGGTGTTGAGCTGGATGTCTACGAAGCGGGCAGCCGCTTGCGTGGCGTTGGCGTGCTGTCCGGTGGCGGCATGACCCGTGAGGCGGCGTTCGGCAAGTTGAACGGATTGCTTGGTGCGGGTCTTGAGAGAGCTGAAGTGCGGCGACTGGTCGAACTCGACTTGTGCGGCGAGCTCATCTGATCGCAACAAGCTGTGGGAGCACCTCTGCTCCCACAGCCCGGCATGCAACTTGCTGCCGTTTCCAGCATCCCAAGGCTGGAAGTTCGCGATGCTCCACTCCCACCTCACCACCCTCAACGCCGTCTCCCTGGTGCTCAACACCTTCAGGGATCAGGGCCTGTCCAGCGAAGCGCTGCTGGCCGGCAGCGGCATCAGCGCGGCGGATCTGAGCCGGGCCGACACCCGCATCACCACCAATCAGGAGATGCAGGTCTGCGCCAACGCGGTCGCGCTCAAACACGACATCGGTCTGGAGCTGGGCCGGCGCATGCATGTTTCCTGCTACGGCATCCTCGGTTACGCGCTGCTGACCTGTGCCACCTTCGGTGACGCTTTGCGCCTGGCGATCCGTTATCCGGCGCTGCTGGGAACACTTTTCGAGCTGAGCCTGGAAGATGACGGCGAGCGCGTCTGGTTTGTCGCCGCCGATTATCGCGAGAGCCCGGCGATGGCGGTGTTCAACGCCGAGTTCTGTCTGGTGTCGCTGAAAGTCATCTGCGATGACTTGCTCGGCCATCCGCTGCCATTGCTGGCCGCGCGCTTCGAACACGCCGCGCCGGATTACCGCGACAGCTACGCCGAACACTTCAAGGCGCCCCTGCACTTCGGCGCCAAGGACAACGCCTTCGCCTTCGACCGGCGCTGGCTCGACCAGCCGCTGCCGCTGGCCGACATCATCACCCACCAGGCCATGGCCGAGCGTTGCCGCAAACAGAACACCGAGTTCACCGGCCGCCAGGCGTGGCTGGGGCGGATCCGCCAGTTGCTCAGTGCGCAACTCAATGCCGCACCGGGGCTGGAAGGTCTGGCGCAGCAGATGAACTGCTCGCCGCGCACCTTGCGCCGACATCTGAAGGACATGGGCTGCAGCTATCAGGAACTGCTCGACGAACTGCGTTTCGAGCGGGCCAAGCAGATGCTTTGCGAGGATCAGTTGCCGATTTATCGCATCGCCGAAACCCTCGGCTTCAGCGAGACCGCAAGCTTCCGCCATGCCTTCGTGCGCTGGAGCGGTGTGGCACCCAGTCAGTTCCGACCACACGGTTAAACCGTCGAGGGGCGATATCAGGTCAGTATTTTTGGCCACATCGATCCCCTTTTGGCCTTTCTGGCCGTTCTCCGATTCGACCCACGCCGCAACACTGTGATCAACCGAATCAGCCCCTGCGGAGAACAACAATGCTGACGATCTACTCTGACGATCACCACCTGCACCATGGCCGCTGCGAATTGATCGACGGGCAACTCAAGCCTTGCTTCGAGATGCCGTCGCGCGCCGACCACGTGCTGCAACGGGTGAAAAATCAAAACCTCGGCCCGGTCGAGGCGCCGAAGGATTTCGGCCTCGGGCCGATCGAGCGCATTCACAGCCGCGACTACCTCGACTTCTTCAAAGGCGCCTGGGCGCGCTGGACCGAATTCAACACCGACGGTGACTTGCTGCCCTACACTTGGCCGGCGCGCACCTTGCGTCAGGTCAAACCGACCAGCCTGCACGGCCAGCTCGGCTATTACAGCTTCGACGGCGGCGCACCGATCACCGCCGGCACCTGGCAAGCGGCGTACAGCGCGGCGCAAGTGGCACTGACCGCACAAGCGGAAATCCAGCGTGGCGCCCGTGGTGCCTTCGCCCTGTGCCGTCCACCGGGACACCACGCTGCCGGTGATTTGATGGGCGGTTATTGCTACCTCAACAATGCCGCCATCGCCGCGCAAGCGTTCCTCGATCAGGGCCACAAGAAGGTCGCAATCCTCGACGTCGACTACCACCACGGCAACGGCACCCAATCGATTTTCTACGAGCGCAGTGAAGTGCTGTTCACTTCGATCCACGGCCATCCGGAAGCGGAATTCCCGTTCTTCCTCGGCTACGAAGACGAACGCGGCGAAGGCGCCGGTGAAGGCTTCAACTTCAACTATCCGCTGCCGGCCGGTTCCGGCTGGGACGTCTGGAGCGCGGCACTGGATCAGGCCTGCCAGGAGATCGACAACTACGGCGCCGACATCATCGTCGTGTCGCTGGGTGTGGACACCTTCAAGGACGATCCGATCTCGCAGTTCAAGCTCGACAGTCCGGATTACCTGGCGATGGGCAAACGCATCGCGGCCCTCGGCAAACCGACCCTGTTCGTCATGGAAGGTGGCTACGCGGTGGAAGAAATCGGCATCAACGCGGTGAACGTGCTTGAAGGTTTCGAACAATGAGCAGACTCAAGCACTTCATCGCGCCGGCGTTGTGCGCGGCGCTGCTGAGCAGCGGCGGCGCTCATGCGGAAGAACGTACCCTGCGCGTCTACAACTGGTTCGACTACATCACTCCCAAGGCACTGGAAGATTTCAAGGCGCAGAACAGCCAGACCAAACTGGTCTACGACATCTTCGACACCAACGAAGCGCTGGAGGCCAAGCTGCTGACCGGCAACTCCGGTTATGACGTGGTAGTGCCGTCCAACGTGTTCCTCGCCAAGCAGATCGAGGCCGGGGTGTTCCAGCCGCTGGATCGCAGCCAGTTGCCGAACTGGAACCACCTCGACCCGAAACTGATGAAGCTGATCGAGGCCAACGACCCTGGCAACCAGTTCGCCGTGCCGTATATGTACGGCACTATCCTGATCGGCTTCAACCCGGCCAAGGTCAAGGCCGCGTTGGGTAACAACGCGCCGGTGGACAGCTGGGACCTGATCTTCAAGGAAGAGAACATCAGCAAGCTCAAGCAGTGCGGCGTGGCCCTGCTCGACTCGCCATCGGAGATTCTGCCGCTGGCCCTGCAACACCTCGGTCTGGATCCCAACAGCAAGAACCCGGCGGACTACGCCAAGGCTGAAGCGCTGTTGATGAAGATTCGCCCGTACGTGACCTACTTCCACTCGTCCAAGTACATGGCCGACATCGCCAACGGCGACATCTGCGTTGCCGTCGGCTATTCGGGCAGCTTCTCGCAAGCGGCCAACCGCGCCAAGGAAGCGAAGAATGGCGTGGTGGTGGACATGCGTCTGCCGAAAGAAGGCGCGCCGATCTGGTTCGACATGCTTGCCATCCCGAAAGGTGCGAAGAATCCGCAGGATGCCTACACCTTCATCAACTACCTGCTGCAACCTCAGGTGATTGCGCCGGTCAGCGATTTTGTCGGTTATCCGAACCCGAACAAGGACGCCACCGAACTTGTCGACCCGGCGATTCGCAACAACCCGAATCTGTACCCGACCGATGCGGCGATGAACACGCTCTACACCCTGCAACCGTTGCCGCGTGATGCGGAACGGGCGCGCACCCGGGCCTGGACCAAGATCAAGTCCGGCACCTGAAGCGCTGCGACCCAACCAGACCCGCAGCCGCGGGTCTTTTTTTGCCTGCAAGATCTATGTACCGCATCGCAGCGCGGCCAGGATTTTAGTGTCCGATTTTTCCCCGTGGACATGAACATGACTGAACCTGCCGCCGCCCCAGACGTTTCCCCTCCTTTGCTGAAACAGAGCCGGCTGGTCGAACTGACCGGCCAGGGCTACTCGCTGCATCAAGTCGCCTCGACGTTGTTGCGCGAAGGACTGAACAAAAGCTATCCCGACCAACACATCGATCCGGATCACTGCATGCTCGCGACACCTCTGCGCGAGACCGACACTTCACAGAGCACCGCCAGGGTCTTCGCCTTCGAGTCGCTGACCCATGCCTTCATCCAGCACTGCCTGCACAAGACCACAGCCGATTACATCGAAGGCGAGCACTTCCTGACCCGAACACCCAATGCAGTCCCTCCCACGCTTCTGCCGGTGAGCATGGACGACATCACTGCGCTGATGAACGACCTTGCACCTTTTCTGTTCCTCGAATATCAGCAGCGCCAGCTCGATTACTGGAACGAGTCCGCCAATGGCCAGCCACGCTGGCAAGAGCTGTCCGATCAGTTGTGCTCGGCGGCAAATGTGCAGTCCGCCAGCGGCTGGGACGCCGACGAGTGCGCATTCGCACGATTTGTCGCGCAGCATCCGGACCGGAGTGAGCGCTCGCCCGCAGCCAACGATTTCGTCGGACTGAAAGCCTGCCTGATGGACATCGAACTCGTCGACGGTGAGGACAGCACACACCTGCTTGTCGCCGGCGCTCTCGTGCTGACCGCCACCGTCAAAAAACGAAACCGGATCCTGATGTACACCGTTGCCGATGGCTATGAATCATTCGACTCGCTGACCGCGCTGGGAGAAACATTGCCGCAGCGACTCGATCCCCGGCTGTCCGATCGCTCCTTGAAATGGCGCCTGATCGAGCCCGAAGGAAACATCTTCGATGCCGTCGCCCAGGCGCAGATCAGCAACCAGCTCGGCGCGATCGAGGCACTGGATCCCGCCAGCCGGTCGATCAGTGCCCACGCCGGCTCCGGGCAGCAGCGCCGCAGTCGGTTCAGCCCACTTGAGCGGGCTCGACTCGACCAGCTGGAAGAGGCCATTCCCGACTGGTTACTCGATGGATCGGCGCATGACCTGCAGGACTACAGTCGCTACGTTGCCGAGCTCGGCACGTTGCGCAACGAAGCCGGGAATGGCGCGTTCAGGGAAGACGACATTCCCCTGATCAAACCCTACGCCGAACGCCGGATGCGTGAAGCGATCATTGCCGACGAAAGCGCTGAAGGCGCCGCCGACCTGCCTCTGGAACAGCTGCGAATCACGGTGACGAACAGCCTCGAAACCGGCGGCTTCACGCTGCCCAATCCATTTGATCAGGTACACGAAACCCTGGGTGAATTTGCCCTGCAAAACGCCACGCCCTACCAGGCCACGATCGCCTTCGACGATGGCCGAGCCGTACCTGACTGGTTGACGGTGGATTTTCTGACCGCCGTCGCGGAAAAGGTCGACATCGGTGGTCACTATCCGCAACTGATCAAACGCGCGCTGATCGATGATCCGATCCGTTCGACCGCGCACCGGACTCGCTATCTGCGCCAGCTGCCGACGCTTCTGCCGATGCTCGCGCTGGAGTGCAAACTCAGACGCCAGGGTGCAATCGATGAGCGTGGCTATAACTATGTCTGCCAGTTGATGGATGCCATCAACCGCAAACTGCCGGCGGCCGAACATCCGGTGACCATCCGGCCTCTGGCGTTCGTCCCGCGCCGCCGCTTGAGCCGGCGCTCGGACGTGGTCGCCAACATGTTCATCATTTGTCCGCGAGATCACGCACACGGTCCCTGTCTTTTGTACCGACCGCTGCTGGACACCCCATTGATGCAGTTCGCTTCGTTGCAGAACCTGATGTATGCGCTGTATCAGGCGGGCGAACTGCGCAATTCGGTACTCGCCTGGATGGGCAGCGCGGCCCTGAGTTTCGAGTACTCGCAATACGCCTTCCCGGTGGGTCTACCCTCGCCGTGGATCGTCACTCAACTGGCCACGGAACCGTTCATGCATCTGGACCTGACCGGCCCGATCGAACTGGAAAATGCGCCGCTCGACGGCGACATCCTCGCTGCGCTGTACACGGCGAACAGTCAGGCACTGGTCGAGCTTGCGAACCGTCAGTCACAGTCCAACCGTGAGCGTCGCTGGGCACTTCTGGCGGACAGCGGCTGGGCCATTTTCAGTGTCGCCGCAAATTTCATGAGCGGCGCAGCCGGCACCGCTGTCTGGGTCTGGCAGACCATCACGCAGATCCAGCAGGCGATTGATGCCCATGAACGCGACGACAATCTGGTGGCCTGGCAATCCACCGCCGATGTTCTGCTCACCCTCGGCATCATCATGACTCAGCACGCCGTGGTACGACGCAACCGCTCCTGGTCGCCGCGCCGGAGTAAATCGTACGAGTTCGAGCAAGGAACGCCGGAGAGCGTGGCGCCCGCGAGAACGCCGCAACCTGCGCCAGCGGTCGCGCCATCGGTCGTCCTCGATCCGCTGGTTGTCACCGGCGAAGTCCCTGCCGATCATTTCACTCAACTCGAACAGGGGACGCTGTTGCGACCTGGCACCAGCGCACGCTTCATCGCGATGCTCGACCGTTTCAGGATCGCCGCACCTGACTTGAGCGGCAAACGAGCCTCGTCGGTCACTCACCTCTACACCCTCGACGGCAAGACGTGTGTCCAGGTCGGCACGCGCTGGTTTGAAGTGATCGCCCGGCCAGGCGAGCCGGTTCACATCGTTGACCCGGCCGACCCACAGCGTATCGGCATGGCCCTGAAATACGACGAGACGGCCGGACAATGGCACTGGGACCCGAAACTGCGCTTGCGCGGCGGCATGCCGAAAAGCCGGATCGAGGCATTCCGTCGATCCAAAAAACAGATCATGGATGCAGCGTGGACTGAGCTGGAACAATTTGAAGCAGGCGAAACCGAAGCGAAAACACTGCTGCTGCGAGCACTGGTCGCCCTTCCACGGGATATCAGCGAAGCCGGATTCGAGCACTCCGCGTCCATTTATCTGGACCGCGCCACGAAGCTGGGCAATGACTACACCAAGGCCCTGGACCAACTCGAGATCTGGCGCGAGGCAGGGGGCGGCGGCTCGGTACACCAGGCCAAACTGATGAGCCTTACTCTGGGTCAGCACCGCTGTTTTGGCTCGTGGCTGCGAGTGAAGATGCGGACTTATGCCAAGACCACGCAAATATTCGTTGACAGCGCAATCAACCAGACAGCGATATCGCGAAACAAGCAGATCGAAATAGCCACCGTCGCCACCGCGATGAGCGACGAAATGATTGCCACCCTGCAGACCCTGGATCGTTCGCTGCACGTCTTGAACAGCCACTCGGCCAAGGCCAGAGAAGTGGCCACACGACTGGAATTGCTGCTGCCGGACTTCAGCCCGCTCGATCTCAAGGCCAATGAAATCGGCATGTCCTACGAACGCTGTGTCGTGGATCAACCGGGGGCCGCCATGAATGCCGCCCGTGTTGCCATCGGGATCATTACGGCCGCTGCCGCCGACGCCAGCCATGAGCTGATCCTGTTGAGCAAAACAGCGGTGACCGCAGACGGACAGCCAGCGCGTCTTGAACGCCTGTCGCAATGGAACGACCTCTTCGCCAGCCTCGGTGAACGCGTCGAACAGCTGCCTGCCGACCATCCCGGCCAGTTCGTCCAGGACAGACTCGACAGGGTTCGCGAGCTGATCGGCGAGTTCCACCTGCTGGCTCGCAATCGACTGACCACGGAACTGCCTGAACCTGAGGAACGACCGGCACCCGTCAAGTCCAGAGCGCAGCCCTCCACATCGCAGTCCAAAGTGAAGGTCTCCAAGAGCCGCCCCCGCCCAGAGGTGGACGAGCAGGCTTCCACTGCCCCGGACGGCGACTCCAGCGCAGAGGTCCCGTTCGTCAAACTGTCCACTCGACGACCTGACCCGAAGATGCCCAAAGATGACGAGGACCTTCTTTCATCGGCCATCCAGCTTGAAGCGGACATCGACCGATTCAACAGGAAGACCCGCGAGGATGCCAAGCGACCAGGGCGCATTCCCGCCGACATCCGCGACATGTTCGAACAGCAAGTCGAGCGGCTCAAGCAAGCGGCCAATGACGTCGAAAGCGCTATCACCCGAAGAAAAAACGCCAGGAAGGATCCGTGGCCCGTCACCTCCCTCATCCCGAACCTGCGCGCGGGTGCCATCCGCACACAGGCCGAAGGCATAGCGGTCTATGCGACCATGCTTAAACACCGCAAACCTCGGGAAACCTATTTCCACTGGATGCACGACAACGGGCAGGTCAAGGTCAGCAAAGACCCTCGCGGGCGCATTCGTACCCGTTATCGCGGGGACTACTTTCAGGAGTATCGGATTCTCGACAGGAACAACGCTGACAAGCCGCTGTGGGTGGCGCACTTCCACTACGACCAGCTCGGGGATGCAGATGAGCTGTACACCACCGCCCACCTGAAACCGGCCGATGCCTATCTGCAGACGCTCGATGACAAAACGCGGCAGGCACTCAGCACCTTCGATGCCGTCGACAATGCACTACGGCGCATCGTCGATCCGCAGGTACGCGATCTGTTCCTGAAATCGCAGCCGCAGGCTCAACCGAAAGACGCTTAAGGGCGCCAGACTTCACGCAGACGGGCCAGAGCCGACTTGATCGCCGGCTCCGGCACCGCTGCAAAACCCAGCACCAGACCGGCACGCTGATCGAGCGGTGTCGTCGAGTCCGGCAGCCAATACTTGCTCAGGCCGTGGACTTCCACTTCCACGCTGGCGGCCTGCTCGATCAATTGTTGTTCGCGGGCCACGCTGTCGACCGCCACAGTGAGATGCAGTCCGGCCGACACCGCCGGCAGATCGCCAACACCCGCCAATCCGTGTGGCCAACCGTTGATGAGGGCGTTACGTCGACTCAGTGCTGCCCGACGCATCCGCCGGATGTGCCGTTGGAAATGCCCGGCTGCCATGAATTCGGCCATCACCGCTTGAGTGCTGACTTCCGAATGCCGGACATCCACCGCGCGCCGCTGCGCAAAGGCTTCCACCAGCCCCGGCGGCAACACCAGATAACCCAGGCGCAACGCCGGGAACGCGACCTTGCCGAAAGTGCCGACGTACAACACGCGACCCTGGCGGTCGAGCGCAGCCAGCGGGGCCAAGGGTGCGCCGGTGTAGCGATACTCGCCATCGTAGTCGTCCTCGACGATCCAGCCGCCGGTGCGCTCGGCCCAGGCTAGCAGTTCCAGGCGTCGCGCCAGGCTCATCACCACCCCGGTCGGGTATTGATGAGACGGCGTGACATACGCCACCCGGCAATCTTCGGCGGCCGCCAGTGCCGCGCAGTCGATGCCCTCTTCGTCCACGGCAATACCGTGCAATCGACCACCGGCCAGTGCGAACGCATGACCCGCTGCGCGATAGCCGGGATTCTCGATGCCTACGCCGGCGCCCGGCTCCACCAGCAACTGTGCACAAAGGCTGATTCCCTGTTGCGCGCCACTGGTGATCACAATTTGCTCAGCCGAGCACTGCATGCCGCGCGAACTGCGCAAATAAGCGGCGATCAGACCGCGCAGGCGCGCATCGCCCGCCGGGTCGCCGTAGCACAGTTGCTGCAAATCGGGTTTGCGCCAGAACGCCGCGTTCAGCTTGGCCCAGACGTCGAACGGAAACAGATCAAACGCCGGAACACCGACCCGGAATGCTCGCGGCGGACCGCTCGGTGGCGTCGGTAAATGGTTCTGCTCAAGCCGCTGCAATGCACCACTGTGGATAACTTTGCTGGATAAATCCCCAGTGGAATTGACCGAAATTGTGGATAAGGTTGTGGGTAAGCCTGTTGAAAACCCTGTGGATACTTTTGTGGATAATTTTTTCGCGGGCGCCACCGATTGCGGTAACTGCGCCACATAAGTGCCGTCCCCGACCCGGCCTTCAATGAAACCTTCGGCATACAGCTGATCGTAGGCGCGCACCACGCTGTTGCGGGAAATCCCCAGCGCCGCTGCCAGATCGCGGCTGGCCGGCAGGCGCGTGCCGCTGGCCAGACGTCCGTCGAGCACCCGCAGGCGCAAGGCCTGATAGAGCTGACGGCTCAGCCCTTTGCGGCGGTCGAGCTCGATACCGGCAGGGTTGAACGGCAGTGACAGCGTGGTCGAATCGGGCATGACAATGGACCTATGAAATTGGTCATCAATGGCTCTTACAACAGACCAATAGCCTGCCTACGATGCAGCCATTCGCCAAGGAAATTTTCTCCATGTACACGCCCCGCGCCTTTGCCATCGACGACCTGTCCCAACTGCACGAACTGATCCTCGCCACCCGCCTCGCCATTCTGGTGACCCATGGCGAACAAGGCTTGCAGGCCAGCCACGTGCCGGTGCTGCTGCATCGCGAACAAGGTCCGAACGGTACGCTGTACGGGCATCTGGCCAAGGCCAATCCGCAGTGGAAAGACCTGCGCGACGGCGCCGAAGCGATGCTGATTTTTCCCGGTGCCGATGCCTACGTCAGCCCGGGTTTTTACCCGAGCAAGGCCGAGCACGGCAAAGTCGTGCCGACCTGGAACTACGTTGCCGTGCACGCCTACGGTCACGCCGAAACCTTCAGCGACGGTGGTCGCCTGCTGGACATCGTCAGCACCCTCACCAACCGCCATGAGGCCGGCCGCGCCCAGCCCTGGTCGGTTGACGATGCCCCGGCCGATTACATCGACGGCATGCTCAAGGCCATCGTCGGGTTCGCCATTCCGATCGATCGCCTCGAAGGCAAGCGCAAGCTCAGCCAGAACCGCAGCGCCGAAGACATCGCCGGCGTGCGCGAAGGCCTGGCTGCCAGCTCCGACATCAACGATCAAACCCTCGCTCACTTGATGCGTTAAGGAAATCACCATGAGTCAGATCGACATCCGTCCGGTCAGCGCCGTCGATCACGCGGCCTGGCTGCCGCTGTGGCAGGCCTACCTGCGCTTCTACAACACTGAATTGCCGGACGCCGTCAGCCAGAGCACCTGGCAGCGTTTTCTCGACCCGAACGAACCGACCCACGCCGCCCTCGCCTGGGCCGATGGCAAAGCGGTGGGCATGGTGCATTTCATCTACCATCGTTCGAACTGGAGCATCGAAAACTCCTGCTACCTGCAAGACCTGCTGGTGGAGCCGCAAACCCGTGGCACCGGCGTCGGTCGCCTGCTGATCGAACACGTGTACGCCACGGCCAAGGCCGACGGTTGCTGCAAGGTGCACTGGCTGACCCACGAAACCAACGCCACGGCGATCCAGCTCTACGAGCGCATCGCCGAGCGCCCGGGTTTCATCCAGTTTCGCAAAGCCATTTAAGGAGCCACGCGCATGACGATTTCTCTCGCTGACTGGAAAGGCGTGCCGCCACCCTCCACCACCCTGATCGAAGGCCGCTTCATCCGCCTGGAAAAACTCGACCCGGCACGCCACGGCGACGACCTGTTCAACGCCCTGCAAGGCCCCGGCGCCGACCCGAAACTCTGGGATTACTTGCCCTACGGCCCGTTCCCGGAACGCAGCGCCTTCAATGACTGGCTGAACAACCACGCCGCCCACAGCGACCCGTATTTTTTCAGCGTCATCGACCGCGCCAGCGGCCAGGTGCAAGGCATCCTCAGCCTGATGTCGATCGTCCCGGCACAGGGCCGCATCGAAATCGGCCACGTCACCTTCGGCGCCCCGATGCAGCGCTCGCCGAAAAGCACCGAGGCGGTCTACCTGCTGGCCAAAGAATCCTTCGCCCTCGGCTACCGCCGCCTCGAATGGAAATGCAACAACGGCAACGCCCGTTCCAAATACGCGGCCGAGCGTTTGGGCTTCAGCTTCGAAGGTGTGTTTCGCCAGCACATGGTTGTGAAAGGCCAGAACCGCGACACCGCGTGGTACTCGATTCTGGACTCGGAATGGCCGGCGATTGCGGCGGGGTTCGAGCGCTGGTTGAGCGATGAGAATCAGACGGCGGATGGGCAGGTGAAGGGGTTGGTTGAGTGCCGCGGTTGAACCAGTGAACGTAAAAGAGCGCAGCCTGTGTCATCTCGTTCAAGCGATGTCCAAGGCTGCGATTTCGACTCTTCGCCACCGTCGGATCTGCAATGAATTGCAGATGAACGTCCAAATCTGAGGCCTGAACTGCAAAAGAATGCACATAGTCCGTACATCATTCTGTAAAAACCCTCCGCTATACAGGACGCCCCGCTTATAACAAAAAGGACGCCCGCCCCATGCCCTTGCCGCCCCTGCGCCTGTCGTTTGCCATTGCCCTGTTGATCGCAACCAGCGCCGCCCACGGCAAGACCGTGCAGATCGACACCGCCACCACTGCAGCGCAGACACTGGGCGGCAGCGATACGCTGACCATTTCGGCGCCGGGCAGCATCACCAACAGTGGCAAGGCAGTGAGCCTGAAGGACAAGACCAGCGGGGCCGGTGTGATCATCGACAACGCCGGCAAGATCATCTCCTCCGGTGGCCGTGCCATCGACAGCAGCGGCGACCTGACCCAGGCGCGAAACTACGCCATCTATAACCGCAGCGGCGGGCAGATTCTCGGCTCCAACGACGCGATTCGCATCGACAGCAACTTCGTCAGCGGCAGCCTGCTGATCGACAACAGCGGCACCATTCGCTCGACCACAGGCCAAGGCCTGGATCTGGATGCGTTGCGCAGCGACGGGGTCAAAACCACGATCATCAACCGCGCGGGCGGGCTGATTCGTGGCGACGCCAGCGACGGCATGAAAACCGGCGCCAACGCGACCATCAGCAACTACGGCGAGATCTCCACCGGTGACTCGCACAACGCCGACCAGAAGTTCGACGGCATCGATATCGACACCGCGACCGGTGTCAGCGTGACCAACTACGGCGTGATTTCGGGCGGGCGCCATGGCATCACCACCGACCTGGGAGCGACGCTGGTCAACTACGGGCAAATCACCGGGCGCAACGGCTCCGGTTTCGGTTCCGATGGCGACGGCACGGTGATCAACCACGGCACCATCACTGGCGCCTATTCCGGGTTGCAAGCCAATGGCGACGGCGACGGCGTGGACATCGACAAGATTGCCCACATCGAAAACTACGGCACCATTCAGGGCGTCGGCGCCGGTGGTGTGGACAAGGGTGGTTTCGCCAATGGCAGCGAAGGCATTGCGCTCGGCGGCGGGTACATTCTTAACGCCAAGGACGCGCTGATCAGCGGCGCCAACAGCGCGATTCTGGTGGACGACGGCAGCGGCGGTTCAGGACTGGCGGCCACCACGCTGGAGAACTACGGCACCATCCAGGGTCTCGACGGTTTCGGCGTGAAGTTCGTCGGTGAGTTCGCCGACAACGTGATCAACGGCGGCACCATCAGCGGCAGCAACGGGCTGGCGCTGGATCTGGGCGGCGGCAATGACAGCCTGACCCTGCGCAACGGCAGCCGCTTTGTCGGCGTGGTCGATGGCGGCAGCGGTTATGACCGCGTGGTGATGGACGATGCGGCGGGCGGCAGCTTCGGTGCGAGCCGCAACCTTGAATGGCTGGAAGTCAAACAAGGTGCCTGGACGCTCACCGGCAGCGGCGACTTCAGCGACGGTGGTGCCGTGCGCAACGGCGCCACGCTGATCAACCAGGGCGGTATCGCCGGCAACCTGACCGTGGACGTCGGTGGTGTGTATGCGGGTGGCGGTTCGGTAGGCAACCTCAACGTCAATGGCACGTTGCGCACCGACACCCGCCTCGGCACCGCGGCCATCGTGCACGACTTGAACATGGGCAGCGCATCCACCCTCGCTTATGGCGTCAATGCCGATGGCAGCAGCGCGCCGGTCCAGGTCGGCGGCACGGCCAACCTCAACGGCGCAACGCTGGCGGTCAATCCCGGCAGCGGCACTTATCCGTGGCAGAGCCATTACACAGTGCTGCAGGCAGCGCGGGTCAACGGCACGTTCGGCGCGGTCACCAGCGACTACGCGTTCCTCACGCCGACCCTCGCTTACACGCCAACGCAGGTCGACCTGACTTACACCCGCAATGACGTGGCGTTCAATGAATTCGCCGCCACCGGCAACGGCAGCAATGCCGCCAACAGCCTGGCCTCGATCGGCAAGAACAATGCGCTGTACAACGCCCTGCTCAACACCACGCAATCCAGCGCGGGCGCAGCCATCGAGCAACTGGCCGGCGCCAGCAACGCCAATCTGACCAGCGCCACCCTCGGCGCCAGCAGCCAGGTCGGCAGCAGCATGCTCTCGGCGATGCAGCAAATGGGCGGCAGCCCAGGCTTGATGGTCGGCCTCGATCAGCGTGATACGCCGATCCTCGCCGCCAACGGCGTACCGTCCGAAGCACGAAACCTGAACGATCCGAACGCCCGGGGCCGGCTCTGGCTGCAGGCCATTGGCGGCTACGGCAAGCTAGATGGCGAACACGGCAGCAGCGGTCTGGAACAACGCACCAAGGGCAGCGTGCTCGGTGCCGACTGGTCACTGAATCCACAATGGCGTCTGGGCGTGCTCGGCGGCTATTCGAAGACTGACCTGGACGCCACCGGCTTCGACGGCAATGTCGAGAGCTGGCACGCCGGCGTTTATGCGCTGCATCAAAACGGTCCGATCGCCTTGCGCTTGGGCGCGGCGTACAGCGGTCATCAGGGCGAAAGCAAACGCACCATCGCGTTCAATGGTTTCAGCGATCGCCCCAAGGGTGATTACGACGCCGACAGCCAGCAAGCGTTCGCCGAACTCGGCTACGCCATGGGCAGCGGCCGACTCAGCGCCGAACCGTTCGCCAGCCTCGGCTACCAGCGCTATCACCGCGACCGCTATCAGGAAAAGGGTGGCGCCGCGGCCTTGCAGGTCGACAGTCAGACCCAGGACAACTTCAGCAGCACCTTCGGCCTGCGCTTGGCGCACCTCAGCTCGCTGGACAATGGCATGAGCCTGACCCCGCGGATGGCCGCCGGCTGGAAGCACACCTACGGCGATGTCAGCAGCTCGACCCGTCAGGCATTTGTGGTCGGTGGCACGGCGTTCAGCGTCGATGGCAGCTCGCTGGATCGCGACAGCCTCGTACTCGAAGCAGGGCTGGATCTTGGCATTTCCGCGCGGCATACGCTGGGGCTGGGATACAGCGGCGAGATTGGTAGCAACAGCCGTAATCACGGGTTGATCGGGCAGTGGCAGATGAGTTTTTGAGATTTCGCCAATCCGGATTTCAGCGGGAGTTGTAGGTAAAGGCGTCTGGTCGATCGGGTAATCATGGCGGGTTCATTACCTGCCAGCGCCCGGGCTACAAAAGCAGACGCCATCACCTGCATCCGACTCGGAATTGCCCGGCATCGGTGGACCGGCATCGACTTTTACAGTTTGGCCTCATTTCACATGAGACGAACTGAATGCCCATTCAATGCAAATACAAGCTTCAACATCTTGTGCTGGCGGTTGCGCTGGCAGTCGGTTGCGTGGAATTTTCTCTGGCGGAGCAGTCGGAGCCCGATGCGCCCGTCATGGACGAAGTGAAACCCAAGCCTGCGCGCAAGAAGAAAGAAAAACCTGCTCCGCCCAGTCTCGCTCCAGAGCCACTGCTTGCAGAAAGTATCGCTCCGACGCCAGAAACATTTCCGGTCAGCACTGAGATTCCAGCGGCACCCCTTCCTGCACCCGATGACATTCCCTCCGAGAAGGTCGCCACGACGCAAAGCGGCAGCGCACTCAAAGAAAGCCTGGAAAAACCAGCGCCCTTACCGGAATCGGTTCTGGCCGAAACGTCCGCATCTCAACAAACCCAAGTGGTAGACCAGCCGCCGTCAACGGATTCCCCTCTACCTCCGGGAAACGCAGCCATCGAAGCCCTGCTCGCTGCCGACGAAACTACGGCCGCCCTCGCCTACGATCAACTGGCCGGCGGCAGCAACGCCAACCTCGCCAAGGCCACCTTGAGCAGCGTCACACCGGTCAGCGCCAGCCTGCTGTCGGCCATGCACCAGCTCGATAACCTGCATGAAAACCAGCCAAACGCACCGCGCCACGCGGCCGGAAACGCCGAGAGTGGCAGGGTCTGGCTGCAGGCCCTCGGCCACAGCGGGAAACTGGATCGCGATGTGGAGCCCATGCAGCATTCCACCAAAGGACTGCTGCTCGGTGCGGACTGGCGGCTCGACGAAGAATGGCGACTGGGCTTGATGGGCGGCACCTCTGGCACGCGCATGGACAGCAAGGAGCTGGACGGCGATCTCGACAGTTGGCACCTCGGCGCCTACGCCTTGCGCCAGACCGGCCCGCTGTCACTTCGGTTAGGCGCAGCCTGGAGCAACCATGAAGGCAGTACCCGCCGCAAAGTCGCGTTCGGCCGTTTCCATGACCGACTCAAAGGCGACTACCAAGCCAGCACCCAGCAAGCGTTTATCGAGTCGGGACACAACCTGGGTCGGGCCAACGTCAGCATCGAGCCATTTGCCAGCCTCGGTTACCAACGCTACCAGCGCGACGGCTACACCGAGAAAGGCGGAGCGGCGGCGCTCAAGGTTCACGCTCAATCCCAAGGCAACTTCAACACCACCGTCGGCCTGCGCATGGCGAAAGTCAGCACGCTGGATAACGGCATGCGCCTCACGCCACGACTCAGCGCGGGGTGGAAACACGTTTATGGCGAGACCTACACCAGCACCCGGCAACGTCTGGTCACCGGCGGCCATGACTACACCGTCTACGGCGCGGAGCTGGATCGCAACAGCCTGACGCTCGACACCGGGCTGGATCTGGCCGTCTCGTCCAGCCACACACTCGGTGTTGGCTTGTCGGGTGAGATCGGTAGCGACAGCCGAAACCACGGCGTATCGGGGCAGTGGCGAATGGCGTTCTAAGTCCGGACGGGTTGCTGCCGCACGGTGCGGCAGCACTTTGAAAGCAAAAAAAAGGGGAGCACATGCCCCCCCGAGGTTTAAAGCGTTGTATCGATGCTGTTATCTCAGCCTTCGATCTCGATCAGGATTTCGCCCGGGTTCACCCGGTCGCCCTTGGCGACATGAATGGCGGTGACCTTGCCGGCAATCGCCGCCTGGACTTCGGTCTCCATCTTCATCGCTTCGGTGATCAGCACAGCCTGGCCCGCCTTGACGGTGTCGCCTTCCTTGACCAGCACATCGACGATGTTGCCCGGCATGGTGGTGCTGACGTGGCCCGGGGCCGAAGCCTGCTTGCGCTTGCTGCTGCCGCCGCCGACGAATTCGTTGAGCGGCTCGAACACCACTTCTTCCGGCATGCCGTCGATGGACAGGTAGAAGTGACGCTTGCCCTCAGCCTTGACGCCGACACCGGTGATGTCCACGCGGTAGGTTTCGCCATGCACGTCGATGACGAACTCGGTCGGTACGCCTTCGCCGCCGGCCGAAGCCACCTTGCCCGCTTCCGGGATCGGCAGCAGCACTTCCGGAGTGAGGGTGCCGGCGGCACGCTCTTCGAGGAACTTGCGACCGATGTCCGGGAACATGGCGAATGTCAGCACGTCTTCTTCGGACTTGGCCAGTGCGCCGATATCGGCACGCAGCTTGGTCATTTCCGGCTTGAGCAGATCGGCCGGACGTACGTCGATCACCTCTTCGCTGCCGATGGCCTGGCGACGCAGCTTCTCGTTCACGGTGCCCGGCGCCTTGCCGTAGCCGCCTTGCAGGTAGAGCTTCACCTCGTTGGTAATGGTCTTGTAGCGCTCGCCGGCCAGCACGTTGAAGAACGCCTGGGTGCCGACGATCTGCGAAGTCGGGGTCACCAGCGGCGGGAAGCCAAGGTCTTCACGCACGCGCGGAATCTCCGCCAGCACTTCGCCCATGCGGTTCAGAGCGCCCTGCTCTTTCAACTGGTTGGCCAGGTTGGAAATCATCCCGCCCGGCACCTGGTTCACTTGAACACGGGTATCGACGGCGGTGAATTCGCTTTCAAACTGGTGGTACTTCTTGCGCACGGCGTAGAAGTACAGGCCGATTTCCTGCAACAGCTCCAGGTTCAGACCGGTATCGAACTCGGTGCCTTTGAGTGCAGCGACCATCGATTCGGTGCCAGGGTGGCTGGTGCCCGAAGCGAAGCTGGAGATGGCGGTGTCGATGTGGTCGGCACCGTTTTCAATTGCCTTGAGCTGGCACATGGCTGCCAGGCCGGCGGTGTCGTGGGAGTGGATAAACACTGGCAGCGACTGCTCGGCTTTCAGTGCACGCACCAGCTCACCGGTCGCGTATGGGGTCAGCAGACCGGCCATGTCCTTGATCGCCACCGAGTCGCAACCCATGGCTTCCATTTGCTTGGCCTGGGCGACGAACGCGTCGATGGTATGCACCGGGCTGGTGGTGTAGGCGATGGTGCCCTGGGCGTGTTTGCCGGCAGCCTTCACCGCTTCGATCGCCACGCGCAGGTTACGCACGTCGTTCATCGCGTCGAAGATGCGGAACACGTCGATGCCGTTGACTGCGGCCTTGGCGACGAACGCTTTGACCACGTCATCGCTGTAGTGGCGGTAGCCCAGCAGGTTCTGGCCGCGCAGGAGCATTTGCAGGCGGGTGTTGGGCAACGCAGCGCGCAGTTGGCGCAGACGCTCCCACGGGTCTTCTTTCAGGAAACGCACGCAAGCGTCGAAGGTCGCGCCGCCCCAGCATTCCAGCGACCAGTAGCCGACTTTGTCGAGCTTGTCGCAGATCGGCAGCATGTCTTCGGTGCGCATGCGGGTGGCGAGCAGCGATTGGTGAGCGTCGCGCAGGATGGTGTCGGTTACGAAAATCTTTTTAGTCATTGTTCTATTCCTCACAGGCCTGCGTGGGCGGCGATGGCGGCGGCGATGGCCAGGGCCAGCTCTTCGGGTTTGCGCTTGATCGAGTAGTTGGTCAGTTCAGGGTGGCTTTCAACGAAGCTGGTATTGAACTGGCCGCTACGGAATTCCGGGTTGCGCAGGATTTCCTGGTAATACGCGGCGGTGGTCTTCACGCCTTGCAGACGCATGTCGTCGAGGGCGCGCAGGCCACGGTCCATCGCCTCTTCCCAAGTCAGCGCCCACACCACTAATTTCAGGCACATCGAGTCGTAGAACGGCGGGATGGTGTAGCCGGTGTAGATCGCCGTGTCGGTACGCACTCCAGGGCCGCCGGGGGCGTAGTAGCGCGTGATCTTGCCGAAGCTCGGCAGGAAGTTGTTTTTCGGGTCTTCGGCGTTGATCCGGAATTGCAGGGCAAAACCGCGGTGCTGGATGTCCTCCTGCTTCACCGACAGCGGCAGGCCGGAGGCGATGCGGATCTGTTCGCGGACGATGTCGATCCCGGTGATTTCTTCGGTGATGGTGTGTTCCACCTGCACCCGAGTGTTCATCTCCATGAAGTACACCTCGCCCTCGGCGAGCAGGAACTCCACGGTGCCGGCGTTCTCGTAGCCCACGGCCTTGGCTGCACGCACCGACAGGTCGCCGATGTAGGCGCGCTGTTCCGGGGTCAGTTGCGGGCTCGGGGCGATTTCGATCAGCTTCTGGTTGCGGCGCTGGATCGAGCAGTCACGTTCGAACAGATGCACGACGTTGCCGAAGCTGTCGCCGAGGATCTGCGCTTCGATGTGCTTCGGATTGACGATGCATTTTTCCAGGAACACTTCCGCCGAACCGAAGGCCTTGGTGGCTTCGGAAATGACCCGGGGGAAATTCTGTTCGAGTTCTTCGCGGCTGTTGCAGCGACGGATACCGCGACCGCCACCACCGGAAGTGGCCTTGAGCATCACCGGGTAACCGATGCGGTCGCCCTCGCTCAATGCTTCCTCGATGCCCGAAACGTTGCCTTCGGTGCCCGGCGTGACCGGTACGCCGGCCTTGATCATGCTGCGGCGCGCTTCGGTCTTGTCGCCCATGCGGCGGATGACTTCCGCCGACGGGCCGATGAATTTGATTCCGCGTTCGGCGCAGATGTCTGCCAGCTCGGCGTTTTCCGAGAGGAAACCGTAGCCGGGGTGCAGCGCATCGCAGCCGGTTTCCACGGCCAGGTTCACCAGCTTGCGCGGGTTCAGGTAACCGGCCAGCGGCTCGGCACCAATGCTGTGGGCCTCGTCCGCACGCTTCACATGCAAGGCATGCCGGTCGGCGTCGGAATAGATCGCGACCGAACGGATGCCCATCTCGGCGCAGGCACGCACGATTCGTACGGCAATCTCACCACGGTTGGCGATCAGGATCTTTGTTATCACTTGGAGGTTCCCTTGAGCCGGTGGCACCACGACCTGCTAGACCCAGGTCGGCACGTGACCAAATGTTTCAATCTGGTCTCGGCTCCACACTAGCGCTGACAAGGGATTAACAAAAATGAATAAAAATTGGGTCAGGCATAAGTAAAGACTTATAGTCAGTGCATCAGCCAATGGCCAGAGTCAGTAGAAAATGCGTAAGTCCCTGATGCGTATGACATTGCGTCAATTGCAGATCTTCAACGAAGTGTGCGATTTGCGCTCCTACAGCCGTGCCGCCGAGGAAATGTCGCTCACACAACCGGCCGTCAGCCTACAGATTCGTCAGCTCGAAGAGCTGATCGGCCAGCCATTATTCGATTACGTGGGCAAAAAACTCTACATGACCGAAGCGGCCGAAGCACTTCAGCGCGCCAGCCGGGATATCTTCGGCCGGTTGGAAAACCTCGACATGCAGCTCTCGGACATGCAGGGCTCGCTGCAGGGCCAGTTGAAGCTGGCGGTGGAATCCAGCGCCAAATACTTCGTGCCGCATCTGTTCGCGGCGTTCAAGCGTCAGCATCCGGAAGTAAATCTGCAACTGACGGTGGTCAACCGTGGCCAGGTGATTCGCCGCCTCTCCGACAACCGCGACGATCTGGTGATCATGTCGATGGTGCCGCAGGACATGGGTCTGGAATTCCTGCCGTTCCTCAACAACCCGATCGTCGCCGTGGCGCGGCCGGATCATCCGCTGGCACACATGGGTCCGCTGCGTTTGCAGGACCTTGAGCCGTACACCCTGCTGATCCGCGAACCCGGCTCGGGCACGCGACTGGCCTGCGAGGAGTATTTCAAGGAGAAGCGCGTGCACTTCACCCAGACCCAGGAAGTGGCGTCGGCCGAAGCCCAGCGTGAATGCGTGGTAGCGGGTCTGGGCCTGGCGCTGTTGACGCGCCACGCCCTGAACCTGGAGCTGGCGACCGGCGGCCTGGTCGAGCTGCCGGTCGAAGAATTGCCGCTGTTTCGCAGCTGGTGCCTGGTGCAAGCCAAAGCCAAGCGGCTGTCACCGGTGGCGCACGCCTTCCTGGCGTTTATCCGCAGCGAACGGGTGCAGATCAGCGCGCTGGTTGAGCGCTTCGACGGGAAGCTGCCGGCGCTGCCTGCCAGTGATTGATGTCCTCGGGAAAATCGCCGATTTCGGCCTGAAGCTGGCGAAGTTCGAAGCGATCTTCGATGGCGCGGCGAAACTCCATGCGGCGCTGGTCTTCCTGCTGACGACGGGTTTTCGCGGCGCTGTTGCGTTCTTCGTAAGGCTGAGCCATTTCGAGTCTCCCAAGGCGTTTACGGGAGTTTCACGATAGGCGCGGTGGATGACGATTTGGCTGCGTCGGGGTTACAGGCAGATGAAGATTGCCATCACCCCACGACAATCAGTCATCCAGCGCTTTCACCGATTTTGGCGACAGCCGCAAGCTGCGCAGGCTGCGCTTGACGCTCTTGAGGTGGTTGACCAGGCTCGGCCCGCGCGCCATGGCCACGCCCATCGCCAGTACGTCGATCACCACCAGGTGAGCGATACGCGAGGTCAGCGGCGTGTAGATTTCGGTGTCTTCGTGAACGTCGATCGCCAGGTTGACGGTCGACAGCTCGGCCAGCGGTGTCTGGCTCGGGCACAAGGTGATCAGCGACGCACCGCTCTCGCGAACGAGGTTGGCGGTGATCAGCAAGTCTTTGGAACGGCCGGACTGGGAAATGCAGATCGCCACGTCTGTCGGCTTCAGCGTCACCGCCGACATCGCCTGCATATGCGGGTCGGAATACGCCGCGGCGGTCAGCAGCAGACGGAAGAACTTGTGCTGCGCATCCGCCGCCACCGCGCCCGACGCACCGAAACCGTAGAACTCGACGCGCTGGGCCTGGGACATCAGCGTCACCGCGCGTTGCAGCTCCAGAGGATCGAGCTTCTCGCGAACCTCCATCAGCGTGTGCAACGTGGTGTCGAAAATCTTCAGGCTGTAGTCGGCGACGGAGTCGTCTTCATGGATCGCGAACTGACCGAAGCTGGCGCCGGCCGCGAGGCTTTGCGCGAGCTTGAGTTTCAGATCCTGAAAACCGGAACAACCGATGGCCCGGCAGAAGCGCACGATGGTCGGCTCGCTGATGCCGACGCTGTGAGCCAGGTCGGCCATGGAACTGTGCATCACTGCCGCAGGGTCAAGCAGCACGTGGTCGGCGACCTTGAGCTCCGACTTGCGTAACAGGTGACGTGACTGGGCGATGTGTTGCAGCAGATTCAAGGGGCTGGACTCTTGTTATGGAAAGATGTGCTTTGGCCAGATGCCGGGGATGTAGCAAGTTTGTAGTTATACTACATGAATCGGCTTTTTGCCTGCTCAATGCGTAACTCGATCCCCCCGGATCAGGCGACATGCGCTGCATGTAGCCCTTTACAGCGGTTTTTCCTGTTCACGCAGCAACGCGGCAAGGCCGACCGCCTCCACCGGACGGCTGATCAGATAGCCCTGCACCTCGTCGCAACCTTCAGCTTTCAGAAACGCCAGCTGCTCGGATCGCTCGACACCTTCGGCGACAACTTTCAGTGACAGCCCGTGAGCCATCGCAATGATCGCCCGGGTGATCGCCGCGTCCTCGCTGCCCTCGCCCAACCCGCGAATAAAGGCCTGATCGATCTTCACGTAGTCCACCGGAATCCGCTTCAGATAGCTCAGCGATGAATAGCCGGTGCCGAAATCGTCGATCGCCAGTTTCACCCCCAGATCCCGCAACTGCTGGAACGTGGCGATGATGTGTTCGACGCTGTCGAGCAGCTGGCTTTCGGTCAGTTCCAGTTCGAGGTAGTGCGGTGCCAGGCCGGTTTCCTCCAGCACCTGACGCACCAGACTGACCAGTTTGCCCTGGCGCAGTTGATGCACCGACAGGTTCACCGAAACCCGGATCGGCGCCAGCCCCTGACGCTGCCATTCACACGCCTGCCAGCAGGCCTGACGCAGGACGAATTCGCCGATCGGCCCGATCAGCCCTGTTTCTTCGGCCAGACCGATGAAATCCCCCGGCGGTACCCGGCCCATGGTCGGGTGATCCCAGCGCACCAGCGCTTCCGCCGCGTTGAGACGCCCGGTCGCCAGGCACAGTTTCGGTTGATAGAAGACGTTGAGCTGCTTTTCCTCGATGGCTTTGCGCAGCTGGTTTTCCAGTTGCAGGCGCTCCAGCGTGCTGGCCTGCAGACTGTCGGTGTAGAACTGGAAGTTGTTGCCACCCAGGTGTTTGGCATGTTGCATGGCCATATTCGACTGGCTGACCAGCGCGGAAATCTCCCGGGCGTTGTCCGGCAGCATGCTGATGCCCATCGAGGCGCTGACTACCAGCTCATGCCCTTCCACGGTCAACGGCAGGCGCAGCTTGCTCGACAGTCGCGTGGCGACCCGCGCCAGGCTCGACAGGTTGCCGTAGGCGTCGAACAGTACCGCGAACTCATCGCCGGACAGCCGGGCGATGGTGTCGGCTTCCGGCAGAGCATTGACCAGCCGCCGCGACATCTTTTGCAGCAACTGGTCGGCGATCTCATGACCGAGGCTGTCGTTGAGCAGCTTGAAGCGATCCAGATTGATATGCAGCAGCGCCAGACTCCGGCGCCCGCCCTGCCGCACGCGCTGATGGGCTTCGTGCAGGCGTTCGCGGAACAGCGAGCGGTTGGCCAGACCCGTGAGTTCGTCGTAGTGGGTCAGGTAGCGCATGCGCTCTTCGGATTCGCGGCGCGCCGACAGATCGGCGAAGAAGCCGACGATATGACTGACATTTCCCCGACTGTCGCGCACGGCATTCAATTGCAGCCATTGCGGATACAGCTCGCCGTTCTTGCGGGTTTCCACCAATTCGCCCTGCCAACTGCCGTGCTGCTCCAGCGCGTGGCGGATCGCGACGTAGTGTCGACGGGCGTCGCGGCTGCACGGCAGTTCGACGACGTTGCGCCCGAGCATGTCGTCGATGTCATACCCGGTGACCCGGCTGAAGGCCTGGTTGATGGCGATCAGCGAATAATTCGGGTCGAGAATCACGATGCCTTCGCTGGCGGCCTCGAACACCGTCGCCGCCAATTGCTGTTGGGCTTCCAGGCTTTTGCTGACGCTGATGTCACGGCGGGTGCCGACCATGCGGATGACCCGCCCGTTGTCGTCGCGCTCCACCGCTCGCCCACGGTCTTCGATCCAGACCCAGTGGCCGTCGCCGTGGCGCACGCGGTACTCGATCTGATAATCCTCGGTGCGCCCCTTCAAGTGCTCAATCAGTGCTCGTTTGAGCGGTGGCACATCTTCCGGGTGCAGGCGTGGCCGCAGATGCCTGAGCAGCCCGGTGACGTATTCCGGGTCAAGGCCAAACAATTCCTGAATCTGCGTGTGGTGAACTTCGTCGGTCTGCAGGTTCCAGTCCCACAGCCCCAGCTCACTGGCTTTCAACGCCAGGGCCAGGCGCGCCTCGCTTTTGCTCAAAGCCTGGTTGGCGACGTCCAGTTCCCGGCTGCGCTGGGCGACCCGGTCCTCCAGTTCAACTTGGGCTTCACGCAGTTTGCCCTCGGCGCAGCGCCGGTGTTCGATTTCCTTCGCCAGCTCCTGATTGAGCTGTTCGCTGCGGGTTTGCGCTTGTTGCAGGTGTTCGATCAGGTGCTGGTTCTGGAAGCGCCGCAGCAAACCGCGATCGATCAGCCGATTGACCTGCCACGCCACCACGCTCAGGGAGCCGAGCAGAATCAGCCCGAGCCAGCCCCAGCCGCGCGCCAGTTCGTCACCGCCCCAGAACAGATAACCGATGGCCGGCAGCAGGCACGGCAAGGTAAAGGAGAGAAAGGCCGGAATGCTCACGGCGTAGGCCACGCTGGCCGACAGGGTCGCGGCACCGATCAGGCCGAACACCCAGGCTTGCTGCATGAAGTTGTCGGCGGGGACCAACGCGATGCCGGCACCGGCCAGGGTCAGGCCGGTCATGGTCGAGCCGAGCAGGAACATCCGCCCCCAGATCGGCTGGGCCTGGCGATCGGGAATCGCCGAATCGAAGGCCGCGACCTGAATCACCCGCAACGCCACCAGCGACAGCAGCCACACCAGCCAGACGCTGACCACGAAGTAACGCTGCGGACTCCAGAGCAGACCGGCGCAGACCAGACCATTGATCAACATGAACAGGGTTGGCAACAGCGAACCCTGATAAAGAAGGCGCGTGCGCTCGACCGCCATCTGGGTGGCGTAAAGCTTGCGGATCACCCGAGGCTCCACGGAGGGGCCCGACAGGTCGAAGCTGAGGGTCATAGGCAACGTTCTTGTTCTTATAAGTGTGAGCATGCGCCCGGAAACGTGGACGGAGCATACACAAGCCGAACCACTTGCCAAACTGCCCCAGATCATAATTTCACCGAAACTTTTCAGCCTCCCGACACCCGCAAAAGCCCCCAAGCGAGGCGGGCCAACGCCTGTAGCCGGTGACCGACCGGTCGTCATCGGCAGGACTTTCATCGGCTAATGCAAAGCTCGGTTTGCCCGGGCCTGCGGCGCACCCTAGAATGCCCCGATGCGCGATGATCTCTCCCTTCTGCTGAACTCCCTCAACGATGCCCAACGCCAGGCCGTAGCGGCTCCCGTTGGTCGTCAATTGGTCCTGGCCGGTGCCGGCTCCGGCAAAACCCGAGTGCTGGTGCACCGTATCGCCTGGTTGATCCAGGTCGAAAACGCCTCGCCCCACTCGATTCTGTCGGTGACCTTCACCAATAAAGCCGCTGCCGAGATGCGTCACCGCATCGAGCAATTGCTGGGCATCAACCCGGCCGGCATGTGGGTTGGTACCTTCCACGGCCTGGCGCACCGCCTGTTGCGGGCGCACTGGCAGGAAGCCGGGCTGAGCCAGACCTTTCAGATTCTCGACAGCGACGACCAGCAACGACTGGTCAAGCGGGTGATCCGCGAGCTGGGGCTGGACGAGCAACGCTGGCCGGCCCGTCAGGCCCAGTGGTTCATCAACGGGCAGAAAGACGAAGGTCTGCGTCCGCAACACATTCAGGCCAGCGGCGATCTGTTCCTTGCCACCATGCGCGGCATTTATGAGGCTTACGAGGCGGCGTGCCAGCGTGCCGGCGTCATCGACTTCTCCGAGCTGCTGCTGCGCGCCCTCGATCTGTGGCGCGACCATCCGGGCCTGCTGGCGCACTACCAGAAGCGTTTCCGACACATTCTGGTGGACGAATTCCAGGACACCAACGCCGTGCAGTACGCCTGGTTGCGTCTGCTGGGCAAGGGCGGCGACAGCCTGATGGTGGTCGGCGACGACGACCAGTCGATCTACGGCTGGCGCGGCGCGAAAATCGAGAACATCCACCAGTACTCTTCTGACTTTCCGGATTCGGTGACCATCCGTCTGGAGCAGAACTACCGCTCCACGGCCGGCATCCTGAAGGCCGCCAACGCCCTGATCGCCAACAACACCGGACGTCTCGGCAAAGAGCTGTGGACCGACGGCGGCGATGGCGAAGCGATCAATCTTTACGCCGCCTTCAACGAACACGATGAAGCACGCTACGTTGTCGAAACCATCGAAAGCGCGCTGAAAACCGGCCTGGCTCGCAGCGATATCGCGATTCTCTACCGCTCCAACGCCCAATCGCGCGTTCTGGAAGAAGCCTTGCTGCGCGAACGCATTCCGTACCGCATCTATGGCGGCCAGCGCTTCTTCGAACGGGCGGAAATCAAGAACGCCATGGCTTACCTGCGTTTGCTGGAAGGTCGCGGCAACGATGCGGCCCTGGAGCGGGTGATCAACGTCCCGGCTCGCGGCATCGGCGAGAAAACCGTCGAAGCGATCCGCGACCATGCCCGTCACAGCGATGTGTCGATGTGGGAAGCCATGCGCCAGCTGGTGGCCAACAAGGGTCTGACCGGTCGCGCCGCCGGTGCGCTGGGCGCGTTTATCGAGCTGATCGAAAATCTCGCCGCCAAGTGCGCCGAGATGCCGTTGCACCTGATGACCCAGACCGTTATCGAGCAATCCGGACTGATCGCCTACCACGAAGCGGAAAAAGGCGAGAAAGGCCAGGCCCGGGTGGAAAACCTTGAGGAACTGGTCAGCGCCGCGCGCAACTTCGAGAACACCGAAGAAGACGAAGAGCTGACGCCGCTGGCGGCGTTCCTCGGTCACGCTTCGCTGGAGGCCGGCGACACCCAGGCCGACGAGCACGAAGACAGCATTCAGTTGATGACCCTGCACAGCGCCAAGGGCCTGGAATTCCCTTACGTGTTCCTGGTGGGCATGGAAGAAGGCCTGTTCCCGCACAAGATGAGCCTGGAAGAACCGGGGCGCCTTGAGGAGGAGCGGCGACTGGCCTATGTCGGCATTACCCGGGCGATGCAGAATCTGGTGATGACCTACGCTGAAACCCGACGCCTGTACGGCAGCGAAACCTATAACAAGGTGTCGCGTTTCGTACGGGAAGTACCGAAAGGCCTGATTCAGGAAGTACGCCTGTCCAACAGCGTCAGCCGACCGTTCGGCGGCAACCAGTCGATGGGCGGCAGCAACCTGTTCAGCGGCAGCGAGATTCCGGAAACCGGCCTGAGCCTTGGCCAGGCTGTCCGTCACTCGATCTTCGGCGACGGCGTGATCCTCAATTTCGAGGGCGCCGGCGCCCAGGCGCGGGTGCAGGTGAACTTCGCCGAAGGCAGCAAGTGGCTGATGCTCGGGTACGCGAAGCTGGAAGCCATATAAGTCACCGTTCGTTTCCGCGCCCAACGCGGGAACGGGCACTGGAGGCAACATCGATGGGCTCGGGCTTCTTTTCTTCCTGGACGTTCTGGGCCCTGCTCTCGGCGACTTTCGCCGCGCTGACGGCCATCTTCGCCAAGATCGGCATCGAAAACGTCAACTCCGACTTCGCTACCCTACTGCGCACAATCGTCGTATTGGTCAGTCTGGCCTTGATTTTGTACGCCACGGGCCAATATCAGTCCTTGGGATCGATCTCCGCCAAGAGCTACCTGTTCCTGCTGTTGTCGGGCCTGGGAACCGGCGCTTCGTGGCTGTGCTACTTCCGGGCGTTGAAAGTCGGACCGGCATCGCTGGTCGCCCCGGTGGACAAGCTCAGCGTGGTCTTCGTGGCGGTGCTCGGTGTGATCCTGCTGGGCGAGAAACTCGACCTGCGCCAGTGGGGCGGCATCGGTCTGATCACCGCCGGTGTGGTGATGCTGGCCTTGCGGCGCTGATCCATTTCCTGCTGAACCTATCTCCTTTTCCTACAGACAAAAGTACATGGCCTTATTGCCCTGACCGAGCTGAACGTAACCTGTCAGGCAAAAGCCCGAAACACTCTCTCGCTAGCCAGTAACACTTCAGCTGTGCAACATGGCGCGCGTGTCTCCACAAACGGGAATTCCCTTTATGAAACGTTTTCTTAGCATCGCCATGGCGTTGTGCATCGGCCTGACGATGAGCCTCGACGCCAACGCCAAGCGCTTTGGTGGTGGCAAAAGCGCCGGCGCTGCGCCGACGCACCAGACCAGCCAGATGGCTCCTTCTTCCCCAGGCATGGGCGGCGCTGCGGCGACCGCTGGTGCTGCCGGTGCCGCGGGCGCTGCGGCCAAGGCCGGCGGTGCTTCGAAATGGCTCGGCCCTCTGGCCGGCATCGCGGCCGGTGGCCTGCTCGCTTCCATGTTCATGGGCGGTGGCTTCGAAGGCATGCAGTTCTTCGATATCCTGATCATGGCCGTGATCGCGTTCGTGATCTTCCGCTTCATCGCCGCCCGTCGTCGCAAGCAGCAGGAGCAGTTCGCTCCGGCCGGCGCGCCGATGCAGCGTGAAGTGTTTGAACAGAAACCAGCAGCCATGGGTTCGATCTTCGGTGGTTCGGCCGCGCCTGCTGCCGCCCGTCCGGTGATCAACGCGCCGGCCTGGTTCAACGAACAGCGCTTCCTTGAAGCCGCCCGCAGCCACTTCCAGGCGCTGCAGCAGCACTGGGACGCCAACGAAATGGACAAGATCGCCGAGTTCGTGACTCCGCAGATGTTCGAGTTCCTCAAGCGCGAGCGTGCGGAACTGGGTGATGCGTTCCAGTCCACCTACATCGACAATCTCCAGGTGCAACTGGATGGCGTGGATGACCGTGCGGACAAGACCATTGCCACGCTGACCTTCAGCGGCGTGTCGAAGACTTCGCGTTTCGACCAGCAGGGCGAAGTGTTCAGCGAAAGCTGGAACATGGAACGTCCACAGGGCGACAACCAGCCTTGGCTGGTCGCCGGTATCCGCCAGAACGGCTGATCACCTCCGACGTTTTACCCGCAGTAATGAAAACCCCGGCCTCGGCCGGGGTTTTCTATTTCGCGGTTGCATCTATAGCGAGCTACTGTATAAACCGCCCCATATAAACCGCGCCATTCAAGCAAGAGGATCCCGGACGTGGAAGAAATCATCGAACAACTGCGCGAAGCCAACGAACCCGTACCGGTTCCCCTGGAGTTGCCCGACGAAGACCAGTTGGTGGAAATCGAAGAAGAGCTCTTCATCAACATCCCGTTCGTCTTCAAAGAGTTTTTGCTGACCGTCAGCGACGTGGTTTACGGCAGCCTGGAGCCGGTGACCGTCACCGACCCGCAATCCCACACCTACCTGCCGGACGTTGCCGCCAACGCCTGGGATGCCGGCGTGCCGCGCGACCTGATTCCGATCTGCCAGGACGGTGATGACTACTACTGCGTCGAAGAAGACGGCACCGTGGTGCTGTGGTCGGGCGAAGAAGAACTGATCACCGAAGAGTCCTGGGAATCGGTCTGGCACTGGGCTCGGGACGTCTGGCTGGAAAGCTGAAACGCCCCTCCCCATGGGTGGTCAGTGCCCCGACGGCTCCTTGTGGTTGTCGAGGGTTTCCAGCAAGGCCACCTGCATCCGCGTGTGCACCCGGATGAACCAGCGCCAGAGCAGCGCCGCCACGGCGGCCGCGACCACGGCGATCAGCACCAGCAACTTGTTGGTCGGCAAGATACTGGCCGACAAGGCTGCCAACAGCAGGAAAATCACCAGCAGCGAGATGATCGGGATCACTTCGGCGATCACCCGGCGCACTCGCTGCGTGTGACGCCCGGCCATTTCCGGCTTCACGCCCATCTCCGCCAGCAGCATCGACAGCGCCTTGAGCTTGCGATAGGCCGCGATCAGGAACGGCAACGACACCAGCAACGCCCCGCCCCAGATCAACGCCTTCTGCCAGCTAGGATCGCTGATCCAGTCCTGCATCCAGATCGAGAGGCGCCCGGCAAAGAAAGCGCCGGCAAAGAAGATCGCAATCACCAGCGCCAGATTGATCCCGACCTGCAGCAGGATCCGCCGGATCATCGACGCCAGCATCGCGCCCTCACCCTGCGGCTGAATGCTGCGCAGCCATTCGCCGTACATTCCGAACACTCGACCGAGGCGCTGCGGCATCGCGGCTGACAGCTTGATCGACAGCGGATCGGCAGCCCGGATCAGGTACGGCGTCAGCAACGTGGTAATCACCGAAACCGCCACGGCCACCGGATACAGGAAGTTGCTGGTGACCTGCAGGGTCATCCCCAGCGCCGCGATGATGAAAGAAAATTCGCCAATCTGCGAAAGCCCCATCCCGACCCGCAGTGAGGTGCGTCCGTCATTGCCGGCGATAAACGCCCCGAGGCCGCAGGACAGCATCTTGCCCAGCACCACGGCCACAGTGATCACCGCGATCGGCCACGCGTACTGCAGAAGAATCATCGGGTCGAGCATCAGTCCGATGGCGACGAAGAAGATCGCGCTGAACAGGTCGCGTACCGGCTCGATCAGTCGCTCGATTTTCAGCAGTTGCCGCGACTCGGCCATGATCGCGCCGATCAGGAACGCCCCGAGCACCATGCTGTACTCGAGTTTGACCACCAGCAGGCAGAAGCCGAAGCACAGCCCGAGCACGGTGATCAGCAGCATCTCGTTGCTTTCGAATTTCGCCACGTAGGCCAACAGTCGCGGCACCAGCAGAATGCCGATTACCAGCGCGACGATCATGAACAGCGAGAGCTTGCCGACCGTGGAAAACACTTCGCCGGAGCTCACCGTGCCGCTGACCGCGATGCTCGACAGCAAGGCGATGATGCCGATGCCGAGAATGTCCTCGACGATCAGCACGCCGAAGATCAGCTGCGCGAAGCGCTCATTTTTCATCTTCAGATCGTTGAGCGCCTTGACGATGATGGTGGTCGAGGAAATCGCCAGAATCGCGCCGAGGAACAGCGAATCCATGGTGTTCCAGTCGAACCAGCGGCCGATTTCGTAGCCGATCCAGATCATCAGCACGATTTCGAGAAACGCTGCGATGAAGGCCGTCGCGCCGACCTTGAACAGCTTGCGCAGGCTGAACTCCAGGCCCAGGCAGAACATCAGGAAAATCACCCCCAGCTCGGCGAGGGTCTTGATGGTTTCTTCGTCGTGGATCAGGCCGAATGGCGGTGTGTGCGGGCCGATGATGAAACCGGCGACGATGTAGCCGAGTACTACCGGCTGCTTGAAGCGGTGGAACAGCACGGTCACCACACCTGCGACCAACATGATCACCGCCAGATCCTGAATAAAGCTGATGGCATGCATGGTGTGGGCTCCTTGAATGACGAGGCTCACGCAGGCATGGGAAATGTCTGGGCGAGCTGAGTAAAAATCCGCTTTGGGTGTAGGAATCGCCCTTGGGGAGGCGCTTTTGCAGGGTAACACCGCGACTTCCGGCTGAAAGGCGGTGCAATATATGGAAACAGATCGCTTCGGGCGTGACGGCGGCCAGTTGCCTGGCGTCCCGATAACGGTGCTTTTGAAAAGCGACCAGGCACCCGCAGAGGTGTTTTTTCCAGCAACCCTGCCTTGACCCGTGAGAACGTTATGGAACCCGGAAACGCCCAGCTGTCGATGACGGTACTGATGACCCCCGACATGGCCAACTTCTCTGGCAATGTCCATGGCGGCACCCTGCTCAAATACCTCGACGAAGTGGCCTACGCCTGCGCCAGCCGTTATGCCGGCCGCTACGTGGTGACCCTGTCGGTGGATCAGGTGATTTTCCGCGAGCCGATCCATGTCGGCGAACTGGTGACCTTCCTGGCGTCGGTCAACTACACCGGCAACACTTCGATGGAAGTCGGCATCAAAGTGGTGACCGAGAACATCCGCGAGCGCTCGGTACGCCACACCAACAGCTGCTTCTTCACCATGGTCGCGGTAGACGATCAGCGCAAACCCGCCGCCGTACCGCCGCTGCAACCGCAGAACAGCGAAGACAAGCGCCGCTACATGCAGGCGCAACAACGCCGGCAGATCCGTCAGGAGCTGGAAAAGCGCTATCAGGAAATCAAGGGCGACGCCTGAGATTTTAGCGATCTGACGACCGCTATCGCGAGCAGGCTCGCTCCCACAGGTGATGTTTTATCCGTGGGAGCGAGCCTGCTCGCGATTGAAGCCGACGCGGCATCAGAGGCTGATCGGCGTGGCCTCGAATTTCACCCGCGGATGCGCAATCCGGTCCTGCGCTCGCACCAGCTGCAGCTCGTAACTGGCGCAGGCCTGGGTTTCCAGCAGCACTTCATGCACCGCTGCTGCGGTGAATTCAAACGCCGCCACCAGGCTATCCCCGAGCAGCACGCGCGCCAGAAACAGTCCGGACGTCAGATCGCCCACTCCCACCGGCTGACGCGGAAACGCCAGCAGCGAACGCCGCAGATGCCAGCTGCCCTCGGCGGTCACCAGCAACATTTCAAAGCCATCCGCCGGTTTGCCCGGATAATCCAGATGTTTGACCAGCACCGCTTTCGGCCCACGAGCCAGCAGCGCCCGCGCCATCGCCAGGCAATCGAACAGCGACTGCGGTTTGCGTCCGGAGAAGCTGTCCAGCTCCAACTGGTTCGGGCACATGAAGTCCGCAACGGCAGCGGCTTCTTCCAGCAGGAAATCACTGACTTCAGCAGGAACGCTGCAGCCCTTTTCCGGATGCCCCATCACCGGGTCGCACAGATAAAGGGCTTTCGGGTTGGCCGCCTTGATCCGCTCGATGCCACTGAGAATCGCCCGCCCCTGCGCCGCACTGCCGAGATAGCCGGAAAGCACGGCGTCGCAATTGCCCAGCTCACCGATCGCGGCGATGCCTTCGACCAGTTCGGGGATCCGCTGCGGCGCCAGCACTTCGCCGGCCCACTGGCCGTACTGTGTGTGGTTGGAGAACTGCACCGTATTGAGCGGCCAGACATTTACCCCGACCCGCTGCATCGGAAAAACCGCAGCGCTGTTGCCGGCGTGGCCGAACACCACATGGGACTGGATGGCGAGCAGATGAGGCGTACGTTTCATTCGGGTTTTTCCGTAAAACGATTGAAATTCAAGCCGCGCAGTATGCGACGAAACGCAGCCTGTACGACAGACCGGCGACGCAGTTAAGCTGACGCCATCATTTGGAGTTTCGTGTTGATGCTCACCCTGGAAAACATTTTCGTGCTGATGCTGTTCGCCGTCGCCGGTGCGTGGCTCTGGCACAACCACGGCTTGCGCGAGCGGGCGCTGGAGCGGGTCAAACAGCATTGCGTGAATGTCGGCGTCGAGTTGCTCGACGGTAACGTGGCACTGAAGAAGATCGGCCTGATCAAGGACGCCAGCGGTCGGCGACGTCTGGCCCGGGTCTACAATTTCGAATTTACCGTGACCGGCGAAACCCGACACAACGGCACCATCACTCAATTCGGCGCGCACAGCGCGCAGATTGAACTGGCGCCCTACCCGGCACCATTTGATGACACGCCGCCCGTAGTGGAAGTGACCAAGCCGCGTGGTGAAGTGATCGAGCTGAGCCAGTGGCGTCAGGAACACACCAAGTGGAAGCCTTGAATCAGCTCGCCTGAAGCCGACACCGGGCCAGTCCGGCCTGTAATTCACCGACCGCTTGCGGTTCGTCGAAAATTAGCTCGATTCGGGAATCCTTGCGCCATTCACTGGGCAGCCAGCGGAGCTCGGCATTGTCCAGCGCATTGGCTGACTGCCAGCCGTCCAGGCTGTGAATTACCAGTTTGGCCCGCCGACAGTTCAGGCTTTTTAACCATTGGGTTATCCCCGACACATCGAATACCTGGCTCGGATGCCAGCGCCAACCGATGCTCCAACCACTCTCCTGCGCCTGGCTCAGGCAGATCGGCAACGCCGGATCGCTCCAGATGGCCGGCATCTGCGCCAGCCCTTGGGGCACGATCAACTTATCCACACCTGCTTGCGCCTGCACCTCCAGACCTGGCAACTCGCTCAGCGGCAACATCGCCTGCTGCGTCCAGATCAATCGTACAGACGGCAACTGTCTGGTGATTAGTTCACGCGAGGGCTCGTCGAGGCATTCTGCTTTGTTCAACAGCAGCAAGCCTGCGCTGGACAAGGTTTCCTGCTGCGCGTCCGGCAGCGGTTTGCCCGCGACGAGGGCCTGGGCGTCCAGCACCAGCACGCAAGGTTGTACGGCGAGAACGCCTTGCCACGGTGCCTCGTTCAGCTGCTTCAGCAACTGCGCCGGATGCCCGAGCCCCGAGGGCTCGATGAACAGGCGATCCGGCCGCGCTTTGCGCAACAAACGCCCCAGGCCAATCTGGAACGGCGCACCGTTCACGCAACACAAACAGCCCCCGGCCACTTCGCCCAGTGCGATACCATCGGCGTCGCGGGTCAACAGCGCAGCGTCGAGCCCGATCTGGCCGAACTCGTTGATCAGCACCGCCCAGCGCTCGCCCGCCGGTCGCTGGGCCATGAGATGGCGGATCAGGCTGGTCTTGCCCGCGCCCAAGGGGCCGGCGATGACGTGGGTGGGAATGTTCTGCAACATGATCAAGGTTTTCTGGAGGTCGAAGATGCGGTGGATGGGATGGTGGTTGCTGCTGACGCTGGTGTCGGGCAAGGCGTTGGCCCAGGCCTGCGTGGTGCACAGTCAGGCGGAGCGGCTCGACGTGAAAGTCTGCCAGCAGAACCGCAACATCCCGGAAAAACTGTTCAACGACGGCTTCTGCCAGCCGACCCTGGCCGGGCAGAAAGTCGAGGTTCAATACGTCGGCCAGTGCCCCGCCGGCGCATTCGGCGTGTGCAGCAACGCGCAAGTCGCCAATATGCCTTATCGCCAGGATATCCACTATTACGGCGTGGCCACCGATGCGGCGTATTTGCAGCCCTATTGCGAGGCCCAGGGCCAGGGGAAATGGCTCAAGCCCTGAGGCGCTATCCGAGCCAGTCGAGGGTCAGCATCAGCCGCCGCTCTCCCGGCGCCGGTTGCGGCGAGCGATGGATCAGCCCGAAACCTTCGTTGCCGTGCCATTTCTCGCCCTTGAGCAATGCCACTTCGCCCCGATTCAATTGCTGAATCCGTGACGCTTCCTGCGGCTCGGCTTGCGGCTTTCCCAGTTGCCGACGATCCATCTCTCCTTCCCTTAGCCATTCACTGCCGACACCGGCGTATGTCGTGATCAACCGCACTGGCACATGATCGACGTGAAAACGCGGACACATGGCCTTGTCCAATACCCGCAGGCGCAAGCCGATCCGCCGCGCGCCCAGCAGGCAGGCGAAGGCACTGACCAGCCATTTCAGGTCGGCGATAAACCCTTCGTAGCCTTCCAGATCGCGAAAGCCGCTGGCCAGTCCCGTGAGATCCGGTTCTGCGTCTTCGTCCGGCAATTCCAGGCACAGTGCCTCGGCGTAAGGTTCGTTCAGAGACAGCAACAAGTCCGCAAATTCGGCAATGTGCAGCGGAAGCTGGCGTTGCCAGACCGCGAGGTTGATTTCATCGTCGAGTATGTTTGCCAGCGCCTGAGGGGTCTGGCCGAGCGATTGATGACGTGTACTGCCTGGCAGCGGTTTCAGGGCGAGCATCAGGCCACCTCGTCGTGCCAGGAGCCAAAAGGATCGCGCAGTTGTAGCCAGCCTTGAGTACCGAGCGCCATTTCGGCGTCGGTCAGCAGGCAATCATCGAGTTCCGACGATAGCTGTGCGAAATCGATGTTCTGCCCAATAAACACCAGCTCCTGACGACAATCGCCTACGCTGGCGATCCAGTTTTCCATGATCGCGGCGGTACTTTCCTGATCCTGCGGCCACTGTTCTTTTGGCACGAAGCGCCACCAGCGCCCGGCGAAACCGTGGCGCATCAGGCCACCTGCCTGGGACCAGCTGCCGGCGTCGGTGGGTTTGCTGGCCAGCCAGAAGAAGCCTTTGGAGCGCAGCAGTTTGCCGTTTACCCAAGGGCGATCGATGAAGTCGAAGAAACGCTGCGGATGAAAGGGCCGGCGTGCCCGATAAGCCGTGGATGCGATGCCGTACTCCTCGGTTTCTGGCACATGTTCGCCACGCAGTTCCTGTAGCCAGCCCGGGGCCTGGGCGGCCTTTTCGAAGTCGAAACGACCGGTATTGAGAATCTTCGCCAGCGGTACTTCACCCATGACCATCGGGATGATCTCAGCCTGAGCGTTGAGGCGTCTGAGAATGGCCATCAACTCCTCCCGCTCGCGGCTGCTGATCAAGTCGATCTTGCTGATCAACAGGACGTCGGCGAACTCGATCTGTTCGATCAGCAGATCGGTGATCGAGCGCTCATCTTCTTCACCGAGGAATTCGCCACGGGAGGCGAGGTTTTCGGCGGCCTGGTAGTCCGGCAGGAAGTTCATGCCATCGACTACAGTGACCATGGTGTCGAGGCGAGCGATGTCGGCGAGGCTTTGTCCCTGCTCATCACGGAAGGTGAATGTCTCGGCCACGGGTAACGGCTCGGAGATTCCAGTGGATTCGATCAGCAGGTAATCGAAGCGGCCTTCACGAGCCAACTGGCTGACCTCTTCAAGCAGGTCTTCACGTAACGTACAGCAGATACAGCCATTGCTCATCTGCACGAGCTTCTCTTCTGCACGATTCAGGCTGACATCACGCTGGACTTCGCCGCCATCGATGTTGATCTCGCTCATATCGTTAACGATAACGGCCACGCGCAGATCGTCTCTGTTACGTAGTACGTAATTCAAAAGTGTACTTTTTCCGGCGCCGAGAAAGCCGGACAAAACGGTCACGGGAAGTCGGGAAGACATTGGATAAACCTCATCAGACGGTCGCTAAACAGCGCTGGAGGCTCTCAGGGGCCTGCGTTCTTGGACTTCGATGAGATCACCAGGGAAGCGGACGCTTGAAATGGAAGCCACGGAAAGCCTTGTCCGATTAATGTTATAGCATAACAACAAAATCAATCCACTCTCTTCTTGCCCAAAGTGACAAAGGGCCCGAAGCTGTAATCAGGTCGTCGCCGAGTTATGTCATGAAAACCGCGTTGAAATACTCGTTTATCTGCCTGGCATTGCTGACGCTGAATGCCGAAGCACAAGTGCCGGGGCTCGCCAATTGCACGCGCAGCGCAAATCTATTGGCGTGCATCGATGGCAACGGCAACGCCTATAGCGTCAACACCGTCGGCAGCACGATTTACCTTCGTGGATTCGAGAAGGCGGGCAAACGCTACTGGGCACAAACCAACAGCCGCTACGGGCAACTGACGTTCTTCACCGGCATCGCTTCCGATGGGGAAGCCTGGGTTGGCTACAACCGGCGAGTGGGCTGGACGACGATCAATCGGTTCTCCAGCTCAGGCGGCAGCAGTGTGAAGTTCACCTGCAGCCGGATCACTGGCTGCTAAACCTGCGATCCTTTCTGCTCTTGTTGCCAGGCCATGTAGCTGTCGACAGGCGGATTCTTCTGGAAGTAGCGCTGCAAGCCCTCAAACAAACCGTCTGCCACGGCCTGCTGATGACGCGCCGTCACCAGGCGCTGACTGTCCCGTGCGTTGGAAATGAACCCGGTTTCCACCAGGATTGACGGCACATCCGGCGATTTCAGTACGGCAAATCCAGCCTGTTCCACGCGCTTTTGGTGCAGCGTGGTGATGCCGGCCAAGCTACCCAGCACTGTGCTTCCGAGTTGCAAACTGGCGGCGATGGTTGCGTTCATCGACATGTCGAGGATCACGCCAGCGAGCATCGGATCCTTGTCCTTGAGATTGAGCAGGCTGGTCGCGCCGAGCAGATCCACACCGTTCTCACGCTGCGCCATGAACCGCGCGGTGGCGGATGTAGCGCCGCCCTCGGACAGACAATACACCGACGCCCCAGAAGCCGTCAGACGCGGTGCAGCATCGGCGTGCACCGAGATGAACATATCGGCCTTGTGCTGACGCGCAATCTCCACACGCTTGCGCAACGGGACGAAGAAATCGTCGTTACGAACCAGCTTCACATCAAATCCTTTCTCTCGTTTAAGCCGACGTGCGAGTAGTTGTGCAATAGACAAAACCACATCCTTTTCCCGCTCGCCTTTGGCGCCGATTGCACCCGGATCTTTTCCGCCATGACCAGGGTCGACCACCACCATGATGTCGCGCTTGGGGTGGGATTTTTCCTGGGGTGTTTCACGTGGAACGCTCGGAGGCAGCCCCGATGATGCGCTCATCAAGTCCAAAACCAGGCGATGTCCTTGCCCATCTTGAGGCGCCAACAAAAATGAGTTGAGCTGAACCGGGCTGCTTAGATCCAGCACGATCCGGGTGTTCCCTTGGCCAAAATGGCCGGAGCGGATCGAATGAATAGGGGTGCCGGATAACGCCAACTGGCTGAAATCCCCACTCAGGCTGGCGCCGCTCAAATCGATGATCAACCGCTCCGGCGCACTCAAGGTGAAGGTCTTGTAGCTCACAGGACCACTCAGATCGAACACCAGCCGAAGCTTGTCATCCGAACGCCAAAGCCGCGCATTGCGTATCTGCGTGGCGGACACCGAAAAAGGCAAAACAAAGGCCGCGCTGGCCAGCATCAGGTTGAGCAAGTGGCGTCTGTGCATATGAAAGCCTGTTCATGAAAAAGGCATCGTGGTTTGAATTGTTATAATGTAACATCAAATTCAATCACCATGATGGAACTGCTCATGAACGCGCTGACTTTGCCGGATGTCGCGGCTCAAGCCGCCCGCCAGGCCCTGCCTCTCGAATGGGTGGGGATGTGCGGCATCGCATTACCTGTATTTATCGAAGGCCAACGCTTGGCTGCCAAAGCGGATGCAGGCGTCAGCCTGGATGATGGAGACGCACGCGGCATTCACATGTCACGGCTCTATCTTGGGCTGGAAGCGCTGGAGCAGCAGAACCTTTCTCCTGCTGTTTTACGCCAGGTCCTACAGCGTTTCCTCGACAGCCACGAAGATCTGTCCGAAACCGCTTATCTGAATATCCAAACTGATTTGTTGCTGAGAAGGTCGGCATTGGTCAGTCCTTTGGCGGGGTGGAAAACCTATCCCGTCACCGTTTCAGCCCAGCTAAAAAACAAAGTGTTCCACGTGGAACTGAAAATCGACGTCGCGTATTCCTCAACTTGCCCCTGTTCCGCAGCATTGGCGAGGCAGTTGATCCAGCAACAATTTGTCGACGACTTTGCCAACAAACCACTGCAACACGCCGATGTGTTGGCGTGGTTAGGCTCGACCCAAGGCATCGTGGCCACACCTCACAGCCAGCGAAGTACTGCCCAGCTACATTTGCACCTGGATGAATTCGTCGACGAACTACCGCTGACATCCATCATCAACGACGCCGAAGCAGCCCTCGGCACCGCCGTACAAACCGCCGTAAAGCGCGCCGACGAACAAGCCTTCGCCCTCGCCAATGGCCAGAACCTGATGTTCTGCGAAGACGCCGCCCGACGCCTGAACCTGGCACTGCGCCGCTCACCCGGTGTCAGCGAATTCCACGTACGAGTCATCCACGCCGAAAGCCTTCATGCTCACGACGCCGTCGCCGAGAGTCATTGGCGCCGGGAGCAGCCATGATTCGCTGCCACAACCTGAGCTGGGGAATACCCGGCCAACCGCTCACTGCACCGCTCAACCTGAGGTTGGAAAGCGGCAGCCTGACGGCAATCATCGGCGTCAACGGCAGCGGCAAAAGCAGCCTGCTTAAAGTCATCGCCGGTCTACAGCGACCGCTGGCCGGCAAGGTCGAGTTGGGTGTTCCACGCCAAAGCGGTTTGTCCTTCCTGCCTCAGCAACAGCATCTGGATCGACAGTTCCCGATCAGTCTTCAAGAGTTGGTGGCCGCCGGTTTCTGGGGACGTCGACTGTCCTCGCAACTGAGAGCCCAACGTCTCGAATCCGCACTGGAAGACTGGCACCTGAGCGGACTGGAACATCGCCCCCTGATGGCCCTCTCCGGCGGGGAACTGCAACGCGCCCTGCTCGCCCGATTGAGTCTGGCAGACACACCGTTGCTGCTGCTCGACGAACCACACGCCGCACTCGACGAACTGGGTCAGACATTGTTGTGGCAACACCTTCACGCCTGGCATGAACAAGGACGCACCTTGCTCGTGGTTTGCCATGACCTTGCCGCCGTGCGCCAACACATTCCACAGACCTTGCTGATCAAACAGAGCGGCTGCGCATTCGGCAGCAGCGTCGATCTCATCCAGCAAACACCTCACACGCAGGTGGCCTGATGCTGACGCTCAGCCATTTATGGCAACCGTTCCACGAGTTCGTTTTCATGCGCCGGGCCCTGCTCGGCGGTCTGGTCCTGGCGTGCAGCACGGCACCACTGGGCGTGTTTCTGATCCTGCGCCGAATGAGCCTGATTGGTGACGCCGTTGCCCACGGCATCCTCCCCGGCGCCGCGTTGGGGTTCTGGTTCGCCGGGCTGAGTCTGCCGGCGCTGACACTCGGCGGACTCGGTGCCGGCCTGAGCATGGCCGGACTCGCCGCGTGGATTACCCGACGCACCGGCCTGCGCGAAGACGCCAGCCTCGCGGCCATCTATCCCATCTCGCTGGCCAGCGGCGTGCTGATTCTGGGGATCGCCGGCAAGCGACTCGATTTGCTGCACCTGCTATTCGGCTCCGCACTGGCGGTTGACGGCCCGACCCTCCACGGCATGTTGTGGGTATCGGCGCTCAGCCTGATGGCCATGGCGCTGATCTATAAACCGTTGCTGCTCGACACGCTCGATCCGTTTTTCCTGCGCACGGTCAGCCGGCTTGGCCCCGTCGCCCACGGCGTGTTCCTCACGCTGGTGGTGCTCAATCTGGTGATCGGTTTCCAGGCCATCGGCGCCTTGATGGTGGTCGGACTGATGATGCTGCCCGCCGCCGCTTCACGCTTCTGGAGCCGACGCCTGCCGATCCTGATTGCCATCGCCGCGCTCATCGGTTGCGCATCGGTATGGCTCGGCCTGTTGCTGTCGTTCTACTACTCGCTGCCCAGCGGCCCGGCCATCGTGTTGGTCGCCGGTGGCGGTTACCTGTTATCCGTGGTGTTCGGACCGGTTCACGGTCTGTTGCGCCGCCCGCCTTTGCTCACATCCCAATGAGGTGTTTTCCGATGCGCGTTCTACTCGTGCTGTTCAGCCTGATGCTGTCGATGTCGTTATCGGCGGCGGAAAAACTGCCGGTGGTCACCAGTTTCAGCATCCTTGCCGACATGGTGCATCAGGTGGGCGGCGAGCATATCCAGATCACCAACATGGTCGGCCCTGACGCCGATGCCCACACTTACGAACCGACGCCGGATGACGCCAAGGCACTGCTCAAGGCAAAGCTGATCATCAAAAACGGGTTGGGTTTCGAACCCTGGCTGGATCGGCTGGTCGCCAGCACCGAGACCAGAGCCCCGGTGATCAGCGCCAGTCGCGGCGTGATTCCGCGCTCGCTGGATGAGGACGGCGAAACCGTCCCCGACCCACACGCCTGGCACAATCTGGCGAACGCCGAGCTGTACGTCGCCAACATCACCAAGGCGCTGATCGCCGCCGACCCGGCAAACAAAGCCGACTACGAGCGTAACAGCCAGGCCTACCTGAAACAGATCTACGCCCTCCTCGCCCAAGCGAAAGCCAAGCTCGGTTCATTGCCGCCGGGCAACCGCAAGATCGTTACCAGCCACGACGCCTTCGGTTATCTCGGGCAGGCGTACGGCATAGACTTCATGGCGCCACAAGGTCTGTCCACCGAACGCGAACCCTCCGCTGCCGAAGTCGCCGCGCTGATCACCCAGATTCGCCAGGCCAAAGTCAAAGCGGTGTTCATGGAAAACATCAAGGACGCGCGCCTGCTGAAACAGATTGCCGACGAAAGCGGCGCACACATCGGCGGCACGCTGTACTCCGACGCCCTCGCCGCCAGCGGCCCGGCCAGCACCTTCACCGGGCTGTTCGAATACAACCTCAACACTCTTTACCAAGCCCTGAGCCAACCATGATCCGTAAAAATCCTTCCGGTGATTTGCCGCAGATTGCCGAGTCTGCCTACGTCGATAAAACCGCGATCATCTGCGGCAAAGTGGTGATCGGCGAAAACGTGTTCGTCGGCCCGTACGCGGTGATCCGCGCTGATGAAGTGGACGCCACGGGCGAGATGGAACCGATCACCATCGGCGCCAATTCGAACATCCAGGACGGCGTGGTGATCCACTCCAAATCCGGCGCGGCGGTGACCATCGGCGAATTCAGCTCCATCGCCCACCGCTCGATCGTGCACGGTCCGTGCACGGTCGGCGACCGGGTGTTCATCGGTTTCAACAGCGTGCTCTTCAACTGTGTGGTCGGCAACGGTTGCGTAGTGCGGCACAACTCGGTGGTCGACGGCCGAGATCTGCCGGACGCGTTCTACGTGCCCTCCACCACCCGCATCGGCCCGGGCACCGACCTCTCACAATTCCCGCCAGTGAGCGTCAGCGCTTCGGAGTTTTCCGAAGACGTGGCGCGCACCAACGTCGACCTGGTGCGCGGCTACAAAGCCCTGCAGAACGAGTTCTGAACCATGAGCAGTGTGGTGATTCGCAATGCGCGGCTGGTGAACGAGGGGCGTGAGTTCGACGCCGATCTGTTGGTCAGCAACGGGCGCATCGTCAAGATCGCCGGCAGCATCGAAGGTGAAAACGCGACCCGTGAAATCGACGCCAACGGCCAATGGCTGCTGCCGGGGATGATTGACGACCAGGTGCATTTCCGTGAGCCGGGTGCGCCGGCCAAAGGCAGCATCCACACCGAGTCCCGTGCAGCCGTGGCCGGGGGCATCACCAGTTTCATGGACATGCCGAACACCAACCCTGCCACCCTGACCCTTGACGCGCTGGCCGACAAAAAGCGCCGGGCAGCGATCAATTCGGTGGCCAACTACGGTTTTCACTTTGGTGTCAGTCACGACAATCTGGACATTGTCGCGGCGCTCAATCCGAGCGAAGTGGCCGGGGTCAAAGTGTTCATGGGCGCGTCCACCGGCAACATGCTGGTGGACGACCCCAACACCCTCGAGCGCCTGTTCGCAGAAGTGCCGACGATTCTGCTGGCCCACTGTGAGCACACGCCGAGCATCGAAACGAATGCCGCAAACCTTCGCGAACGCTTCGGCAACCAACTGCCACCCGACGCCCATGCGCTGATCCGCAATGCCAACGCCTGCTTTCGCTCATCGTCTCTGGCGGTGGATCTGGCCCGACGTTACGGCACTCGTCTGCACGTCCTGCACCTGACCACGGCGTGCGAGCTGGCCCTGTTCGAAGACAAACCGCTGACGCAAAAACGCATCACTGCCGAAGTCTGCCTGCATCACTTGCTGTTTGATGACCGTGACTATCCGAACCTCGGCAACCTGATCAAATGCAATCCGGCGATCAAGTCCCAGAGCGATCGTGACGCCCTGCGCCAGGCGCTGCTGAGCAATCGACTGGACGTGATCGGCAGCGATCACGCGCCGCACACCTGGGCGGAAAAACAGCAAGCGTATGAACAGGCACCGTCAGGACTGCCACTGGTGCAACACGCGCTGCCGGCGTTATTGGAACTGGTGGCGGATGGCGTGTTGCCGATCACCACGCTGGTGGCGAAGACCAGCCACCGGGTGGCGGATCTGTTTGCCATTCCGGATCGCGGTTATTTGCGTGAGGGATATTGGGCGGATCTGGTGTTGATTCAACCGGAGCCCAAGGGTGTCGCTGTGTCACGTCAGCCGGTTCTGTCGCAATGCGGCTGGACGCCCTTCGCTCAGCGCAGCTTTCGGCATCGGGTCAGCACGACGATGGTGTCTGGGCAGATCGCGTGGCATGACCATCGGATCCATGACAACTGCCAGGGATTGCCGCTGCGGTTCATGCGCTGAAAAAAACCGCCTCCACTCGATGTGGAGGCGGTTTCGATGGTGACGTTACGCTCGCGGTTTGACCGTGCCGCAATCCTGACCCAGCCAGACTGCCCGGGTTTCCAGACTGCCCTTCTGGTTGATCCCGATGGCATTGAAGGTGCCATTGGCGACGGTGGTGAACTCACGGTCACTGAGGAACGTCGCGACGCCAGTGCCCTGGGCTTTCGGGCAACTGAAGCGGAATTTCCACTGGTTGCCGACACGCTCGGTGATCTGCTGTTTGCAGCCCGACTGCGGGTCCGCCAGCGGAATATCGTTGGTCGCCACCTGCTGCGGCGTCAGGCAGGCGCGGATGCCCTTGCCACCGATGTTGATCCCCTGCTTCTCCAGTTCCGCCCGCTGTTGCGGGGTGATCTGGCCTTGAATCTGACCGAGGATCGATTGCACATCCATCACCTGATCGTCGACCTTCACATTGCTCGACGTCATTTCCCATAACCCCGGCTGCAGCATTTGCGCCTGAGCAACCACCGGCAAGGCCAAACCCAGGCCCAGCGCCAAACCCAGCAGACGAACGTTCATTGAAAAACTCCTGATCAGTAGTGGCCGTTAGACGCCGGCCGCCTGTTTCGGTTCATGGCGGGCGCTGGCGGCTTGAAAACAAATAGCGACAATCGCCATGGAACATGGTCTGTTAAGCATTGAATCTTCAGGAGCAAGGTTGCCCCATGGATTATTTCGGACCGCACATTTTCGGTTATCTGATCGCCCTGATACACACCCTCGGCTCGATCGCCGCGATCCATGCCGTATTGACCGTACGCACCGCCCAAGGCTCGATCGCCTGGGCGCTGTCGTTGATCTTCATTCCCTATCTCACCCTCATCCCGTATCTGGTGTTCGGCCGCAGCACCTTCGATGGCTACATCAAGGCCCGCCGCCAGGCCAACGAACAGATGCGCCAGGCGATTTCCGAACTCAACTGGCGCCCGTGGGTGGAAGAAGCCCTGACCGCCCGCGCCTCGAATGCCTATGACTCGTTGCGCGCGATGCCAAAGCTGGGACGCATGCCGTGCCTGGCGAACAATGAAGTGCGATTGCTGATCAACGGCGCGGCCACCTTTGAGGCGATTTTCCACGCAATCGACCAGGCACGGGAAGCGGTGCTGATCCAGTTTTTCATCATTCACGACGATCGTCTCGGTCAACGCCTGCGTGACCTGCTGCTGAAGAAAGCGGCCGAAGGCGTGGTGATTCATTTGCTCTACGACCGCATCGGCAGCCACGCCCTGCCCCACAGTTATGTGCAGGCGCTGCGCGACGGCGGTGTCGAGGTAAAAGCATTCGCCACCCGCAGCGGCTGGCTCAATCGGTTCCAGGTGAATTTCCGCAACCACCGCAAGATCGTGGTGGTCGACGGGCTGATCGGGTTTGTCGGCGGGCATAACGTCGGCGACGAGTACATGGGTGAAAAACCACCGCTGGCGCCGTGGCGCGACACTCACGTCCAGGTGCGCGGCCCGGTGGTGGCGTGCATGCAGGAGTCATTTGCCGAAGACTGGTTCTGGGCCGCACGGTCATTGCCGCCGCTGATCCTGCCGGACGCATACCCGGAGGACGGCGTGCTTTGCCAATTGCTCGCCAGCGGCCCGGCGGATGCCTACGAGACCTGCTCGCTGTTCTTCGTCGAAGCCATCCACGCGGCCACCGAGCGCGTGTGGATCACCAGCCCCTACTTCATTCCCGACGAAGCCGTGTTCGCAGCATTACGCCTCGCGGTGCTGCGCGGGGTCGATGTGCGCCTGCTGCTGCCTTCGCGTCCCGACCACCGCATCGTCTACGCCGCTTCCAGCCTGTACGCGTTCGAAGCGGTGCGTGCCGGCGTGCGGGTATTCCGCTACGAACCGGGCTTCCTGCATCAGAAGGTGGTGTTGATCGACAGCGAAATCAGCGCGATCGGCAGCGCCAATCTGGACAACCGTTCGTTCCGGCTGAATTTCGAAGTGATGCTGCTGACCGTCGACAGCGAGTTCGCCGCCAGTGTGGAACAGATGCTCAACGATGACTTCGCCCAAGCCTATGAAGTCGCCAAAGAAGAAAGCCGGGAGATCCACCGCCTGCAACAGGTCGGCATGCGGATCGCCCGGCTGATTTCACCGATTCTCTAGATTCAAGGGTGGTAGATGTCGTCCCTCGTCCACGGCAGTTCATGGCTGCCGTCGGCATGGGCCTTCACGGCGAGGATCTGGTGCAGGTTGATCCAGCCGCGAGCGAATGCATAAGCGCAGCCTGCCAGGTACAGACGCCAGATACGCAGCGCCTGGTCCGGCACCAGTTTCGCGGCGGCTTCAAGGTTGTCCTCCAGCCGTTCGCTCCAGTGGTCCAGGGTGCGCGCGTAGTGCAGGCGCAGACTCTCGACGTCGACAATCTCCAGACCCGCTTCGCTGATCTCGGCCGAGATCATCGCCAGGTGCGGCAGTTCGCCGTTGGGGAACACGTACTTCTCGATGAAATCCCCGGCACCGCGTCCCACCGGACGGCCATCGGTGTGCTTGGCAGTGATGCCGTGGTTCATCACCAGACCGCCCTCTTTCACCGCGCCGAACAGGGTTTTGCAGTATTCGGCGAGGTTGGCGTGGCCGACGTGTTCGAACATGCCGACGCTGACCACTTTGTCGAAACGCCCGTCCTGGGGCAGATCGCGGTAATCGAGCAGTTGCAGTTCGATCTGATCCTCCAGACCTTCGGCTTTGACTCGCTCGCGGGCCAGGGCCAGTTGTTCTTTGCTCAGAGTAATACCGAAGACCTTGGCGCCAAATTCGCGGGCGGCATAACGCGCCAATCCGCCCCAGCCGCAACCGACGTCCAGCAGATAGTCGCCGGGCTGCAAACGCAGCTTGCGGCACAGGTGCCGGAACTTGGCTTGCTGGGCTTGCTCCAGGGATTCACTGCCGGTTTCGAAATACGCGCAGGAATACGCCATGTCGCTGTCCAGCCACAGCTGGTAGAACGCGTTCGATAGGTCATAGTGATAGGAGATGGCTTTGGCGTCGGTTTCCTTGTCGTGGAGCGTGCGCACCGGCTGACTGTCATCGTCTTCATCGAGCAGCGCGGAGCTCAGCTCATCGCACACCCGGATGACTTCGCTGATCGAGCCCTCCAGTTCGAGCTTGCCCTCGACGAACGCCGCCCCCAGCGCGTCGAGACTTGGATGGGTCAACTGGGACACCATCAATGGGTCCTTGACCACAATGGTGACGCTGGGCGTCGGGCCCAGATTGAATTCATGGCCGTCCCAGAGTCGCAGGCGAAGCGGAAGCTGCAGATTCTGTAAGGCCGGTGGAAGTTGCGCGAGCATGGAATATCCCCCTGGTTTCAGACGTCTGATCTGAGGGTAGACCATCCTTGAAAATTAGCAGGCTATCGATTTGATAGTCGCCGACTATCAGCCACATCGGCTGTCACCGCGCTGTCATCCCTGTTTCAGTGCGCCTTTTCAAATGACTGCGAGAGCGGCGCACAGTTCGAAAAATGATCAATCCGACGCTTTCAGCTCAGCAGTGGCTCTTGAAAACGGAGCAGGCGACCGGCATTGCCGAGCACCAGCAACGTGCTCAGGTTGTGCAGCAACGCAGCGATCATCGCCCCCGCTGCACCGAGCCAGCCGAAGGCCGCGAATACCACGATGGCCAGCGTCCAGCCCAGGCCGATGATCACGTTCACTTGCAAGGTGCGTCGGCACTGACGACTCAGGCGCACGCAGGTGCCGAGCCGACGCAGGTCGCTGCCGATCAGCACGATGTCGGCGGAGGCCAGCGCGATATCTGCACCGCCCGCTCCCATCGCGACGCCCACGACGCCCGCTTTAAGCGCCAGCGAATCGTTGATCCCGTCGCCGACCACCATCGGCCGGAAGCCGTTGTCGATTTCCTTGAGCACTCGGTTCAGTTTGTCTTCGGGCAACGCCTGGGCTTCGACTTCGTGCAGGCCGACATCCTTGGCCAGAGTTTGTGCGACGCTTTGCCGGTCACCGGTCAACAGCAGTTGCCGCCCCAGCCCGAGGTCACGCAGTTCACTCAGGGCAAATCGCGCTTCCGGTTTGACAGTGTCGGCCAGTAACAGCCAGGCGAGGAATTCGCCGTTCAACGCCAGCCCGGCAATCGGGCCGTCGTTTTCGGGGATCGCCGTGGTCGGGATGCCCAACTGCGCAAACAGCTCCGGGCGCCCGAGCGCGGCCTCGCCTTGCGCGGTCTTGGCCACAACGCCCAACCCCTGCCGCTCATGGATATCGGTCAGCACCAACACCTCTTCCGCGCTGACCAGTCCGGCCAGCGCGCGGCTGACCGGATGACTGCTCGCCGCCCCCAGGCTTGCAGCCAGCGCCATCACCAAACCGTGATCCGCTCGCGGGCTGTTGATCGACTGCAAGCGCAGCGTGCCGTAAGTCAGGGTGCCGGTCTTGTCGACGACCAGCGAGGTGAGATCGGCCAGCTCCTCAAGGAACGCCGAACTGCGGATCAGAATCCCGTGCCGCGCCGCCACCGCCACCCCGGCAATCGCCGTGGCCGGTGCCGACAACACCAGCGCGCATGGGCATGCCGCCACCAGCACCGCGAGCATCGCCTGTGCATCGTTGGTGATGAACCAGGTCACCGCCGCGAGCAACAAAACCAACACCATGTAACTGCCGGCATAGCGTTCGAGCAAACGAGTGATCGGTGGCTTGGAGCGTTCGGCGTTTTGCATCAGCGCGATGACTTTGCCGAGGGTGGATTCATCCCCGGTACGGGTCACTTCGATTCGCAGCAAACCGTCGAGGTTGATCGCACCGCCGAACACCGCCATGCCAACGCCCGCTTCCACCGGCACCGACTCACCGGTGATCGACGCCGTATCGAGGCTGGCCTGGCCGGACAAAACCCGACCGTCCGCCGGCACCCGATCACCGGCGCGCACTTCGACGTTGTCGCCGGCCTTGAGCGTGCCGTTGTCGACTTCGATGATCGAACCGTCCGCCTGCACTTTGCGTGCATGGCTGCGCGTGAGTTGGCCGAGGGCATGAATCGCTTCCTGGGAACCGATCACACTGCGCTCTTCCAGCACATGGCCAAAGATCATGATGATCGGCAACAACGCCGCGGTGAGCAGATCGCCCGTGGCCCAGGCCCCGATCATCGCCAGGGCGATCAACTGATCGGTGATGCCGTGCAGGCTCGGATAACGCAGGCTGAACCACGCCGAACGCATCACCGGCACCGCGACTAATAAAGAAGCGAATCCGAGCAACAGCTGACTGACGCCCGTCTGTTCCGGCATCAACCAGCGCCAGATCAGCCCCAGACCGAGCAAGCCGAGGGCGAGCATCGCCAGGGTCAACTGGCGGGCGGCGCGGCGTTGTTCGGCCGAGGACAACAGGCTCGGAGATGAGGTGGTAGCAGTCATTTGCTGGCTCCCTGAATGATCAGGCGTGAATCGTCTTTCGGATCGACCGTGGTCACCGAACCGGCCTGACCGAGAATCTTCGGCATGCGCTCGCGGTACAGACGCAACAGCATTTGCGGGTCAGTGCCCTGCTGTTGCGCCTTGGCCAGGCTCAACACCGTCGCCGTGTCGGCGGAGGCTTTGGCCAGGCGCTCACCCGCCTGGGCATGAGCGACTTGCAGCGTGCGGTCAGCCTGTTCATTGGCGGACTGGGTAAGTTTCTCGGCCTCGGTGCGGGCATTGGCGACCGCTTTGTCGGCTTGCTGGCTGGCAGTAAGGACGGCGTTGAACGCACTGACCGCCGGCTCCGGCAGACTCGATTGCACATCGACCCGAGCCACTTCGATGCCGATGCCCTGACCGCTCGCCTTCAACTCGGCCAGACGTCGGTTGATGCCTTGCACCAGATCGCCGCGCAACCGTTCACGACGTTCGGCGGCCTGATTATCAGCGCCGATCAACTCCGGCCGCGCCACCAGAATCGTGTCCAGATCCCGCGCCGCCGTCAGCGCCACCGCGCTTCGCGTCACTAATCGATCCAGCGCCGGCAACACATGCTCGCCCTGCAGTACGAAGTCATACGGGTCGGTGACCTTGTAGAACACCCGCACATCCAGTTGCACCACTCCGGCATCACCCGTGAGCAGATAGCCGGAGCCGGCCAGCGCATCACTCAGCGGCGTGGCGAAGGTCGCGACGCGATCCGCCTGCAAGGCCTGATCACTGCGCAGCAGATTTTCTACCCTGCGTTCGATGACACGATCTGCCGCCGGCAACAAAACCACCTGCTCGAACGGCTGCGGCCAGGCCAATAACAACCCGGCATTCTGAATGCGATCCAGCGCTCCGAAATGCAAAACCACCGCGCGATTTTGCGGGTCGATCTGCCGGACATTGGAAAACGCCCAGGCCAATGCTGCGAGCACGGTTACCGCATACAGCGCGAAAAACGCCAGACGTCCCGCTTGAATCCATGGACTGTTCAGCGAATGTGTTCCACGTGGAACTTCATTCATGGCTGCGGTCCGCTTTTGTTGTCGAGATTCGGCGGACCGTCGACCAACACCCGGAATGGCGCGGCGTCGGTGCGCAGGATCAGTTTGGTGTCCGGTGAAACAATGGTGCCGAGGGTGTCCAGCGAGCGCAGCAAGTTGTACAGCTGCGGCGAACCGGCATAAGCGCGTCCGTAAATCTGCGCCGCTTCCACCCGCGATTGAGCTTCGATATCGGCGGCTTTCACCGTGGCGTCGGCTTGCACGATTCGCGCATCGCGTTCGGCGGCGGAGCGGATTTGCGCTGCTTCACGTTTGCCAATGGCGGTGCGTTCGGTGGCGATGGTTTCACGCTCGGCGCGCATCCGGTCAACCGTTGCGGTGAGGGTCACCGATGGCAAGGTCAGCCGTTCGATGCCCACTTGCACCACGCGCACGCCGTAAGTGGCGAGCAACTGCTGATCGATTTGCTGACGCAACTGCGCTTCAAAATCGGCGATGCGAACCTGGCTGGCGTCGGTATTCACCAGATTGGCCAGATCGAAACTGCTAGCCGTGGTTTCCAGTGCCGAGCCGACAAACGTCCGAATCTGCCGCGCCGCTTCGTCCGGCTGGTTCTGCACGGCGCGCATAAAGCGCTGCACGTTGTCAGGATCGCCCTGCACCTGCCAGGCCACGTACGCCTGCACGATGATGCGCAGACCGTCGCGGGTGCCGACATCCTGCAAGCCGCTGGAGGTCGTGCGCAAACGCAGATCCACCGGAATCGCTGCTTCGAACGGCGCCGGCCAACGCCAGCTCAGTCCCGGTTCCAGCAACACGCGGGACGGGTTGCCGAACCGGGTGATGACCGTGGCTTCACCGGAGCGCACTTGCACCAGGCTCGCCGCCGCGATGGCGAACGCCACCAGCAATCCCGCCCAGCCCATGCGTTTCCACGGAAAAGGCCCCGCATCTTCCGGCGCACCGTGGTGATGGTGATGATGCCCGTGATGGTGATGATCGCCGCCGTGAGCATGATCGTGGCCGCTGTGGTCATGGTGATCGTGAGTGTGCGACTGGCTCAATGGGTGGCTCCTGGCTGAGCGGTGGTGCGCGCCGGATCTGCCGGCAGCGTGAACGTACGCAGGTCGATGGTCGGTGCGTTACTGCTGCCGCCCAGACGATGGTCGAGTACCAGCAGTTTGGCTTTGCTCAAACCCTGGCTGAGTTGGCTGAGGTATTGCTCCAGCACGAAGGCCTGGCCGGCACTGGCGTAGGCCTTTTGTTCGGCGCTGAATTTCAGATCCGCCGCTCGGGCGGTGGCGTTGATTTCATGGGCGTTGGCACTGGCCTGATCCCGAGCGAGGCTGGCCTGCAACTGTGCCTGGTTACTCGCTTCGGCGGCAGCGCCGCGCTCGCGGGAGATCAACGCCTGAGAGCCGATCTGCGCCGCTTGCACGCTGTGATAGGCATTGGCCGCCCCTGCCGGTGGGTGAATCGCTTCGACAACCGTGGCGAGAATTTCCACGCCGCTGTCGAGTTTCTGCAGATCGCTTTGTACGGCGCGGCCGATTTCTTCGGCGAGTCCGATCCTGTCCTCGCCAAGCAAACCGTCGAGTGTGCGCGAGGCAAAGTCATGCACCAGAATCCGGCTGGCGGTGCTGCGGATCAGCGTGGGCACATCGGCGCTGTTGTAAGTGGCGGCCAGCGCGGCTTGATCGCTCAGGCCGATGCGATAGACGAAGCGCACGTCCATGTTGACGATCTGAAAGCTCTGCTGATCGCCCCGGCTGCTGGCGATAACCTGGGATTTGTCATTGACGTGGCTGGCGTCCCACAAACGGTTGGCAGTAAATGGCGCCGGGCCTTCTGCCGGATCCAACTGCACGAGTGCCGGGTTCTCGCCGACACTGGTTGCCAGTTCATGCACCACGCCGTTTTCAACGTTCAGCACACGACCCAACGGCCAGGGCAAACCAGCGTGCAAACCCGGACCGAACACCTGCACCGGTTTGCCGAAGCGCTCGTAGATGCCACGGCTTTGCATCGGTATTTCGTGAAGGCCGGTGAGCAACCAGCCCACCGCTGCCACCAACACCAACACCGGCAAGAAGGCGCGGCGCATGTAACTGAAGGCCCAGATCTGACGCAGATCGATGCCGAAGCGGTTGTGCAATTCATGCTGTAACGCGAGCAAAGGTTGTGGCGGCCAGCGCAGCAGATCAGCGACAAAACTGCGCGCCAGCAGCACCGGTTCGAGTTGTTCGCGGCGCGGGCTGAACAACGACAGCAGCGCACGCAGCAGCAATTCCAGGGCAACCAGCCCCGGCAGAATGCCGATCAACACTGCCAGCCGCACCGGCCAGATTGCACTGTCACTGGCGAACAACAGGCACAACGCGCCCAGCACCAGACTGATGATTGCCACCCGCGTCAGCTGCGCCAGCGCTCCGGCCTCGGGCCATTGCGCCGGGTTTTCCTGCGCCAGTTGCCGCTCCAGCACCAGCAGAGCGAACGCCAGCAGCAACGCGATGGCCGCGCCGACCGTGGCGGACAACCCCACTCCCGCCGCCGGCAGCGTCAGGCTCCACATTTGCTCGATGCTTAACAGCACCAGCAACGACCACCCGCCCAGCCACAATGTGGCCGCGCCGATCTGCCCTAGCAGGTGCAGACTGCGTTGACTCATGCGATCCAGCAGTCGCTCGTACCAGCCATCCGGCGCAGGTTCTTCAGCAACCGTTACCGGCACCACGGGATTGATCACCCGCGCCCGCCATTGCGTCACCCACCACGCCGATTGCAGCCCCGTCACCAGCACCAGCAGCGCCGCGCTTTGATTGACCAGCAGCGCGGACCACAGCGATTGCGGCGCAAACAGCCCGACAAAAAATGCCAGCACCCACCCTGCACCGGCCAACGCAGCCAGACCGATCGCCAGGCGACGCAAGCGCCGGCCTTGCGCTGCCGCTTGCTGAAAGCGCGGCAACCCGGTGACCGGCGTGCCTTCATCCAGATCGACTTGCATATCCCCCAAAACCCTTGGCTCACTGCACATATCGTTACGATATAACGAAAGTCGTGAAATATTTGTACTCATTTGCATCATTCAAAGATGCGCAACCTGTCGCTTGCCTGAAGCCTTGACCGAAATGTCGGGAAACGCTCATATTACGTTCGTAATTTTTAGCACGAACTACTTTTACTGATCCGCATCCTTCAGCCAGGAGCAAGAGCATGAGCAACTATGACGTGGTGATTCTGGGCGGTGGCCCCGGCGGTTATAACGCAGCGATCCGCGCCGGCCAACTGGGTCTCAAGGCCGCGTGTGTCGAAGGCCGCGCCACGCTGGGTGGCACCTGCCTGAACGTCGGCTGCATGCCGTCCAAGGCGCTTTTGCATGCGTCCGAGCTGTACGAAGCGGCGTTGGGCGCGGAGTTCGCCAATCTGGGCATCGAGGTCAAACCCACGCTCAACCTTGCGCAAATGATGAAGCAGAAAGATGAAAGCGTGAGCGGCCTGACCAAAGGCATCGAGTTTCTGTTTCGCAAAAACAAGGTCGACTGGATCAAGGGCTGGGGCCACATCGACGGCCCTGGAAAAGTCAGCGTGACCGGCGATCAGGGCAGCCGGATCGAACTGACTGCCAAGGACATCGTCATCGCCACCGGCTCCGAGCCCACTCCCCTGCCCGGCGTGGAAATAGACAATAAGCGCATCCTCGACTCGACCGGTGCGCTGTCCTTGAGCGAAGTACCCAAGCATCTTGTTGTGATCGGTGCGGGCGTGATCGGTCTCGAACTCGGCTCGGTCTGGCGCCGGCTCGGCGCGCAGGTGACCGTGGTGGAATACCTCGATCGCATCTGCCCCGGCGTCGACGGCGAAGCCGGTAAGACTCTGCAACGTTCGCTGAGCAAACAGGGCATCAGCTTCAAGCTGAGCTCGAAAGTGACCAGTGCCACTTCTTCGGCCACTGGCGTACAGCTCAGCGTCGAACCCGCCGCTGGCGGCAGCGCAGAAATCCTTGAAGCCGATTACGTACTGGTGGCCATCGGACGTCGTCCGTACACCCAAGGCCTGGGCCTGGAAAACGTCGGCCTGAGCACCGACAAACGCGGCATGCTCGCCAACAAACAGCATCGCACCGAGGCGCCCGGCGTGTGGGTGATCGGCGACGTCACGTCCGGGCCGATGCTCGCGCACAAGGCCGAAGACGAAGCCATGGCCTGCATCGAACAGATCGTCGGCAAGGCCGGCGAGGTCAATTACGACCTGATTCCCAACGTGATCTACACCCGGCCAGAGCTGGCCAGCGTCGGCAAGACCGAAGAGCAGCTGAAAGCCGAAGGCCGGGCGTACAAGGTCGGCAAATTCCCGTTCACCGCCAACAGCCGGGCGAAGATCAATCACGAGACCGAAGGTTTTGCCAAAGTCATCGCTGACGAGCGCACCGACGAAGTCCTCGGTGTGCACCTGGTCGGCCCGAGCGTCAGCGAAATGATCGGCGAATTCTGCGTGGCCATGGAGTTCAGCGCCTCGGCCGAGGACATCGCGCTGACCTGTCACCCGCATCCAACCCGCTCCGAAGCGCTTCGTCAGGCAGCAATGAATGTCGAGGGGATGGCGACGCAGATGTAAGCACTGTGCGAATACTTCCCGCGCAATGCGGGAAGTATCAGGACGGCAGATGCCCCAGCGGCAGCGCGCCGGGCGTCTTCACCGTGTGAATCGCAAAATTGCTGCGGATGTCGCTTACCCCCGGCAGCTTCAACAGGCAACCGGTGAGAAAGCGGTCATAGGCGCGTAGATCCGGCACCACCACTTGCAGCAGAAAGTCCGACTCCCCGGACACCAGAAACGCTGAAATCACCTCCGGCAACGCCGTCACCGCCCGGTGGAACGCCTCGGCTTGTTCGTCGTTGTGCCGCTCGACCTTGACCCCGACAAACACCGTCAGACCCAACCCCACTTCATCGCGATCCAGATTGGCCTGATAACCGCGAATCACCCCAGCCTCTTCGAGCATCCGCACCCGGCGCAGACACGGCGATGCCGACAGACCGATCTCGTCGGCCAACTGCACATTGCTCAAGCGCCCGTCCCTTTGCAGCGCGGCGAGAATCTTGCGATCAAAGGCATCCAGTTTCATGGTTGGCAGATCCTGATGGTTTAGGCGGTGAAAGAGCGCAGATTATGCCAATTCAGCGGCCTTTAGAAGCTGACTACGCAACCACCTGCCCTGCCTTTCGGCCCTAGACTGAGGCGACCGAATCGACAACGAAAGGGGTGCGACATGGCGAGTCTCTGGCTGTTTTTCCTGGCGCTGGCAGTGGTCTTTCTGTTGCCCGGCCCGGACATGATCCTGCTGCTGCAGACCGGCGCTCGCCAGGGGCGCGGTGCAGCGCTGGCCACGGCGGTGGGTCTGGCCATCGCCCGAGGCTGTCATGTAGCGCTCGCGGCGTTGGGGCTGGCGGCGCTGTTCAAGGCGGCGCCGTGGACGTTCGATGCCGTGCGGATCGCCGGGGCGGCGTACTTGCTGTGGATCGGCATTCAGTGCCTGCGCACCACGCTGCTGCCGGATCTGAACGCCGGCACCATCACGGACAGTCATGCGCAGTGCTACGCCGCCATCCGTCGCGGCCTGTTGACCAACCTGCTCAACCCGAAAGCGTTGCTGTTCTGCTCGGTGTTGCTGCCGCAGTTCATCGTGGCAAATGGCGCACCGGTGCTGACGCAGTTTGCGCTGCTCGGCGCGATGCTGGTGGGCGCCGGCCTGCTGTTCGACAGCGCCTACGCCCTGACCGGCGCCGCGCTGGGCCGCTGGCTGAAACACAGCCCGACGGCCCAACGGGTGCAACAGTGGCTGTTCGGCAGCCTGTTGATCGGCTTTGCGGTGCGCCTGACGTTCGTCCAGCAGGCTTAGGCTTTGCGAGACTTGCGCTGACGGCGGGTAATGATCACCAGCACAATCACGGTTAACCCGACAATGGTGCCGATCTGTACTGCACGCTTGTAGGGTCGCAACACTCCCCGTACAGCATCGACAACCTGGGTGACGTAGCGTTTGTCGGCGCTGGCGAAATCCGGATAAGGGCATTGCTGGCCGAAATAGCCACCCCAGCCCATGTACGGACCTTCTTTCACATATCGCTGATACAGCGCGCTTTGCTCTTGCAGGCTGCTATTGAAACCGGCCGCCGAGCACAACACAGCGGCAAACGCCTGACTGGTGTGCGGCAGATTATCCGCCGCACGGCTGGCCAGCGCCGTGGCAACAAACCGATAGTGATAGCGCTCATCCGGCTGCGCTTCACTGGCCTTCTGACGTTGGACTTCGGCCTCGCTCACCAGCGGTCCGACTTTCAGCTCGGCGTTTTCCAGACTGAAGTTGCCACCAAAGGTCGCGTAATCCGGGGCCATTTCGTAGCCCAGTATGTCCATGCCCCACTCACGGGCTGTCCACGCAGCATTGAACAGTGCGCTGGCACGTTTGGTCGGCCACCATGCCGAATCGGCTTTGAGGCGTTGCTCACCATAGAGCCGCGCCTTGTTCTGCAGATCCGCGCTGTCGAAATAGCCAACCGCTTCTTCGTAGTGCCCCTCACGCAACAAACGCCGCCCCAGCAGATTACGCAGACTGGCGGCCACCGGCAGCGGCACGTAATTGTCGCGATCCTGCTGGCTCAACGCAGGCGGCGCCGGGACGTTGGTATCGACATAGTTTTTCAACTCCTCGACCGTCAGCACGCGCTCGGCCACGGTCGCGGCGTCGAACCAGTAAATGTGCTGGCTGCGATACAACTGATCGAAGGCCTGCAGGTACTCGCCACGTTGCAGCGCCAGAATGGCGCTTTCACCCTCGACCCGGCATTTGGGCTGCACGCTTTCGAGATTCCAGTCGGCAGTGCGCCGCTCGCCCCAGGATTCGTCCTGCGGGAACGCTTGCGCGGCTTTCGCATAAGCCGCAGCCGCCGCGTTCCTGTCGCCATCGCGCACCGCCAGTTTCGCCCGCAGCCACCACGCCAGGCCGCTGTCGCCAGCGTGTTCGAGGAACGCCTTGGCGCTGGCGTAATCGCCCTGTTGATAATTCATCGCCGCCAGACGATCAGCGTTATCGAGGCTGCCGCGGGTGCTCGCTTGCAGGGCCTTGACCAGCTTCTTCTCGTTCGGCGGCTCATCACCGAACGACCAGCCGATCCGGCTGATCAGCGAGGCGGTCACCAGTTGCTGCACCGCTTCGCGGCGCAGCAATTTCGCCAACCGATCTTCGGGCTCCTCGGCCAGTTCGTTCATCAACTGCTTTAGCGAGGTATACCCGACGTTCGAGCCGTGCAGGTTTTGCGCGGCATACAGCTTGATGGCGTTGTTCCAGTCACCCGCCATGCGCAACGCCCGCGCCTCTTCGCCAAGGCTGGCCACGCCCAGTTCCAGCGGATCGCTGAAGCCGTCGATGCTCAGTTGCCGCGTCTGGCGGAACGCGTCGATAGCGTTTTCCCAGGCTTCAAGCGCATCGCCCGATTCGCTGCTCATGGCAAAGTACGCCCGGCCCAGAGAATAGGCAGCCCAGGTGCTGCGTAACGCCCGCTGATCGGCCGGCAGCGCCAGCAACTGACGGAAATACTCGACCGCCAGTTGATGGTCACCGGCGCCGAACGCCACCGCGCCCGCCACATACAGACGCAGTTCCGCCGGCAGGCTCGCGCCCTGCACGTCGACCTGATGCGCATCGGTCAGGCCGCGCAGTTGTTTGACCAGCGCTTGCTGATCAGGCGTCAGGCCGATCTGCTCGGCCTTGTCGCGCACCTCGGCGGGTTCTGGAGCCTCGGCGTAGATGTCATCCGGATTGTGGGTGGCGGCGGTGACGTTCTTCAGCCCGGCGATGGTTTTGCCGAGGCGACTGATCTCGAACCTGAAGTTGCCCTCCGGCAGCTCCGCCAGCGATTGCCCGCGATCGTCGAGCAGACGCATCGGGAAATCCGGGCCGCAGGCCAGCGCCGAGCCCAGCGGCAGGCTGAGGCTCAGGCAAAGCAGATGGCGCGGCCAGTTACGGGTCAACATGCGAACCTCCTTGATCAATATTTGCGCAGCGTGCCCAACCGATCGCACGCTGCCCGTTCGCCGGCAATCGGCCGTCGCGCAGGCGGGTGAAGGTAAGCAGATCCGCCGTCTGTTGCAACGCATAACCGGCGAGCGCATCGGCACCTTCGCAGCCCCGGGCCTTGATGGTGATGCGGGCGGGCCAGGCGCTGTCGAGGTTACCGACGTTACGCAGGGCGATGTCTTGCAGGCCGTTCTGTTCGGTGAACGTCAGTCCGAGCTGGCTGCTCAATGCATCGCCTCGGGCGACCGCACGCAACGTGCTCAGGCTCCAGGCTCTGCGGTCGTTGGCCAACGGCAGCCGAAACCAGATCAGACCGGCCAGATGCGCCGGGCGATCCTCGCGTAACTCATTGGCCAGCCGGCCCAGTTGTTGCGGATCGGCGAGCAATTCGCGTCGCTCGCCACCGCGCTCGAGCGGCACTTCGCTTTCCACCACCGGGGCGCCGTCGGCAGCCGCCAACAACGCCACGCCATAGGCCGGCAGTGCCAGATAAAACGGTTTGTCGGTCACCCGCCCCCAGGCCTTGGCCCAGCGCTGGGCCAGCTCGGGATCGAACAGACCGCGACGCGGATCGCTGACGGCATGCACCTGCAACACGCTGCTGTCGACGGTCGCCAGCAGCGCCGGCAATTGCGGGCTGTCGAGCCAGGCGGGCAACGCGGTGATGCTCAGGGGCAGATTGGCCGGCAATGCGCCGCGCAACTGAGTGAGAAATTCAGTGTAAGCAGGCAGTCGGGCATTGCCGGCGTCATGATCGATCTCGACGCCGCTCAGGTTCAGCCCCTGGCCTTGCCAGTCAGCGAGCACTTGAAGGATTTGCGCCGTGACCGCTTGCGTATCGAGCGCCTTGAGCTGGCCGTCGAGGCGAATCACCGCAATCAACGGCCGCGCATCGTGTTTCAGCAGCGCGAAATCGACGCGTGCGAGACTCCAGCCGTCATTCGGGAAAGCCTGCAACGCCAATACCCGCAACGTCGAAAAGTCGTTGCGACTGTCGTTCAAGGCACGTTCATGGGCTGGCGTCCATTGCCGTTGCCAGACGTAAAGCTGCTGATCGAGCGGCACCGCGTCCTGTCGTTCACAAGCACACAGCAACAACACAGCCACCAGGGCCAACCACCCGATGATAAAGCGCATACCTTGCAGATCCCTGAGACATCAAGCTGCAAGGTTACACAAAAGCGTTCAGGGCTTGCGGGCAATGATTACCTGACTCTTGGCCACCACCGCATCCAGCGCCTGCTTGATCTGCGCGCCGCGCGGTGAGTCGAGCACCGCTTGCCAGGTCTCGGCCCAATGGTTTAGCAACGGGTGATCCGGGTTGCTGAAATCGACCTTGGCCTCCCAGAACAGCAACATCCACATCGACCAGTAAAAGCCGTACTGGCTATGGCTGATGATCTCGAGTCCCGCCTCGCTGACCATCGCCTTGAACTGCTCTTCACTGATGATGCGAATGTGGTTGGGCTTCTGGAAATACTCCGGCGCGGCGATATCTTTCTGCAGGTCTTCGGAGCTCGGATGCGGCACGCTCAACAGGTACAGCGCGCCCGACTGACCGACGCGCACCAGCTCGGCAAGGAACTGCGCCGGGTCGTCGACGTGCTCGATGACTTCGGTGGACACCACACGAGTGGCGGTGCCATCGGCGATCGGCAGCGGATTGCAGTCGGTGACATGGCATTCGACCCCACGCGCCGGGGTATCGCTCAGGCGCTGGCGGGTCGCCTCGACCTTGGCGCCGTCGATGTCGGCAATGATGATCTTCGCCCCGCGCATGCCGCAGAAATGCACGTTGCCACCGTCGCCGCAGCCAACGTCCAGCAAGGTGTCATCGGCGGTCACCGGGAAGCCTTTGAACAGCTCACCGGTTTCCTGGTTGAACCAGCCGCTGAGCATCGCGTCGTGCAGGCCGAGCATGTACGAATCGACCTTCCCGGCAGCTGGCTGCTCGGGCATCGGTGCAGGCGTCGACGCCGTGAGTTTCTTCAAAAGGCTCAGCATGAGGTGGCTCCAGAGGATGGGACGGCGATTCGCGATGTACCGAGGCGCCGCACCAGGGCAGCGCCTCGATTGCGCATCGGCATTTCGATGAGACGGTAATTGAGCTCGCTGAGCAGCACGATCAGACCGAACGCCAGCAACAGCGTGATGATCGGGTGACCGGCAGGGCTGGACATTCCCGCCTCCTGCAAGCGGAAGATCAGCTCACGCACCAGTTGGTAAGCCGGAATGTGGATGAGGTAGATCCCGTAGGAACGGCTGCCGACCCATGCCATCAACTGTTGCAGCCTGCCGGCAGGCAGCAGGTAATCGCGGTTGTACGAAGCGATCCACACCAGCAGCGCACCGAGCACGGCAATCGAGCCGATGCGGTAAGAAACAAAGGTGAAACGGTCGGTGGCCATGTAGCTCAGCAGCAGCGCCAGCACGATCAGCGCACCCACTCCGGCCCACGGGCGGTGCAGGAAAGTCGGCTCCCACCGGCGATAGCCCGGCTGCATGCTCCACATCGCCAGCAACACACCCAGGGCCAGCGCATCGGTACGGATGACCATCAGTATCGGCGTGCGCAGGGTGAACAATTGCACCGCAACCAGTGCCAGCAGCGCCCAGACCAGATGCTTGCGGCACACCAGAATCAGCAGCGGGAACAGCAGATAGAACTGCTCCTCCAGCGCCAGGCTCCAATACACGAAACTGCTGCCGTACTCGTAATGAAAGAAACTGTCGGCAAAACGGAAGTTAGCGTACTGCAACACGCCCGCCAGCGTCGCCTGCAGGTTGGCGTGCAGCGTACCGAACGCTCCGGAGCGATTGAGAAACAGGCACGCCAGCAACATCAGCGCCAGCCACAGCCACGCCGACGGCAGCAGACGAAAGACCCGGCGCAACCAGAAGTTGCGCGTCTGCTCCCAGTATTCCTGACGGGTCGTGCAACCTCGCAACGCCGGGATCAGGCTGCGGGCTATGACGAATCCGGAGATCGCGAAAAACAGATCGACGCCCCACCACGGCTGCGCCCAGGCGTGGATTTTTTCCAGCAGGGGTACCGGGTCGGTGAACAGGCTGCCCTGCAAATGATGAAACAGCACACCGAGCACCGCGATCGCCCGCAGCACTTCGATGTCCAGGATTCGTTTGTCACTCATGCCTGGGGCACCTCGGTGCCCGCGGATGCCTGATGCTCGAACAGTTGCGCGAGAAAAACCTGCAACCGCTGCTCTGCCACTGCCTGACTGCAGAAACCCTGCAGACTGCTGACGGCCCGGGCCGCCATGTGTGCGTAACGCTGCGGATCGTGTTTCGCCACTTCGTAGCTGTCGCGGTAGGCCACGCAGACCGACGCCCAGTTGGTCATGTAGCGCAGGGTACGGAAAGCCCTGCGCGGATCGTGAGGCCAGGCGGTAAGTTCATCGGAGGACTCGACCAGGAATGCGTTCTCGGCACTCAGGTAATCGATCATCGCCGTGGTCCGCGGCGCCACGGCCGGCTTGCCGCAGGACATGAATTCCATCAACGGCAGGCACTGGCCCTCACCGTAAGAAGTATTCACCACGTAACGCGTGGCCTGTACCAGACGCTCGTAGTCCGCGTCCGCGAGGTAGCCATAAATCAGCACGATGCGACAGCGATAGGACTGGTTCTTATACAGGTGATGAAGAATGTCGCTGAGCGCTTCTTCGGCATCGTGGTGCGTGAGCTTGAGTACCAGCGTCGCGTCTTCGATGTCGCGAAACGTCACGCAGAATGCGCTCAGCATGTCTTCCCAGTTCTTGCGGCCGTCACCGGGATTGAACACCGACGTGTAGACGACCCCGTCCAGCAACAACTCTTGCTCGCACACCGGTGCCTGGAAATCGATGCCCTCACCACGGCGCAAATGTTCCGGGCCGAAGGCGTCGAGGTCGAGCTGGCGACTGTCGGCGATCAGTCCCTTGATCGTCAGTCGCACCGGTCCGGTCGGAGACTGACCCTGAAGCTGCGCGCCTCGGGCTGCGAAGCGATCCCATACAGGCGCCGGGACCGCGACAATCGGGTAATCGGCGCCCATGGCCTCGCGCACGGCATTGACCGTGTAACCGGAATGGGTGATCGCCGCACCGCAGGCCCGGAGCACCGTGCGCCAGTCGTTGCGCGGCTCGTTGTCGAAGGGTTCGTTGGGGATGGTGCTGAATTCCCAGGCGAATACCGGCAGTGTCGGGCACGCGAGGTGGATCGGCGTGCGGTGCGGCGGCGAGAACGACAGAAACACGCAGGGCTCGCCACGGGCCAGGCATTCCAGATACAACGCATCGACTTCGCGCGCCGGATCAACGACTTCCACCACACGCCCAAGGCGTTCGAGCACCGGCCGGTACTCCTTGAGTACGAAGTAGTAGCTGTACTCCGAACGGCCGAGGTTTTGCGCGATGGTGTGCTGGTTGGTTTCCGAATGAATGATGATCAGCATGAGGCGTTGTCCGTCACAGGGGCGGCATCGGCGGCCAGTGGCTCGAGGCCGAAAAAGTCCGCCATGCGCCGTTGCACCGGGGCGAACGCGCAATAGTCGCGCATGCGTTCGACAGCGGCGGCAGACATGCGCGCGTACTCCTGCGGCTGCGCCCTGGCCATCCGGTAGCTGTTCTCATAGGCGCTTTTGAGCGAAGCCCAGTCCGGCCGATAGCGCAGCGTGCGATAAATTATCCGGGTGTCCTGAGGCCAGATCGTCAGCTCTTCGCTGGACCGGACGACGAAGGCCACCGTATCGTCGATGTAGTCTTCCATGGCCGTATGGTCCGGGGCGATCACCGGTTTGCCGCTGGACATGAACTCCATCAGCGGCAGGCACAGGCCTTCGCAGCGTGAGGCGTTGACGTAAAAACTGGCGGCCTGGTAAAGCCGCGCGTATTGCGCGTCGTCCAGGTAACCGTGCATCACCAGCACCCGGCAGGCGAACGGTGTCAGTTGCGCGAGCAGGGTCATCAGTTCGCTGTAGTAGGACGCCAGATCATTCTGGGTAATCTTCAGCACCAGCGTCGCGTCAGGCGTTTCGCGAAAGGCCCAGCAGAACGCGGTGATCAGGTGGTGCCAGTTCTTGCGGCCGTCTTTGGGGTTGAACACGGTGACGTAGATCACGCCTTCCACCGCGGTCTCGACCACTGAGGAGGTGTCCGGCAAATCCAGCGGGGGTGGCTCGACCACCGCCACCGCATGCGGAGCGGCGATGGCCGGGAAACGTTTTTCAAGCCAGGCGTGTGCGCTGTCCGACAGCAGATCCTGCACACCCTCCCAGTACCAGTGGTGCAGGAATTTCACCCGTTCTTCACCCGCGCCCAGCCTCCACAGACGCAGATAGTGACGGGCAATGACCAGGCGTCGTTTGACCGTCAGCGGTGGCGGGCGCAGTGCCTCGATTTCAGCCAGTTGTTCGGCGGTCAGCGGTTTGGGCAGCAAATCGTCGGCAGACAGTCCCAGCGTGCGGCTGTCGAAAATGCAGCCCTTGATCGCCAGGGTCGCGCCTGGATTGATCGGCGCACTGACGTGCTGCTCACGAATGGCGGCGAAGTTTTCCCACAAGGGCGTCGGCAGCACGAGTACCGGAAAGTCCTCGCCCATGGCGCGGCGAATCGCGCGGGCGGTGTGGCTCGACAGCGTGATGACCCGTCCCTGTCGTGCGAGCATTTGCGTCCAGTCGTGGCGCGGATCATCGTCCCACGACTCGTCCGGGATCGAATCGAACTCCCATGCGATCACGCAGATCGTCGGGCATTCAAGATCGCTCGGGGTATTTTGCGGCGGAGTAAAAGACAGAAACACGCTGGACTCGCCGGCAGCAAGCAGCCGTCGATAGAGCGGATCGACCTCGGCGGTGGTGGACACCACATGCACCTGCCCGAGGCTTTCAAGCACCGGGCGATAGGCCTTGAGCACGAAGTAATAGCTGTATTCGGGACGCCCGAGACTCTGGCTGATGGAGCGGTCGTTGACGTCCGAGTAGAGAATGAAATTCATGGCATCCCACGGTGAAACCGCCATCCCGGCAACTTCACGCTATGACGGCCTGGCCATTGGATCGAGTCGGCAGGGCCGATGCTCGTCCAGTGTTCCGGGACATGTCTTCGTTCTTGTTTTAGTGGTCAGATTCACCCGGTTGCACACCCACTCCGGCAGCGTTCGGGGAACCGTGACGAGGGGCATTCTAAACACATCCGTTGAAGGTTCGGGAACCGCCCGACGAGAAAAACGCGACTACGCTGACGAGAACTGACCGGTCACGGTTTGGCCGGTTGAAATTGCTGCGCAATTGGCACAGATTGGCAGTCAAACAACTACAACAATGACTTCACCTGCCGTTCTGCCCGGTTTTACCAGGGGTCTGACAGACATTCCCTTAAAGCCTGTGGGAAGAGGTGAAAGTTAAAGACCAAGGGGTCGCTGTTTGAAAAAAAGTCTGTTCATCACGGGCCTCAGTGGGTTCGTAGGACAACACATCCAGTCACGTCTGCAAGGGGAAGACGCGTCGTGGCAGCTTCTGCCTGCCGCCTCGGCCTACGACCTGACAAAACCGGACAGCCTTATCGATCTGTGGCCGCAGCTGCCCGATGCGATCATTCACCTGGCTGGACAAACCTTCGTCCCCGAAGCTTTCCGCGACCCGGCACGTACTCTCGACATCAACCTGCTCGGCACTCTGAACCTGTTGCAGGCCCTCAAGGCCCGCGGCTTCAAGGGCACGTTCCTGTATGTCAGCTCGGGCGACGTCTATGGCCAGGTCGAAGAACCCGCGCTGCCGATCACCGAACAACAACCACCCTGCCCGCGCAATCCCTATGCAGTCAGCAAGCTGTCGGCGGAGTTCCTCAGCCTGCAATGGGGGCTGAGCGAAGGTTGGCCGGTACTGGTCGCGCGTCCGTTCAACCACATCGGCACCGGGCAGAAAGACAGTTTTGTCATCGCCAGCGCCGCGCGGCAGATCAACCGTATCAAGCAAGGCCTGCAGGCGCCGCAACTGGAAGTCGGTGACATTGATGTCACCCGCGATTTCCTCGACGTCGGCGATGTGGTCTCGGCCTATTTCGCGCTGCTGGAAAAAGGCACGCCGGGGCAGGTGTACAACATTTGCTCAGGCCATGAGCAAAGCATCCGCAGCCTCATCGAACAGATGGGCGACCTGGCCCAGGTCAAGCTGCAACTGGTTCAGGATCCGGCACGTATGCGCCGCGCGGATCAGCGTCGCGTCTGCGGCAGCCACCGACGGCTGGCCCGGATCACAGGATGGACGCCGCAAATCACTACACAACAATCCCTGCGGGCGATCCTGTCCGACTGGGAGACGCGAGTACGACAAGAATGACAAAAAGTGCATTGATCACAGGGATCACCGGCCAGGATGGCGCGTATCTGGCCAGACTGTTGCTCGACAAGGGTTACAAGGTTCACGGCCTCGTGGCACGGCGCAGCAGCGACTCGCGCTGGCGTCTGCGCGAGATGGGCGTTGAAGCCGACATCGTTTACCTGGACGGCGACATGGCCGACGCCTGCTCGGTGCAGCGCGCGGTGATCAAGTCGGCGCCGGACGAGGTGTATAACCTGGCGGCCCAGAGCTTCGTTGCCGCCTCCTGGGACCAACCGGTAACCACCGGCATCGTCGACGGCCTGGGCGTGACTCACTTGCTCGAAGCGATCCGTCAGTTCAGCCCGCACACGCGTTTCTATCAGGCGTCCACCAGCGAAATGTTTGGCCTGATCCAGGCCGAGCAACAGGACGAAAACACGCCGTTCTATCCGCGCAGCCCTTACGGCGTGGCCAAGCTCTATGGCCACTGGATCACCGTCAACTACCGCGAAAGCTTCAACCTGCACGCCAGCAGCGGCATCCTGTTCAACCATGAATCGCCCCTGCGCGGTATCGAGTTCGTCACCCGCAAGGTCACCGACGCTGCGGCGCGGATCAAGCAGGGCAAACAGCAGGAGCTGGCCCTGGGCAACATCGACGCCAAGCGCGACTGGGGTTTCGCCGGTGACTACGTCGAGGCCATGTGGCTGATGCTGCAACAGGACAAGCCTGACGATTTCGTGGTCGCCACCGGCGTTACCACCACCGTGCGCGAGATGTGCCGAATCGCCTTCGATCACGTTGGCCTGAACTACCGCGACTACGTGAAGATCGACCCGGCGTTCTTCCGCCCGGCCGAAGTCGAAGTGCTGCTCGGCAACCCGGCCAAGGCCCAGCGCGTGCTCGGCTGGAAACCCAAGACCGACCTCGACACCCTGATCCGCATGATGATGGATGCAGACATGAAACGCGTCGCCAAGGAGTAGGCCATGCTGATCCCCGTGATTCTGTCCGGCGGTGCCGGCACCCGTTTGTGGCCGGTGTCCCGCGAGGGCCACCCGAAGCCGTTCATGACCCTGCCCGACGGCCAGTCGCTGCTGGGCAAGACCTACCGGCGCGCCGCCGCGCTGCTGGACGGCTGGGGCGACATCGTCACGGTGACCAACCGCGAGTACTACTTCCAGAGCAAGGATCACTATCAGGCCGCGCGCCTTTCACGCCATCGCGGGCATTTTCTGCTCGAACCCGCCGGGCGCAACACCGCGCCGGCCATCGCGGCGGCAGCGCTGTCGCTGCAAGCCCTGCACGGTGATGCAGCGATCATGGTGGTGATGCCTGCCGACCATCTGATCGTCAACGAAGACGCGCTCAAGAGCGCGGTCGAACATGCGGTCAATCTAGCAAAAGACGGTTATCTGGTGACCTTCGGTGTGGTGCCGACCGCCCCGGAAACCGGATTCGGCTACATCGAAACCGGCGCGCCACTGGACGCAAACGGCGCAGCCAAAGTGCAGCGCTTCGTGGAAAAGCCCGATCTGCAAACCGCGACCCATTATCTGGAGAGCGGCAACTTCCTGTGGAACTCGGGGATGTTCTGTTTCACCACCGCGACCCTGATCGCCGAGCTGGCGCTGCACGCCCCCGAGTTGCTGGAACAGACTCGCGCCTGCATGGCCGCCAGCGAACCGGTGGAAACCGTCGGCTGCCTGCAACAGGAACTGTCGCCCCAGCTGTTCGCCGAGATCACCGACATCTCCATCGACTACGCGCTGATGGAGCGCTCGGAAAAGGTCGTGGTGGTGCCCGCCGGTTTCGACTGGAGCGACATCGGTTCGTGGGGCGCGGTCGCCGCGCTGGTGCCGGCCGACGCTGACAATAACCGCGCCAGCGGCGAAGCGATTTTCATCGACAGCCGCAACAACTTCGTTCAAAGCGAAGGCCGGCTGGTGGCCGCCGTCGGTGTGGAAGACCTGATCATCATCGACACCGCCGACGCCGTGCTGGTGGCCCACGCCGACCGTGCTCAGGATGTGCGGCGCGTGGCCAAGCAGCTCAAGGACAAATCCCACGAAGCCTATCGCCTGCATCGTACGGTCAGCCGTCCGTGGGGCACCTACACCGTGCTCGAGGAAGGCCCGCGCTTCAAGATCAAGCGCATCGTGGTCAAACCCGGCGGCAAGCTGTCGTTGCAGATGCACCATCACCGCAACGAACACTGGGTGGTGGTCGAAGGCATGGCCAAGGTCACCAACAACGGCAGCGGCACGACCCTGGTGGCGAAGAACGAATCGACGTTCATCGCCGCCGGTCACAAGCACCGTCTGGAGAACCCCGGCGTGATCGACCTGGTGATCATCGAAGTGCAAAGTGGCGAATACCTGGGAGAGGACGACATCGTCCGCTTCGAAGACCAGTACGGCAGGACGGTTTAAATGCTGCTTTCCCTGTATCGCTCGCTGCATGACTATCGAGGCTTCATTCTCGGCAGCGTGCAGCGAGAGTTTCAATCGCGCTATCGCAATTCACTGCTCGGTGCCTTGTGGCCCGTGTTCAACCCGCTGTCGATGATCATCGTCTACACCGTGATCTTTTCCCACATCATGCGCGCACGCCTGCCGGGCGTGGATGACAGCATGGCCTACAGCGTCTACCTCTGCGCCGGTCTGCTGGCCTGGGGGCTGTTCTCTGAAATCACCCTGCGCAGCCAGACCATGTTTCTGGACAACGCCAACCTGCTGAAGAAAATCAGCTTCCCCAGAATCTGCCTGCCGGTGATTGTGCTCTGCAACGCGGCAATCAACTTCGCCATCATCATCGGCCTGTTCCTCGGCTTTCTGCTGATCACCGGGCGCTGGCCGGGCATGGCGCTGCTGGCGCTGATCCCCCTGATCGCGCTGCAAATGATGTTCTGCGCCGGGCTGGGCATGATCCTCGGCGTATTGAATGTGTTCTTTCGCGATGTCGGTCAGCTCTTCGCCATCTGCCTGCAGTTCTGGTTCTGGCTGACGCCGATCGTGTACCCGATGAGCATCCTGCCGGAGTGGGTTCAGCGGCTGCTGCAACTCAACCCGTTGACCAACCTGATCGGCAGCTATCAGAACCTGTTCCTGTATGGGCAGTGGCCCGTCTGGAGTTCGCTGCTGCCGGTGTTCATCACCGCGCTGGTGATGTGCCTGATCGGCCTGCGGCTGTTTCGCAGGCGTGTCGGTGAAATGGTGGATGAACTCTGATGGGACATATTCGCGTCACCGGCCTGGGCAAGGCCTATAAGCAGTATCCCAATCGCTGGAGTCGCCTGGCGGAATGGCTGATCCCGTTTTCGCCCCTGCGCCACCACCAGCACTGGGTGCTGCAGGATGTCGCTTTCGAAATCGCTTCCGGCGAGGCGGTGGGCATCGTCGGCGCCAACGGTGCGGGTAAAAGCACCTTGCTGAAGATGATCACCGGCACCACTCAACCCACGTGCGGCAAGATTGAAATTGAAGGTCGCGTCGCCGCATTGCTGGAATTGGGCATGGGCTTTCACCCGGACTTTACCGGCCGCCAGAACGCAATCATGGCCGGGCAACTGCTGGGTCTGCAGGTCGACGAAATCGAAGCGATGATGCCCGAGATCGAACATTTCGCCGAAATCGGCGAGGCCATCGACCATCCGGTCCGCACCTACTCCAGCGGCATGCAGATGCGCCTGGCCTTCAGCGTCGCCACCGCACGGCGACCGGATATCCTGATCGTCGACGAGGCGCTGTCGGTGGGTGACGCCTACTTTCAGCACAAGAGTTTCGACCGCATCCGCAGCTTCCGCAAGGCGGGCACGACACTGCTGATCGTGTCCCACGACCGCTCGGCGATCCAGTCGATCTGCGACTCGGCGATCCTGCTCAAGGACGGCCAGATGGCCATGTACGACAAGCCGGAAGTGGTGCTCGATTACTACAACGCCCTGATGGCCGAACGCGAAGGCCAGATCGTGCGTCAGGAAATGCTCGCCGGCGGCGAGGTGCGGACTGTGTCCGGCACCGGTGAGGCCGTCATCCTCGGGGTGCGCCTGCTGGATGAACAGGAGCGCTCCATCGAGGCTGCAGAGGTCGGTCAGCCGGTGGTATTGGAAGTACAGGTTGAGGTGCGCAGCGACATCGAACGAATGGTGCTCGGCTTTCTCATCAAGGACCGCCTGGGCCAGATGATGTATGGCATCAATACCCATCGCCTCGACAAGGCCCTGACGGATCTGCACGCCGGAGAACGTTTCACCTATCGCTTTGCCTTCGTGATGGGTCTGGGCAAGGGCAATTACTCGGTATCGCTGAGCCTGTCGCGACTGGACTCTCATATGGATCGGAACTTCGAGTGGCGCGACTATGGCCTGGTGTTTCATGTGATCAACGGCCGGCAGGAAAATTTTGTCGGCTGCTCGTGGCTCGACGCCAAGGCCTCGATAACCCGCCATACCGCCGCTGCGCTGACTGAGCGCGCGCCATGACCCGGCTGCTGGTCGAATGCACCCACGTGTTCAAACACCCGAAGGTCAATTCGGGGATTCAGCGGGTGGTGCGCAACGTCATCAAACAGCTGCCGCCGAGCGCCGAAGGGGTCGAATGCGTGCCGGTGATCCTGCTCAAGGGCAGGCTCTACCGTGTGACGCGTCTGGCGCCGCTGGACTCACCGCTGTTCAATACCATCGCCACGCTTGGCGAACGCCTGGAACGGCTTGCCCACCGCTTCTGGCAAGTGCATCAGCGGCTGGACACACGCTGCCGAACAAAGCTGACACGACGTTTGTTGTACGTCGGCTATCGCCTCACGTCGTTCGGTGTATTCGGGATACCACTGCGGTTGGTCGAGCAGATCAATCGCTATCAACTGGATCGACGCTGTGAGCCGCTGCAACACCAGCCCGGCGATCATCTGGTGTTGCTGGACTCGTCCTGGCATTCGGACTTTTTTCTGCACGCCGAACGCCTCAAACATGAAGGTCTGGGCATCGTCGCGGTGATCTACGACCTGATTCCCCTGTCCCACCCGCAGTTTTACGACACGCGGCTGGTCGAGGTGTACAGCGAGTGGTTCGACTGGATCGCCCACAACGCCGACGGTTTCATGGCGATTTCCGCCACCGTGCGCGATCAGGTGCGTGCAGAACTGCAACGTCGCCTCGGATCGGAACAGACCGGCAAACGCTGGTTCGACTATTTTCACCTCGGTTCCGAGCTGGATCTGCAGAGCGTTGAAGCTGCCGTCGAACCGCGTCTGGAACGGCTGTTCGCAACGCCGGAGCCAGTGTTCCTGATGGTCAGCACCATCGAGCCGCGCAAGAACCATGACTATCTGCTGGATGCCTTTGATCATGCCTGGGCGAACGGCTCGAAAGCCCGGTTGTGCATCGCCGGACGCATTGGCTGGAAGTGCGACACGCTGCTCGCCCGGATCCGCCATCATCCCGAGCTGAACCGGCGCCTGTTCATGTTCAACGACCTGAGCGACACCAGCCTCGAACACGCCTACGCCCATGCCAGCGCGCTGGTGTTTCCGTCGTTCGTCGAAGGATTCGGCCTGCCGCTGGTGGAAGCCATGCAGCGCGGGCTGCCGGCGATGGGCAGCGACATCCCGGTGTTTCGCGAGATCGGCGGTGAGTTCATGGCCTATTTCGATCTGCAGGCCCCGCAAAGCCTCGCCGATCTGGTGCAGTCCTTTGAACGCAGCGGTCGATTCCCCGCCGCCCGCGATGTCAGCGACTGGCAGTGGAACGGTTGGCGCGAAGCCAGCGCGCAACTGGCCGAGCGTACCGCACGCCATGTGCTGGAGGCGCCTCAGGTGCCAGCGAGGCAACATGCGCATAGCCCTTAACGCCCGGATTCTCCAGGCACCGCGCACCGGCATCGGCCATTACGTCGCCGAGCTGGTAAATGCCTTGCACGCGGACACCGATATCGACGTGGCGCTCTTCCATGGCTGGGGCTGGAGTTCGCAGCTGCCGGAAGCAGCGATGCCCGGTTATTCGCGTCTGACGCCATTGCTGCGGCAGATCCCCGGCGCCTATCAGGCCCGCCGCTGGCTGGAGCAGAAACGCTTCGATCAGGGCCCGGCGCACCCGGTCGATCTGTATCACGAACCGAGCCTGTGGCCGCTGGCCTTCGATGGCCCGACCGTGATCACCCTGCACGATCTGACGCACCTGCATTTCCCCGAGACCCAGCCGCCGGCACGGCTGCGGGAAATCGAGCGACGACTCGCCGACGGCGTACGCCGGGCACGGATCATCCTGACAGACTCGCAAGCCATCGCTGACGAGGCACGGGAATATTTCGGACTGCCTGCCGAGCGTTTCGTGGTCGCGCCGCTGGGTGTTGCCGAGCGTTTCCATCCGCGCGAGCCGGAAGACATCGATACGGTGCTCAAGGCCCATGCGGTCGAGTTCCGGGAGTATTTCCTCTGCGTCGGCACTCTGGAGCCACGCAAGAACCTGAACCTGGCTCTGCGCGCCCACGCGCTGTTGCCGGATCTGGTACGCCAGCGTTTTCCGCTGTTGATCGTCGGCATGGCCGGCTGGCAGCGCGACCAGTTCAGTGATGAATTGCAGCAGGCGCTGGCTTGCGGGCACGTGTGCCTGCTCGGCTACTTGCCCGATGAGCAAGTCGCGCAATTGCTGTCCGGCGCCCGGGCGCTGATTTTTCCGTCGCTGTATGAAGGTTTCGGCCTGCCGGTGCTGGAAGCGATGGCCAGCGGCACGCCGGTGGTGCTCACCCACTCCTCGGCCATGCCGGAAGTGGCGGGAGACGCCGGCAACTATATTGAAGCTGACGATGCAGACGGCTTGCGTGATGCGATGAGCCGACTGATCGAAGATCAAGCGCACTGGCAGGCATGCCGGAAAGCCGGATTGCAGCAGGCACGGCTTTTTTCCTGGAAGCGTTGCGCGCAGGCCACGGCCGGCGCCTACCTCCAGGCCATGGGAGGTTGAATGCGGGTTCTGCATTTTTTCAAGACGTACCTGCCTGACTCGGTCGGCGGTATCGAACAAGTGATCTTTCAACTCTGCGAGAGCGGCGCCCAACACGGCATCGACGGCCAGGTGCTGACCCTTAGCGCCAATCCAGAGCCTGCTGTGGTGCGTCTCGGCCAGCACGAAGTGCATCGGGCAAAACTGGATATCCAGTTCGCCTCCACCGGTTTTTCCTGGAGCGTGTTCAAGCAGTTTCGCGAACTGGCCGCCGAAGCCGACGTGATCAACTACCACTTCCCGTGGCCGTTCATGGATCTGGTGCACTTCGCCAGCGGCGTGAACAAACCGACGGTGGTGACGTACCACTCGGACATCATTCGCCAGAAGCACCTGCTCAAACTCTATCGCCCGCTGATGAACCGCTTCCTCGCCAGCGCCGACCGGATTGTCGCGGCCTCGCCTAACTATCTGCACACCAGCGATGTGTTGCAGCAATTCCAGGACAAGACCCGCGTCATCCCTTATGGCTTGAACAAGGCAGGTTATCCACAGGCCGATGTCGAGCGCATGAACCGCTGGCGCCAGCAGCTTGGGGATAAGTTTTTCCTGTTTGTCGGGGTGATGCGCTATTACAAAGGCCTGCACATCCTGCTTGATGCCTTGAAGGACGTTGACTACCCGGTGGTGATCGTCGGCGCGGGCCCGCTGGAGCAGGAGCTGCACGCCCAGGCCGCCGCGCTTGGCCTGAAAAACATTCATTTCCTCGGCCGTCTGAGCGATGAAGACAAGGTCGCCCTGCTGCAACTGAGCTACGCCATCGTCTTCCCGTCGCACCTGCGCTCGGAAGCGTTCGGCATTTCTCTGCTCGAAGGCGCGATGTACGGCAAACCGATGATTTCCAGCGAGATCGGCACCGGCACCAGCTACATCAATATCCACAACGAAACCGGGCTGGTGGTGCCACCGAGTCATCCCCAGGCGTTTCGCGAAGCGATGCGCACCCTGTGGGAAAACCCGGCCCGCGCCGCCGAAATGGGCCTCAAGGCAGAGGCCCGCTATCGGCAGTTATTCACAGCCGACGAAATGGGCCGCAAGTGGACCGAGTTGTATCAGGAGCTGCTGGAGGAAAAGGCGTTGTCCTACGCCTGATCCCTTACAGATCCAGCACCAGCGGCTGAGCACTCTGCGCCGGCACCGCGCAGCAAATCAGCACCTGCCCCTCCTCCGGCACTTCAGCCGGAGGCTGTGGATAATTCACCGCGCCGCTGATCAGCCGTGTCTTGCAGGTGCCGCACGAACCACCGCGGCAACTGAACTCCGGACGCAATCCACGGCTTTCCGCCAGCTCCAGCAAACTGCCGCCGTCGGGCTGCCAACGTGCTTCCTTGGCCGAACGCTCGAACACCACCGGTACCGATGTGGTCGCGGCGGGCAATTGCTCGATCACGATCGCATCCGGATCGGGTTGGCGCTTGAGGGTCGAAGGGCCGAAGGTTTCGGCATGGATCTGCCCGTCCCGCACATCCAGTTCACGCAGAGTGTCATAGATGCCCTGGGTAAAACCGCCGGGACCGCAGAGCACGAAGTCGACCTGATCGAAGTCCTCGTCGGTCAGCAGATTGCGCAACAGATCGCCATCGATACGGCCACGCAGGTCGAAGTCTTTTCCTTCGACCAGATCGTCTTCCGGCTGACTTAGCACTCGCAACACTTTCACGGCATCACCGGCGTCCTCCAGCAACCGATCCACCTCTGCGCGGAACGGCTGGTCGGCGAGGCTGCGGGAGCTTTGAACAAACAGGGTCGGACGAATCCGCCGCGTCCGCAGGCCCTGATACACCACCTCACGCAGCATCGAAAGCAATGGCGTGATGCCGACGCCCGCAGCCAGCAGCACCAATGGACGGCGTTCCAGCGCCGCTACAGTGAAATGCCCCTGGGGCAATCGCGCCTCCAGCACGTCGCCGACGCGAATCTTTTCGTGAAGGTGGGTCGATACCCGCCCTTCGCGTTTCACGCTGATCCGGAAGAAATCATCCGACGGCGCGCCCGACAGGCTGTAAGTACGGATGTGCACCTCACCGTCGAGGTTGAACCGAAGCGGCAGATGCTGGCCCGCCAAAAACACCGGCAGACCCGCGCCATCGTTCGGTTCCAGGTAAATCGAGCGAATGTGGCGGCTTTCCATTTCGATCCTTGCCACTCGCAATGGACGCCAGCTGTCACCCAATGCCTTGGCCTGCAACCGTGCATCGGCCTGGGCCCAGTTGCCGGTCAGCAGGCTGGTGGGCGACATGCCGTCGAAGCGCCAGCGCAGAGCCAATGCCGCCGGACGTCGAACCAGTTTCTCCACCTCGAAGGTCCACAACCGTTCGGCGCCCTGAAAGGCTTCGATCTGTGGTGCCTCGAGAATCACCTCGGTGCGACCGCTGAGCTGCAATACGTCGCCTGTGGAAAAGTCGATGAACAGCAACCCGGCCAAGGGATTGAGCAACAGATTGCCGAGGGTGTTGAAATGCAGGTTGCCGGCAAAATCCGGGATCGTCAGGCGATTGCCTTCGATCCGTACGAAACCAGGCTGGCCGCCGCGGTGGGAGACATCCACCGAACGCTCACCGTCGACATCGACGTAACTGGCGACGAAGAAAGTGTCGGCGCTTTCGATCAGCGCAATCGCGGCGTCATCGAGACTATCACGGTGTTCGGCTTTGCGGGTCTGCGGATCCGTCAGGGGGACCCGTTGGAACTGGCGCAGCTGTATGTACTGCGGACAGTTGCCGAAGGACTGATCCACCGTCAGCGCAAAACCATCCGCCCCAAGGCTGCTGATGTGACCATTGAGCCGATTTCGCCGACGGGTGTGCAGCTCGATACCGAGCAGGCCGATCGCGGCGCCGGCCTCTAGCTGTGCCGGATCATCGGCAGCCGGCAGACCGGCGAACTGCAGTTGCGTCGGCTCGGGAGAGTGAGCAAAGCCCGGCTCCCCCTCCAGCACACTGGCCCAGGGGCGACCTTCGGCATCCACCGCGCCGTACAGCATGAATGGCAATTGCTGATAGAACTGGCGGTGTTGATCCGGCATCCAGGTGCGAATCACCTTACGACCGAATTCCTCCATGCGCTCGGCAACGCCGACATGGGCCTGCAACTGTTGCTCGCCAGCGTGCCACGGTGAACGTTCCATCACGGTCTCTCCCCTGCGCCGTCGGCGCAGATTGAATGTCAGACGGTGGTTTGCAGGCCGGCAACGGTGCGTGGCATGCCGACAAAACCGGGCAGCGCCTCAATCCGCGAAAGCCAGGCGCGAACGTTAGCGTAGTCGTCCAGCGACACATTGCCTTCCGGCGCATGGGCGATGTAACTGTAGGCCGAGACATCGGCAATGGTCGGCTCAGTGCCGGTCAGGTACGGGGTTTTGCCCAGTTCCGCATCCATCACCTTGAGAAAATTGTGCGCACGGGTGATGACCTCCTCGGCGTTGAACTTCGCCCCGAACACCGTGATCAAGCGTGCGGCAGCGGGCCCGAAAGCAATCGGCCCGGCGGCGGCCGACAACCAGCGCTGCACGTGCGCGGCGCCGACCGGATCACTTGGCAGCCAGCGGCCATTGCCGTATTTCTGTGCCAGGTAGACAAGAATCGCGTTGGAGTCCGCGAGCACCACACCATTGTCATCAATGGCCGGAACTTGGCCGAAGCTGTTGATGGCCAGATATGCCGCCTGTTTATGTTCGCCCTTGGCCAGATCGACGAAGATCAGCTCGGTCGGCAGTTGCAACAGTGACAACATCAGTTCGACGCGATGGGCGTGGCCGGAACGCGGGAAGTTGTAGAGTTTGATCGCTTGCATGGTCGACTCCGCTGGATGATGGCGCCGTTCAGGATGGACGGTGGCCGTGGGAGCCATCTTCCCCTGATCGCGAAAACAACAGAATCACCAGCAAATGCAATCCATTATTTCTCTGGATGAAATAACGCAGCGTTTTTCAGCGCCGGATGCTCGCGCAGCGCCTGCACGATGAAGTCGACAAAACTGCGTATCCGCGCCGGCGCCTTGCGCCCGCCCTGATACACCACATGGATCGGCAGCGCAGGCAGTTCAAACTCGGCGAGGACGATTTCCAGTTCGCCGGAAGCCACCTTGCCGGCCACCTGATAAGACAGCACCCGGGTCAACCCCAGACCCAACGACGCCGCTGTGATCGCAGCTTGATTGGCGGTAACCACCAGACGCGGCTCCGGTTTTACGCCAATGAGCTCACCGTTTTCCATGAATGGCCAACTGCGCTGCTGGCCGATGGCCGACGTCGCCACCACCGGCGCCCCGGCCAAGGTCTGCGGATGGGTCGGCCGGCCATGGACCGAAAAGTATTCCGGCGAACCACAAATCACCCGCCGCACCTCACCGACCCGGATCGCATGCTGATTGCTGTCCGGCAACTCGCCGATGCGCACCGCGACGTCGACGCCCTCCTCGACCATGTTCACCACCCGGTCGAGCAACAGGGCATTGATGGAAACGTCCGGGTATTGCGTCAGATAACGCGCCATTACCGGCGTGACGAACTGTTCTCCGAATAAAACTGGCGCCGTCACCGTCAACTGCCCACGGGGCTGGGTATGACTGCCGGCAGCGGAATCCTCCGCTTCCTGCACCTCGGCGAGAATTCTCCGACAGTCTTCCAGATAACGCAGACCCGCTTCGCTCAAATGCACGCTGCGGGTGGTACGGATCAACAACTGCGTACCAATTCGCTGCTCCAGCCCCGCCACCGCCCGGGTCACGCTGGCTGCCGACAAACCCAGGCGCCGCGCGGCAGCGGAGAAGCCCTGCTCCTGGGCAACGATGGCGAAGACTTGCATTTCCTGGAAGCGATCCATGGTGCCCTCGATCCGGATAAAAAAATCGCAGCCGAAGCTGCGATTTTATGGGGGTGATTCAACTGTGGATAACTTATTCCACCGTCACCGACTTCGCCAGGTTGCGCGGCTGATCCACGTCCGTGCCCTTGAGCACAGCAACGTAGTACGACAGCAATTGCAGCGGAATGGTGTAGAGGATCGGCGACAGGATGTCGTGGATGTGTGGCATCTGCACCACGTGAGTGCCTTCGCCATTGGTCATCCCGGCTTTTTCGTCGGCGAACACGATCAGTTCGCCACCGCGGGCGCGGACTTCCTGCAGGTTGGACTTGAGCTTCTCCAGCAGTTCGTTGTTCGGTGCAACAGTGACCACCGGCATGTCGTTATCCACAAGCGCGAGCGGGCCGTGTTTCAGTTCGCCGGCCGGGTAGGCTTCGGCGTGGATGTACGAGATTTCCTTGAGCTTCAAGGCCCCTTCCATCGCCACCGGGAATTGCGCGCCACGGCCCAGGAACAGCGTGTGGTTCTTCTCGGCGAACAACTCTGCGATTTTTTCCACAGTGCTGTCCATGGCCAGCGCTTCGCCCAGACGGGTTGGCAGACGACGCAGCTCTTCGACCAGCGTGGCTTCAACGCCATCGGCCAGAGTGCCGCGTACCTGGCCCAGAGACAGAGTCAGTAGCAGCAGACCGACCAGTTGCGTAGTGAAGGCTTTGGTCGACGCCACGCCGATTTCACGACCGGCCTGGGTCAGCAGGGTCAGGTCGGATTCGCGTACCAGCGAACTGATGCCGACGTTGCAGATCGCCAGGCTTCCCAGGAAACCCAGCTCCTTGGCGTTGCGCAGGGCAGCCAGGGTGTCGGCGGTTTCGCCGGACTGGGAGATGGTGACGAACAGAGTGTCCGGCTGCACCACCACCTTGCGGTAGCGGAACTCGCTGGCGACTTCGACTTGGCACGGAATGCCGGCCAGCTCTTCGAGCCAGTAACGGGCAACCATGCCGGCGTGATAGCTGGTGCCACACGCCACGATCTGCACGTTGCGCACTTTGGCGAACAGTTCGGCCGCTTGCGGGCCAAACGCCTGCACCAGCACCTGATCCGAACTCAATCGACCTTCCAGGGTGCGCTGCACCACGGATGGCTGCTCGTGGATTTCCTTGAGCATGTAGTGACGGAACTCGCCTTTGTCGGCGGCTTCGGCGCCATCGGTGTACTGGACGGTCTGGCGCTCGACGGCTTTGCCGCTCACGTCCCAGATCTGCACCTTGTCACGCTGGATTTCGGCGATATCGCCCTCTTCCAGGTACATGAAACGGTCGGTGACCTGACGCAGGGCCAGTTGGTCGGAAGCGAGGAAGTTCTCGCCCAGGCCCAGACCGATCACCAGCGGGCTGCCGCTGCGGGCTGCGACCAGTCGATCCGGCTGCTGTGCGTGGATAACCGCCAGACCGTAGGCGCCATGCAGTTCCTTGACCGCGGCCTTCAGGGCGTCGGTCAGGTCCGGCAGATTTTTGAGCTTTTCAGTCAGCAGGTGGGCGATGACTTCGGTGTCGGTGTCCGAGGTGAACACGTAGCCCAGCGCCTTGAGTTGTTCACGCAGCGCTTCATGGTTTTCGATGATGCCGTTGTGCACGACGGCAACGTCACCGGAGAAATGCGGGTGGGCATTGCGCTCGCTCGGCGCACCGTGAGTGGCCCAACGGGTGTGGGCAATGCCGAGACGGCCTACCAGCGGATGTTCGGCGAGCGCCGCGTCGAGTTCGCTGACCTTGCCCACACGACGGGTGCGTTCCAGAGTGCCGTCATTGGTGTACACCGCCACACCGGCGCTGTCATAACCCCGGTATTCGAGGCGCTTGAGGCCTTCGACCAGAATGGCGGTGATGTTACGTTCAGCTACCGCGCCGACAATTCCACACATGCTTATTTCTCCTGACTGACAGTCGCGCAAATCAAGTTGATACCGCGAGCCTGAATCTGAGCGCGTGCCTCAAGGGGCAGGCGATCATCGGTAATTAGGGTATGGACGCTGCTCCATGGCAGCTCCAGGTTGGGAATCTTGCGGCCGATCTTGTCGGCCTCGACCATCACGATCACTTCCCGCGCCACTTCCGCCATCACCCGGCTCAGGCCGAGCAGCTCATTGAAAGTGGTGGTGCCGCGCACCAGGTCGATGCCATCGGCACCAATAAACAACTGATCGAAGTCGTAAGAGCGTAGTACCTGCTCGGCGACCTGGCCCTGAAAGGATTCCGAGTGGGGATCCCACGTACCGCCGGTCATCAGCAGTACCGGCTCGTGTTCGAGCTCGCTCAGGGCGTTGGCCACGTGCAGGGAATTGGTCATCACCACCAGGCCTGGCTGCTGGCCAAGCTCGGGAATCATGGCGGCGGTGGTGCTGCCACTGTCGATGATGATGCGGGCGTGCTCGCGGATGCGTGTAACCGCGGCGCGGGCAATCGCCTGTTTGTATTTGGAAACGTTCTGACTGACGTCTGCCACCAACTCTTGAGGCATGGTGATCGCTCCCCCGTAACGGCGCAGCAACAGGCCATGACTTTCCAGGGCGGCGAGATCCTTGCGAATCGTAACTTCCGAAGTTTCGAAGCGCTTGGCCAGTTCGTCCACACTCACTTCGCCCTGCTCATTAAGCAAAGCCAGAATGTTGTGACGACGCTGAGGTGTATTGCGTTTCGACATGGGCTACTAAGTTTCGATTCGAAAGATAACGGAAGCAATCAAAACCTATCAGCTGCAAATCGTCAAGACGTGCCCAATAAAAAAGACCGCCGGCGGCGGTCTTTTTCATACATCGAGCATTGTGGATAACTCAGCTCTTCTTGATCTTCTCAGGCCGCTTCCAGCCATCGATGTTCTTCTGCCGTGCCCGACCAACCGCCAACTGCGCGTTATCCACATTCTGGGTAATGGTCGAACCGGCCGCAGTGGTTGCGCCGGCGGAGATATCCACAGGTGCGACCAGCGAGTTGTTGGAGCCGATGAACACATCTTCGCCCAACACGGTTTTCCACTTGTTGGCGCCATCGTAGTTGCAGGTGATGGTGCCGGCGCCGATATTGGTGCGCGCACCGATCTCGGCGTCACCAAGGTATGTCAGGTGTCCGGCCTTGGCGCCCTCGCCCAAGCGGGCATTTTTCAGTTCGACGAAGTTACCCACATGGGCGCGGGCCTCAAGCACAGTGCCCGGACGCAGACGGGCAAACGGGCCGGCATCGCTGCCTTCACCCAACACTGCGCCTTCAATATGACTGTTGGCCTTGATCACCACGCCTTTGCGCAGGGTGCTGTCCTTGATCACGCAGTTCGGGCCGATGACCACGTCGTCCTCAATGACGACCTTGCCTTCGAGAATCACGTTGATATCGATCAGCACGTCGCGACCGACGGTCACTTCGCCACGTACATCAAACCGGGCCGGATCGCGAAGAGTGACACCCTGAGCCATCAGGCGACGACCGGCGCGCAACTGATAATGACGCTCCAGCTCGGAGAGCTGTTTGCGATCGTTGGCGCCCTGCACTTCCATCGGGTCGTGCGGTTGTTCGGTGGCGACAGTCAGGCCGTCGTTGACTGCCATCTCGATCACGTCGGTCAAGTAATACTCGCCCTGCGCGTTGTTGTTCGACAGGCGACTCATCCAGTCCGCCAGGCGGTTGGCCGGCACAGCCAGGATGCCGGTATTGCCTTCGGTGATCGCCCGTTGTGCTTCGCTGGCGTCTTTGTGCTCAACGATGGCGGCCACCTTGCCGTCGGCGTCGCGCACGATGCGGCCATAACCCGTGGGGTCGTCCAGTTCGACGGTGAGCAGACCCATTTGCCCCGGTACAACGTGCTTGAGCAGACGCTGCAAGGTCTCGACCTCGATCAACGGCACGTCACCGTAGAGAATCAGTACGGTATCGGCCGTAATGAACGGAACAGCCTGGGCCGTGGCGTGGCCGGTGCCCAGCTGCTTGTCCTGCAACACGAAGTTCAGGTCGTCTGCGGCCAGACGTTCGCGTACTACATCCGCACCATGGCCGATGACGACATGGATGCGCTGTGGATCAAGTTGACGGGCGCTGTGGATAACATGACCGAGCATGGAGTCGCCGGCAATCGGGTGCAGCACTTTTGGCAGCGCGGAACGCATGCGGGTGCCTTGACCGGCCGCGAGGATAACGATTTCAAGAGACATGACTGGCTACCAATCCTGGGTGGTCAGCAACTGCGACCGGGGTTTCGGGAATTCTGAAAAGAAAAAAGGGTAGCCGAGGCTACCCTTTTTTATCAATCGCACAACAAGTGGCTGACGGGTTAACCGCCAAACTTCTTGCGGATCTGCTGGACGGTGCGCAGCTGAGCTGCAGCCTCGGCCAGACGTGCGGATGCAGCTCCGTAGTCGAAATCTGCGCTCTTCTCATGCAGAGCAGCTTCGGCAGCCTTGAGAGCTGCTTGAGCCTGAGCTTCATCCAGGTCGGCGGCACGTTGCACGGTATCGGCAAGCACCTTGACCATGTTCGGCTGAACCTCGAGGAAACCACCGGAGATGTAGAACACCTCGGCTTCCCCGCCTTGCTTGATCAGGCGGATCGGACCTGGCTTCAGATTAGTGATCAGCGGCGCGTGGCCCAGAGCGATACCAAGATCACCCAGAGCACCGTGCGCAATCACCATCTCGACCAGGCCGGAAAAGATTTCTCCTTCCGCGCTGACGATGTCGCAATGGACTGTCATAGCCATCTGATTGCCTCAACCTAAATTAGCGCCCGTTGCCGGGCGCCTGGATTACAGTTTCTTGGCTTTCTCGATCGCTTCTTCGATGCCGCCGACCATGTAGAACGCTTGTTCTGGCAGGTGGTCGTAGTCACCGTTGAGGATGCCTTTGAAGCCAGCAATGGTGTCTTTCAGGGAAACGTATTTACCCGAAGCACCGGTGAAGACTTCAGCCACGAAGAACGGCTGCGACAAGAAGCGCTGGATCTTACGAGCACGGTTTACCAACTGCTTGTCGGCTTCCGACAGCTCGTCCATACCCAGGATCGCGATGATGTCCTTCAGCTCTTTGTAACGCTGCAGCACGTACTGAACACCACGAGCGGTCTCGTAGTGATCGTTACCGATCACGTTCGGGTCCAGCTGACGCGAAGTCGAGTCCAGTGGGTCTACCGCCGGGTAGATACCCAGGGAAGCGATGTCACGGGACAGAACGACGGTGGCGTCCAGGTGAGCAAACGTGGTCGCTGGCGACGGGTCAGTCAAGTCGTCCGCTGGTACGTATACGGCCTGGATCGAAGTAATCGAACCTTGCTTGGTCGAAGTGATGCGCTCTTGCAGCACGCCCATCTCTTCTGCCAGGGTCGGCTGGTAACCTACTGCCGAAGGCATACGGCCCAGCAGTGCGGATACTTCGGTACCGGCCAGGGTGTAACGATAGATGTTGTCGACGAACAGCAGAACGTCGTTACCTTCGTCACGGAACTTCTCGGCCATGGTCAGACCGGTCAGCGCTACGCGCAGACGGTTTCCCGGTGGCTCGTTCATCTGACCGTAGACCAGGGCTACCTTGTCGAGAACGTTGGAGTCCTTCATCTCGTGGTAGAAGTCGTTACCCTCACGAGTACGCTCACCCACACCGGCGAACACGGAATAACCGCTGTGCTCGATGGCGATGTTACGGATCAGTTCCATCATGTTTACGGTCTTGCCTACACCGGCACCACCGAACAGACCGACTTTACCGCCCTTGGCGAACGGGCAAACCAGGTCGATAACCTTGATGCCTGTTTCCAGCAGCTCGTTGCCACCGGCCTGTTCAGCGAAGGAAGGAGCGGCGCGGTGGATACCCCAGCGCTCTTCTTCGCCGATCGGGCCAGCTTCGTCGATCGGGTTGCCCAGTACGTCCATGATCCGGCCCAGAGTCGCTTTACCGACCGGTACGGAGATGGCTGCGCCAGTGTTGTTGACGTCCAGACCGCGCTTCAAGCCTTCGGTGGAGCCCATCGCAATGGTACGAACCACGCCGTCGCCCAGCTGCTGCTGAACTTCCAGAGTGGTTTCGGCGCCTTGAACCTTCAAGGCGTCGTAGATGCTCGGTACGCTGTCGCGTGGAAATTCCACGTCGATAACGGCGCCGATGATTTGAACGATACGTCCGCTACTCATAGCTGGATCCTCTGAATATTTGAACCGTTAAACCGCGGCAGCGCCGCCGACGATTTCCGAGATCTCTTGGGTGATCGCAGCCTGACGCGCCTTGTTGTAGATCAGCTGCAAATCGCTGATCAAATCACCGGCGTTGTCGGTAGCGTTCTTCATCGCGATCATCCGCGCAGCCTGTTCAGCCGCGTTGTTCTCGACCACCGCCTGGTACACCTGCGACTCCACGTAACGCACCATCAAGCCGTCAAGCAGCTCTTTGGCGTCTGGTTCGTAGAGGTAGTCCCAGTGGTGCTTGAGTTCCTGATCCGGGGTCGCCACCAGTGGAATCAACTGCTCCACGGTAGGCTGTTGCGTCATGGTGTTGATGAACTTGTTGGATACCACGGACAGGCGGTCAATACGGCCGTCCAGGTAGGCATCCAGCATCACCTTGACGCTGCCGATCAGATCATTGATCGACGGCTCTTCACCCAGGTGGCTGATAGCTGCAACGACGTTACCGCCGAAGTTGCGGAAAAAGGCCGCACCCTTGCTACCAACGACACACAGATCGATCTCGACGCCGTTTTCGCGGTTTACCGCCATGTCCTTGACCAGGGCCTTGAACAGGTTGGTGTTCAAGCCGCCGCACAGACCACGGTCACTGCTCACGACGACATAACCGACGCGCTTTACTTCGCGATCGATCATGAACGGGTGGCGGTATTCCGGGTTGGCGTTGGCCAGATGCCCAATTACCTGGCGGATACGCTCCGCATAAGGACGGCTAGCAGCCATGCGCATTTGTGCCTTGCGCATTTTGCTGACCGCCACTTTTTCCATGGCGCTGGTAATTTTTTGCGTGCTTTTGATGCTCGCAATCTTACTGCGAATCTCTTTTGCGCCTGCCATGTAACACCTATCAGGTTAGCAAGCGGGAGCCTTGCGGCTCCCGCTGCGGCTTACCAGGTTTGGGTGGCCTTGAACTTCTCGATACCAGCCTTCAGGCCAGCGTCGATTTCGTCATTGAAGTCACCTTTAACGTTGATCTTCGCCATCAAGTCGGCGTGATCGCGGTTGAAGAAAGCAATCAGCGCTTGTTCGAAGCTGCCGATCTTGGCGATTTCAATGTCAGTCAGGAACCCACGCTCAGCGGCATACAGCGACAGCGCCATGTCAGCGATCGACATCGGTGCGTATTGCTTCTGCTTCATCAGCTCGGTAACGCGCTGACCATGCTCAAGTTGCTTGCGGGTCGCTTCGTCCAGGTCAGAAGCGAACTGGGCGAATGCCGCCAGTTCACGGTACTGAGCCAGAGCGGTACGGATACCACCGGACAGCTTCTTGATGATCTTGGTCTGAGCGGCACCACCCACACGGGATACCGAAACACCGGCGTTCACTGCAGGGCGGATGCCCGAGTTGAACATGGCCGATTCCAGGAAGATCTGACCGTCGGTGATGGAAATCACGTTGGTCGGAACGAACGCGGAAACGTCGCCAGCCTGGGTTTCGATGATCGGCAGTGCGGTCAGGGAACCGGTTTTGCCGGTCACTGCGCCGTTGGTGAACTTCTCTACGTACTCTTCCGAAACGCGGGATGCGCGCTCCAGCAGACGGGAGTGGAGATAGAACACGTCGCCTGGGTAAGCTTCACGGCCTGGTGGACGGCGCAGCAGCAGGGAAATCTGGCGGTAAGCCACTGCTTGCTTGGACAGATCGTCATAAACGATCAGCGCGTCTTCACCGCGGTCGCGGAAGAATTCACCCATGGTGCAACCGGAGTACGGAGCCAGGAATTGCAGTGCTGCAGATTCCGAAGCGCTCGCTGCAACGATGATGGTGTTAGCCAGTGCACCGTTTTCTTCCAGCTTGCGAACCACGTTGGCGATGGTCGATTGCTTCTGACCGATTGCCACGTAGACGCAGAAAATGCCGCTGTCTTTCTGGTTGATGATCGCGTCGATCGCCAGAGCGGTTTTACCGATCTGACGGTCACCGATGATCAGCTCACGCTGGCCACGGCCGACAGGGATCATGGCATCGACAGCCTTGTAGCCAGTCTGTACAGGCTGGTCTACCGACTTACGCCAGATCACGCCCGGAGCAACTTTCTCGACCGCGTCGGTCTCGGTGTTGCCCAGTGGACCTTTGCCGTCAACAGGGTTACCCAGTGCGTCGACAACGCGACCCAGCAGTTCCTTACCAACCGGAACTTCGAGGATGCGGCCGGTGCACTTGGCGCTCATGCCTTCAGCCAGACTGGTGTATGCGCCCAGTACAACGGCACCTACGGAGTCTTGCTCCAGGTTGAGGGCCATACCGTAGACGCCGCCCGGAAACTCGATCATCTCGCCGTACATGACGTCGGCCAGACCGTGAATCCGCACGATACCGTCAGATACGCTGACGACAGTGCCTTCGTTACGGGCTTGGGAGGTCACATCGAGCTTTTCGATGCGGCCCTTGATAATTTCACTTATTTCGGAAGGATTGAGTTGCTGCATTGCTCTGCTGCCCCTTCAAACTCAAGATTTCAATGCTTCGGCAAGTTTCGCGATTTTGCCGCGAATCGAGCCATCGATAACCAGGTCGCCGGCGCGGATGACCACCCCCCCGATAAGGGAGCTGTCTTCCTCGACTTGCAGGCGCACTTCCCGGTTGAGTCGTGCACTGAGAACCTTGGCGAGTTTGTCTTGCTGTTCTTGGTTCAATGCAAAAGCACTGGTCACTTCAACGTCTACCGATTTCTCTTGCTCGGCCTTGTACAGGTCAAACAGAGCGGCGATCTCCGGCAGAAGCGGGAGACGGTCGTTTTCGGCAACGACATTGATGAAGTTCTGTGCCTTGGCATCAAACTTGTCGCCGCACACGTCAATGAACGTGGCGGCCTTTTCTGCGCTCGTCAGTCGCGGGGCCTTGAGCACGCGCTGCATGGTGTCGTCTTGCGACACCGCTGCTGCCAGGCCGAGCATGGCTGACCAATTGGCCAGTTGCTGGTGGGCCTGAGCGTGCTCGAAGGCCGCCTTAGCGTAAGGTCGGGCCAACGTGGTCAGTTCTGCCATGATCGCCCTCGCTTAGATTTCAGCAGCCAGTTGGTTAACCAGCTCTGCGTGCGCGTTTTGATCGATTGTGGCACCCAGGATCTTCTCGGCGCCGCCGACAGCCAGCAAGCCCACTTGGGCGCGCAGCTTGTCTTTGACGCTGTTCAGTTCCTGTTCGATCTCGGCTTGAGCCTGAACCTTCACACGGTCAGCGTCGATGCGGGCCTTTTCAACGGCCTCTTCGACAATCTGGTTACCGCGTTTCTTGGCTTGCTCGATGATTTCAGCTGCCTGAGCTTTCGCTTCGCGCAGTTGCTGACCCGCTTTTTCTTGGGCCAACTCCAGGTCGCGAGCTGCACGGCTGGCAGCGTCCAGACCATCAGCGATCTTCTTTTGACGTTCGTGCAGAGCTGCGATGACCGGAGGCCATACGAACTTCATGCAGAACAGTACAAAAATCAGGAACGCAACGGACTGGCCAATCAGGGTCGCATTAATGTTCACGCCAACACCTCGCAGTTACGTTGTCCATCACACCAAATCACTCGGAGATCCGAATGATTAGCCAGCGATCTGACCAACGAACGGGTTCGCAAAGGTGAAGAACAGAGCGATACCAACACCGATCATGGTTACGGCGTCGAGCAGACCGGCAACGATGAACATTTTAACTTGCAGCATTGGAACCATTTCTGGCTGACGCGCTGCGCCTTCCAGGAACTTGCCGCCCAGCAGGCCGAAACCAATTGCGGTACCCAGTGCGCCCAGGCCGATCAACAGTGCAACAGCGATAGCGGTTAGACCAACTACAGTTTCCATCTTTCCTCCCGACTTTTACGTCGTATGGTTTAGGTTTTTTAGATTAAAGCGGTAAAACAAATCGTTTCATGGTGCCCCGTGAGGAGCCCCTTCCCGTTTGACCGGGAAGGACATCAGACTAGTCGAGACTGGTCTTAATGGTTTTCTTCGTGCGCCATCGACAGGTAGACGATGGTCAGCATCATGAAGATGAACGCCTGCAGGGTGATGATCAGGATGTGGAACACAGCCCACGCCCACTGCAGGACAACACCCAGGCCGCTCAGCCAGAGCAGGCCGCTGCCGAACATCACAGCGATCAGGATGAACACCAGCTCGCCGGCATACATGTTGCCGAACAGACGCAGAGCCAGAGAGATCGGTTTGGCGATCAGGGTCACGAATTCCAGCAGGAAGTTCACCGGGATCAGCAGGGCCTGAACGAAGATGTTCTTGCTGCCGAACGGGTGCAGGGTCAGCTCGCCGATGAAGCCGCCGAGGCCCTTGACCTTGATGCTATAGAAAATGATCAGTGCGAAAACCGAGAACGCCATGCCCAGGGTCGCGTTCGGGTCGGTGGTCGACACGGCGCGGAACGGGATGTGGTGGTCGCCGGAGATCAGGATGGCCAGCTGAGGAATCCAGTCGACCGGTACCAGGTCGACGGCGTTCATCAGGAACACCCAGACGAAGATGGTCAGTGCCAGCGGTGCGATCACCGGGCTACGGCCATGGAAGCTGTCTTTCACGCTGCCATCGACGAATTCGACCAGGACTTCAACGAAGTTCTGCAATGCACCCGGCTGACCGGAAGTCGCCTTCTTGGCCGCCATGCGGAAAAGAAGAACGAAGATCAGACCCAGCGCGACCGACCAGCCGAGGGTATCGACGTGGAAAGCCCAGAAGCCCATTTCCTTGGCCTCTGCTGCGGTGTGGGCAAAGCCCCAGCCGCCGTTGGGTAGCTGACCGAAGGTCAGGTTCTGCAAGTGGTGCTGGATATAGCCCGAAGCGGTTGTTTCTGCCATGGTTGCCTCAAACGCCCTAAGGTCTCGAAAGTCTTGTTCTCATCAGCAGGGGAGCGAACCAGCTGACCGACTGAGTCAGCACGAAGGCGCCGAATACAGCGATCGGCGCCAGTGGCTTCACACCTGCAAACACCAGTGCAAACAGCACTGCCGTCAAAATCAGTTTGCCTGCCTCGCCGGCATAGAAAGACCGGACGATGGACTGGGCTGCTCGGGCGCCGGAAAACCGAAATGCCTTGTGAGCGAAATAAACATTGGGCAGCAAGGCTATCAGGCCTCCGCAAAGTCCCGAGTATCCGGCAACGACTCCGTGCCATTGCCAGAGCGCCAAAGCGGCAATGAGCAAAATGACAAATTGAGCCATCAACACCGGAAAAACCGCCAGGCGATGGAACGGCAGGCGGTTTGGCTTGCGGGTTTCCATCACTATTGCTCTCCAATGGTCGGCTGCCGAAATTCAATAACTTGGCATAATTTGTGCCGACAAAATGCGCGCAGAGTATAGGGGCGGTTCTGCCCCTATTCAACTGTCAGGTAGTGATTTCCGACTGCGCGCTACAAGAGGAATTGTTTCAGCGGATGTGTGCGAGCACACCTTGAAGCTCGTCGAGGGAGTTGTAACCGATCACCAACTGACCCTTTCCCTTCTTGCCGTGGCGGATCTGCACCGCAGAGCCTAGGCGCTCGGCCAGACGTTGCTCGAGGCGAGCGATATCCGGGTCGGGTTTGGACGGTTCGACCGGCTCCGGTTTGCCACTCAACCACTGACGAACCAGTGCCTCGGTTTGGCGCACGGTGAGACCGCGTGCGACAACATGTCGCGCCCCTTCCACCTGCTGATTGTCCGGCAGACCGAGCAATGCACGGGCATGACCCATTTCCAGGTCGCCGTGGGACAACATGGTCTTGATGACTTCCGGCAGCGCAATCAGGCGCAACAGGTTGGCCACAGTGACGCGGGACTTACCCACAGCCTCGGCGACCTGTTGCTGGGTGAGCTGAAATTCCTGCTGCAAGCGCTGCAGGGCCACCGCTTCTTCAATCGGGTTCAGGTCTTCGCGCTGGATGTTCTCGATCAGCGCAATGGCGATCGCGGTTTCATCCGGCACGTCGCGGACCATCGCAGGAATGGTTTCCTGGCCGGCCTGCTGACTGGCGCGCCAGCGGCGCTCGCCGGCGATGATTTCAAAACGACCACCGCCAATCGGGCGAACCACGATCGGCTGCATCACGCCCTGGGCCTTGATCGACTGCGCCAGCTCTTCCAGCGCCTGCGGATCCATGTCCCGACGTGGCTGATACTTGCCGCGCTGCAGCAGGTCCAGTGGCAGGTGCTGCAACTCACGGCTGTCAGCCTGCGCCGCTTGTTCTTCCAGCGAGCTGACAGTCGGACCGCTCAGCAGTGCATCCAGTCCTCGTCCGAGACCTCGTTTCTTGACGGCCATGGGGATTCCTTAAGTTGGCTGGGCAGCGGCGATGCGTGAATTTTTGCGCTGACGGCGAACCATCTCGCCCGCCAGGGCCAGATAGGCCAGCGCGCCACGCGATTGCTTGTCGTAGGCCAGCGCCGGCATGCCGTAGCTCGGGGCTTCAGCCAGTCGGATGTTGCGCGGGATCACCGTGTCGTACAGCTGATCACCGAAGTGTTCCTTGAGCTGGGCCGATACATCGTTCATCAGGCTCAGGCGCGGGTCATACATGGTCCGCAGCAGGCCTTCGACTTTCAGGTTCGGGTTCAGCAGTTCGGCGATGCGCTTGATGTTATCCACAAGGTCGCTCAAACCTTCGAGCGCAAAGTACTCGCACTGCATGGGAATAATCACCCCGTCAGCAGCGACCAGTGCGTTCAGTGTGAGCATCGACAGCGACGGCGGGCAGTCGATCAGAATGTAATCGTAGTTTTCACGGATCGGCGCCAGCGCACTGCGCAGACGGCTTTCCTTCATCTGCATTTCCAGCAGCACCACTTCGGCCGCCGTCAGGTCGCGGTTGGCCGGCAGCAGTTGATAACCGCCGTGTTCGGAGTAGTGCATGGCCTGGGCCAGATCGCATTCGCCGATCAGCAGGTCGTAGACCGAGTTTTCCAGGCCATGTTTATCCACACCGCTACCCATGGTGGCGTTGCCCTGTGGATCGAGATCGATCAACAGCACCCGGCGCTTGGTCGCGACCAGGGATGCTGCGAGGTTGATGCAGGTGGTGGTCTTGCCCACACCACCCTTCTGGTTCGCTATCGCGAATACCTTAGCCATTCTTGCTTGTGTTCCCAATCATGCCGTGCGGCGCAGTATCAGCAGATGGCGTTGGCCTTGGCAACCGGGTACGGCCAGGGCGTGTTCGCTATCGAGTTTGAAGTCTGCCGGCAATGCTACCAGCTCATCGGCCGGATGGACGCCCTTCATTGCCAACCAGCGCGTATCGGCGTCGCCGAGGTGGCGAGTCCAGTTGGTGAAGTTCTCCATGCTGCTGAAGGCCCGGGAAATGATCCCGTTGAACGGCTGTGCAGGCTGGAATGCTTCGACGCGACTGTGGATAACTTGCAGGTTATCCAGTTTGAGTTCGAGTTTGACCTGGGTCAGGAAGCGGGTTTTCTTACCGTTGCTGTCCAGGCAAGTCACTTGCGAGTCCGGATACAGGATCGCCAAAGGGATCCCCGGCATGCCGCCGCCGCTGCCGACATCCAGCCAGCGGCCGTTTTCGATGAACGACATCACGCTGAGGCTATCGAGCAAGTGACGGGAAACCATTTCGTCCGGATCGCGGACCGCGGTCAGGTTGTAGGCCTGGTTCCATTTGATCAACAGGGCCAGATAACCCAGCAACAATTCGTGCTGGGTTTCAGTGAGATTGACACCGAGCTCGCGGGCTCCTGTGGATAACTCTTCGGCGTGTTGCGAAGTGACCTTAGAACTCAAGCGCTTTGCTCCAACTGACGGCCCGCGCCGCGTTTTTTCAAATGGATCATCAACAGCGAAATCGCTGCCGGGGTCACACCCGGGATCCGCGAAGCCTGGCCCAGCGTCTCGGGACGAGTCGCGCCAAGCTTGCTCTGGATCTCCTTGGAGAGACCGGAAATGTTGGTGTAATCGATATCCACAGGCAGTTTCGTGTCTTCGCTTGCACGCAGACGGGCGATTTCGTCCTGTTGACGGTCGATGTAACCGGCGTATTTGGTCTTGATCTCGACCTGTTCGGCGACCTGTGGATCTTCCGCGCCCTGCCCGGTCACTTCGACCAGACCAGCGTAGTCGATTTCCGGACGGCTCAAGAGATTGAGCAGGTTGTATTCGTGAGTCAGCGGCGTACCGAATTTCTCGGCAATCGCATCGCCCTGCGGAGTGCCCGGGCGAACCCAGGTGCTTTTCAGGCGCTGCTCTTCGAGTTCGATGCTCTCGCGTTTTTTGCAGAACGCTGCCCAGCGCGCGTCATCGACCAGGCCCAGTTCGCGACCTTTTTCGGTCAGACGCAGGTCGGCGTTGTCCTCACGCAGGATCAGGCGGTACTCGGCACGGGAAGTGAACATGCGGTACGGCTCTTGGGTACCTAGGGTGATCAGGTCGTCGACCAGTACCCCGATGTACGCCTCATCACGACGCGGGCACCAGGCTTCTTTGCCTTTCGCACGCAATGCGGCGTTCGCGCCGGCGAGCAAACCCTGGGCGCCGGCTTCTTCGTAACCGGTGGTGCCGTTGATCTGACCAGCGAAGAACAGACCGCCGATGACTTTGGTCTCCAGGCTGTACTTCAGGTCGCGCGGATCGAAGTAGTCGTACTCGATTGCATAACCCGGACGCACGATGTGCGCGTTTTCCATGCCGCGGATCGATTGCACAATCTGCAATTGCACGTCGAACGGCAGGCTTGTGGATATCCCGTTCGGATACAGCTCATGGGTGGTCAGGCCTTCCGGCTCGATGAACACCTGATGGCTTTCCTTGTCGGCGAAGCGGTGAATCTTGTCTTCGATCGACGGGCAATAACGTGGGCCGATGCCTTCGATCTCGCCTGCAGCGGAATACATCGGCGAACGGTCGAGGTTCGCGGCAATGATTTCGTGGGTGCGGGCGTTGGTGTGAGTAATCCAGCAACTGACTTGCCGTGGATGTTGTTCCTTGTTGCCCATGAACGACATCACCGGGATCGGCGTATCGCCTGGCTGCTCGGTCATCACCGAGAAATCCACCGACTTGCCGTCGATACGCGGTGGCGTACCGGTTTTCAGGCGACCGACACGCAGCGGCAATTCACGCAGACGATGCGCCAGGGCGATCGATGGTGGATCACCGGCGCGACCACCGGAAAAATTCTGCAAGCCGATGTGGATAAGTCCGCCCAGGAACGTACCAGTGGTCAACACCACGGAATCGGCGAAGAAACGCAGACCCATTTGCGTGACGACACCGCGTACTTGTTCCTGCTCGACGATCAGGTCGTCAGCAGCTTGTTGAAATATCCACAGGTTCGGCTGGTTTTCCAGAATTTCGCGGACAGCGGCCTTGTACAAAATCCGGTCGGCTTGCGCACGGGTTGCACGTACGGCTGGGCCTTTGCGGCTGTTCAACACGCGAAACTGGATACCGCCCAGATCGGTGGCCATGGCCATCGCGCCGCCGAGGGCGTCGATTTCCTTGACCAGATGGCTTTTGCCAATGCCGCCAATGGCCGGGTTGCAACTCATGGCACCGAGGGTTTCCACGTTGTGCGTCAGCAGAAGGGTTTTTGCGCCCATGCGTGCTGAGGCCAGTGCTGCCTCGGTACCGGCATGACCGCCGCCGATGACGATCACTTCAAAACGGGAAGGGAAATCCACCACGCACCTCGTGCCTGCTTAAGTAGGTAATTCAGGAATAGTTTGAGATCAGGTTTCTGGACCTGGTCGGCAAGTATAGGGACTTCGCCCTTCCTAAAGAACCCTTTGCACAAAATTTAACCAGCTGTGGAGAACTCGCGGTTAAAAGAATAAAAAAGAGAGAAATTTATAAAACCTTTGTTTTAAAGCTTATTCTTACTGCCCATGGTTTCTGTGGATAGATTTCTGCAGGCCTTTATTTTCAATGTGTATAGAGATTCAAAACCCTGTGGCCATGTCGCCATGAGGCCCTTGGATAACCGGTGTAAGCCTGTGGATGAATGAGGTGGTTATCCACAGCGGCAGTTATGTTCAGTTTTCATGCCCTGTTATCAACTGCCCTCAGCGGCAGTTATTCACAGGGCTTAATCCACAGAAATCGGATGAATGAAGGAATCGCGGACACGGAAAATCCGCTCAGGAACAGAAATCTGTCCGGCACTGGAGGAAGGAAAAACGAGGAAGGAGGACAGACAGGTCGCGAACGGACCTGTCTGTGGACAACGGGAGGTTTATTTACCGATGCAGAAGCTGGAAAAGATCCGTCCCAGCAGATCATCGGAGCTGAAGGCGCCGGTGATTTCCCCGAGAGACTGCTGGGCCTGACGCAGGTCTTCGGCCAACAGCTCACCAGCACCCGCCAAGGTCAGTTGGGCACGTCCATGTTCTAGGGCATCACTGGCATGACGCAGGGCTTCGAGGTGCCGGCGGCGTGCGCTGAAGCTGCTTTCCGATGTTTGTTCGTAGCCCATGCAGGCTTTGAGGTGATCACGTAGCAGGTCCAGACCTTCACCGGCAGACTTGGCGCTCAGGCTGATCGTCACGTGGCCATCGTCACTGACTTCCAGGGCAATGGGTTCACCGGTGAGATCAGCCTTGTTACGAATCAGAGTGACCTTCGCCGGATCTGGCCGGGTTTCAAGGAATTCCGGCCACAAGGCGAACGGATCGGCGGCCTCTGGCGCAGTGGCATCGACGACCAGCAGCACTCGGTCAGCTTCGCCTATGGCTTTCAACGCTCGTTCAACGCCGATCTTTTCCACATGGTCATCGGTATCACGCAGACCGGCGGTGTCCACAACATGCAGCGGCATGCCGTCGATGTGGATATGTTCACGCAGGATATCCCGAGTGGTGCCGGCGATTTCGGTCACGATCGCGGCTTCACGACCGGCCAGTGCGTTCAGCAGGCTGGATTTGCCGGCATTCGGACGACCGGCAATCACCACGGTCATGCCGTCACGCAGTAACGCACCCTGCCCGGCTTCGCGCAATACGGTGGATAACTCGTTACGAACCTTGTCGAGCATGCTCAGCACATGGCCGTCGGCGAGGAAGTCGATTTCTTCTTCCGGGAAGTCGATCGCCGCTTCGACATAGATCCGCAGGCCGATCAGCTGTTCGGTGAGGTTATGCACACGTTGGGAGAAGGCCCCTTGCAAGGAGCGCAAGGCATTGCGCGCGGCCTGTGCAGAACTGGCTTCGATCAGATCGGCGATGGCCTCGGCCTGCGCCAGATCCAGTTTGTCGTTGAGGAACGCTCTTTCGCTGAACTCACCGGGACGAGCCAGACGGCAGCCCAGTTCCAGACAACGCTTTAGCAACATGTCGAGGACGATCGGGCCACCGTGGCCCTGCAGTTCCAATACGTCTTCGCCGGTGAACGAGTTCGGCCCGGGGAAATACAGCGCCAGACCTTCATCCAGCACCTGTTGATCGTCACTGAAGAACGGGCCGTAGTGGGCAAACCGTGGTTTCAGCTCGCGGCCGCTGATGGCTTTGGCCGCAACGCTGGCCAGCGGCCCGGAAATTCGAACGATGCCCACGCCGCCACGGCCCTGGGCGGTAGCGACGGCTGCGATGGTTTCACGAGGTGCGCTCATAAACCGGTATCCAGACAAAAATGGCAGATAGCAAAACGCCCCACTAGGGGGCGTTTTGAGTGGTGTTATCCACAGAGTAAGTTACGCCTCGGCTTTTTTCGTCGCCGCTTCGATCTTACGCGTGATGTACCACTGTTGGGCAATCGACAGGCAGTTGTTCACAACCCAGTACAGCACCAGACCCGCCGGGAACCACAGGAAGAAGAAGGTGAAGATGATTGGCATCATTTTCATCACCTTGGCCTGCATCGGATCCGGAGGTGTAGGGTTCAGACGCTGCTGGATGAACATGGTCGCACCCATGATGATCGGCAGGATGAAGAACGGATCCTTGATCGACAGGTCGGTAATCCACAGCATGAACGGCGCCTGGCGCATTTCCACGCTTTCCAGCAGAACCCAGTACAGGGAAAGGAAAACCGGCATCTGCACCAGGATCGGCAAGCAGCCGCCCAGCGGATTGATCTTCTCTTTCTTGTACAGCTCCATCATGGCTTGCGACATTTTCTGCCGGTCATCGCCATGTTGCTCTTTCAGTGCAGCCAGTTTCGGAGCCACGGCGCGCATGCGGGCCATCGACTTGTAGCTGGCGGCCGACAGAGGGAAGAAGATCCCTTTGATCAGCATGGTCAGGAAGATGATCGACCAGCCCCAGTTGCCGACGATGCTGTGGATATGTTGCAGCAGCCAGAAGATTGGCTGGGCAATGAACCACAGAATGCCGTAGTCGACAGTCAGTTCCAGACCTGGGGACAACTCTTTCAGCACAGCCTGGCTTTTCGGACCGGCGTACAGAACAGCGCTGGTTTCGACTTTCGCACCCGGTGCAGCGGTCAGCGAAGGACCGGTGTAACCGATGATGTAGTTGCCTTTGCTGTCTTTACGGGTCTGGACGATGTTGTTTTCGCCCTTCGGAGCAACCCATGCAGTCACGAAGTAGTGTTGCAGCCAGGCTACCCAACCACCGGTGACAGTTTCCTTGAGCTGAGCTTTGTCCATGTCCTTCATGGACACTTTCTTGTACGGCTCGGAACTTGTCCACAGGGCGGCGCCCAGGTAAGTCGCGGTACCGGTAGCAGTGGTCGACGAAGGATCAGCGCTTGCATCGCGTTTCAGCTGAGCAAACATCGAACCGGACCAAGGCTGAGCGCTCTGGTTGTCGATCAGATAGGTCACGGTCACGTCATACAGGCCACGTTTCAAGGTGAAACGCTTGATGTAATTGACGCCGTCCTTGCTGAACTTCAGGTCGACGACCAGTTGGTCCTGACCGTCAGCCAGTTGATAAGTCTTCTTCTCCGAGGAGTAGACCGGACGACCGGCCGGGTTTGCATCCGGACCGTTGGTGCCAATCAGACCGCTCTGTGCCAGATAAGTACGTTCGCCACCGTTGTCGAACAGCTGGAACGGAACGTCCGGACGATCCTGACGACGTGGATACAGCGGCAAGGTCAGCTGGGCAACATCGCCACCTTGTGGATCGATCGCGAGATCGAGCACATCGGTTTTGATCTGGATCAGATCCTTGCTGACGGCGACCGGCGTTTCGGCAGGTGCGCTGGTATCGCTTGCGGCGCGCGGAATATCGTCACTGGCAGCAGCATTATTGCCAGTGGCGGTGTCCGGCAAACCGGATGTAGTCGTACTGGAAGCAACATTCTGAGTCGGCAGGGCAGCCTGGCCATAGTCCTGGTTCCATTTAAGGACCATGACGTAGGACACGATTGCCAGGGCGACGATCAGGATCGTGCGTTTGATATCCATGATTACTCGGCCATCGAAGAAGAACGGGAGGTAGGGATAGGTGGAACCGGGTCATAACCACCGGGATTCCACGGATGACAGCGACCTAAACGACGAAAGGTCAGCCAGCCACCGCGCAGAAGGCCATGATTTTCGATGGCTTCATACGCGTAGCAAGAACAACTGGGGTAGAAACGACAGTGACTGGCCATCAGGGGACTAATGGCGTAGCGATAAAACTGGATCGGAACGAGCGCCAGTTTACGCATCTGGACTGTCTACCCCTACAGTTTCGGTTTTGACTGCTGGTACCGGCTTGTTGCGTGCCAGACGTTTCCAGAGTTTGCCGAAATGCTGAATCAATTCGGGGTTTTCTACGTCACCCAAACCTTTGCGCGCGACGATAACGATGTCCCAGCCGACCAGTGAATCCTGGTGCAGGCGAAACGATTCGCGCATAAGACGTTTGAGGCGATTGCGCTCGACGGAGAGCTTGACGCTCTTTTTCCCGATAACCAGTCCGAGACGGGGGTGATCGAGATCGTTGTTGCGCGCAAGGAGCAGGAGATTTTTCCCCGGAACCTTGCCGGTAGGGGAGTCAAAGACTGCCTTGAAATGCCGGGGAGTAAGCAGACGCTTTTCCCGACTGAAGTCCTGACTCACCTCCAGTGCCGGATTATCAAACTGCCAGACGTGCGCGGCCTTTGGCGCGACGACGCGACAGTACGGCACGACCGTTCTTGGTAGCCATGCGAGCACGGAAACCGTGGGTACGAGCGCGTTTGATAGTGCTTGGTTGGAAAGTACGTTTCATGTCGTGTTACCTGGTTCGTCCACAACGGGCCGGAATGGCCCCCGTTTTAAGAGACCGGGGATTCTAGAGAAAGCAAGCCAATAGGTCAATTTCCAACCAACGTTTCCTTATAAATAGATCTTCGGAGCCGCCAGGACCTGTTTACCCGGTTTGCCAAAGATAAAAATAAAGAAGGGAATTATTTAAAGCTTTTCTGTAAAGCTTGTAAAAGCTAGGTACACCGTTATCTGTGGATAACTGGCTCAAGGCCTTGTTTCAAGCGATGTACAGATAATGACAACTACAGTGGAAAACCGTGTTCAGCCTGTGCTGCGCTGTCGGATAACCTGTGTGTGGAATAGGTGGTTATCCACAGGCTGGTTATCCACCGACTTTCGCCCCCAGTTGTCCAGTGTGCTCAGATAGGGTTATCCACAGAGCTTATGCACACACCGTCGGTCGCCTTTTTCGCGTTTAACGCATTGATAAATCATGTCCACCGGGCAACCTGCATGTGGATAAGTGGACGACTGGCCGCTACAATGGCCGCTTGTTTTTGCCTCACCGGCTTTCAACTTAGGGGATATCCGTGTCAGTGGAACTTTGGCAGCAGTGCGTGGAGCTTTTGCGCGAAGAGCTGCCTGCCCAACAATTCAACACCTGGATCCGTCCACTACAGGTCGAAGCCGAAGGCGACGAGTTGCGCGTCTACGCACCGAACCGTTTTGTTCTGGACTGGGTCAACGAAAAGTACCTGGGGCGCGTCCTTGAACTGCTGGATGAGCATGGCAACGGTCTCGCACCGTCGCTCTCCTTATTAATAGGCAGCAAGCGCAGTTCGGCTCCTCGTGCCGCACCGAACGCACCGTTGGCTGCTGCGCAAGTGTCCCAGGCTCAGGCCAATGCCGCGCCGGCCAGTGCGCCAGCACCAGCTCCGACGCCTGCGCCGACCAAGCGCACAACGCAGAAAACAGAAGAGATCAGTGAAGAGCCGTCCCGCGACAGCTTCGATCCGATGGCTGGTGCCGCGTCTCAACAGGCCCCGGTTCGCGCCGAACAGCGCACCGTGCAGGTCGAAGGCGCGCTCAAGCACACCAGCTACCTGAACCGCACCTTTACCTTCGAAAACTTTGTCGAAGGTAAATCCAACCAGCTCGCCCGTGCGGCGGCCTGGCAGGTGGCAGACAACCCGAAGCACGGCTACAACCCGCTCTTCCTTTATGGCGGCGTAGGTCTGGGTAAGACGCACTTGATGCACGCGGTGGGTAACCATCTCTTAAAGAAGAACCCGAATGCCAAGGTCGTGTACCTGCATTCCGAGCGTTTCGTTGCCGACATGGTCAAGGCACTGCAACTGAACGCGATCAACGAGTTCAAGCGTTTCTACCGTTCGGTGGACGCCCTGCTGATTGACGACATTCAGTTCTTCGCCCGCAAGGAACGTTCCCAGGAAGAGTTTTTCCACACCTTCAACGCCCTGCTTGAAGGTGGTCAGCAGGTCATTCTCACCAGTGACCGCTACCCGAAAGAAATCGAAGGCCTTGAAGAGCGCCTTAAATCCCGCTTTGGCTGGGGCCTGACGGTTGCCGTCGAGCCGCCGGAGCTGGAAACCCGCGTCGCCATCTTGATGAAGAAGGCCGACCAGGCCAAAGTCGAGTTGCCACACGATGCGGCGTTCTTCATTGCCCAGCGCATTCGCTCCAACGTCCGTGAACTGGAAGGCGCGCTGAAACGCGTGATCGCCCACTCGCACTTCATGGGCCGCGACATCACCATCGAGTTGATTCGCGAATCCCTGAAAGACCTGTTGGCGTTGCAGGACAAACTGGTCTCTGTGGATAACATTCAGCGCACCGTCGCCGAGTACTACAAGATCAAGATCTCCGACCTGCTGTCCAAACGCCGTTCGCGTTCGGTCGCTCGTCCGCGTCAGGTGGCCATGGCATTGTCCAAGGAACTGACCAACCACAGCCTGCCGGAAATCGGCGATGTGTTTGGCGGCCGGGATCACACGACCGTGTTGCACGCCTGCCGCAAGATCAACGAACTTAAGGAATCCGACGCGGACATCCGCGAGGACTACAAGAACCTGCTGCGTACACTGACCACTTGATGAACACCAGCGCAGCTTATTAAGGCAAGGGACTAGACCATGCATTTCACCATTCAACGCGAAGCCCTGTTGAAACCCCTGCAACTGGTCGCAGGCGTCGTCGAGCGCCGACAGACCTTGCCGGTACTGTCCAACGTGCTGCTGGTTGTCGATGGCCAGCAACTGTCGCTGACCGGTACCGACCTGGAAGTCGAGCTGGTCGGTCGCGTGCAACTCGAGGAGCCGGCTGAAACAGGTTCCATCACCGTGCCGGCGCGCAAGCTGATGGACATCTGCAAGAGCCTGCCGAACGATGCGCTGATCGATATCAAGGTCGACGAGCAGAAGCTGGTGGTGAAAGCCGGCCGTAGCCGTTTCACCCTGTCGACCCTGCCGGCCAATGACTTCCCGACTGTGGAAGAAGGCCCGGGTTCGCTGACCACCAGCCTGGAACAGAGCAAGCTGCGTCGTCTGATCGAACGCACCAGTTTCGCCATGGCCCAGCAGGACGTGCGTTACTACCTCAATGGTATGTTGCTGGAAGTGTCGACCGGTGTGATCCGTGCCGTGGCTACCGACGGTCACCGTCTGGCCATGTGCTCGATGCAGGCCGACATCGGTCAGCAGGAACGCCATCAGGTGATCGTGCCGCGTAAAGGCATTCTCGAACTGGCACGTCTGCTCACCGAGCCGGACGGTAACGTCAGCATCGTCCTGGGCCAGCACCACATCCGTGCGACCACCGGCGAATTCACCTTCACCTCGAAACTGGTCGACGGCAAGTTCCCGGACTACGAGCGCGTTTTGCCGAAGGGCGGCGACAAGCTGGTACTAGGTGATCGTCAGGCGTTGCGCGAAGCGTTCAGCCGTACCGCGATTCTGTCCAACGAGAAGTACCGCGGTATCCGTCTGCAACTGGCCAGCGGTCAGTTGAAGATCCAGGCCAACAACCCGGAGCAGGAAGAAGCGGAAGAAGAAGTAGGCGTGGAATACAACGGCGGCTCCCTGGAAATCGGCTTCAACGTCAGCTATCTGCTCGACGTGCTGGGCGTGATGACTACCGAGCAGGTTCGTCTGATCCTGTCCGACTCCAACAGCAGTGCGCTGGTGCAAGAGTCCGACAATGACGATTCGGCTTACGTTGTCATGCCGATGCGTCTGTAATCAGCTGACTCTGGATGTCTTTAAGTCGCGTCTCGGTCACCGCGGTGCGCAATCTGCACCCGGTGACCTTCTCCCCCTCCCCCCGAATCAACATTCTTTACGGCGCCAACGGCAGCGGCAAAACCAGTGTTCTGGAAGCCATTCACCTGCTTGGGCTTGCCCGTTCGTTTCGTAGCACGCGGCTGTTGCCGGTCATCCAGTATGAGCAACTCGCCTGCACCGTATTCGGTCAGGTCGAACTCGCCGAGGGTGGCCACAGCGCATTGGGGATATCCCGCGACCGTCAGGGCGAGTTCCAGATTCGCATCGATGGTCAGAATGCTCGTAGCGCTGCACAACTGGCGGAAATCCTGCCGCTGCAGTTGATCAACCCCGACAGCTTTCGCCTGCTGGAAGGCGCGCCGAAGATTCGCCGGCAGTTCCTCGACTGGGGTGTGTTCCACGTCGAGCCGCGGTTCATGGCCACCTGGCAGCGTTTGCAGAAGGCCTTGCGCCAGAGAAACTCCTGGCTGCGGCATGGTACACTTGACGCCGTTTCGCAAGCGGTTTGGGACAGGGAACTGTGCCAGGCCAGCGCTGAAATCGATGAATACCGCCGCGCTTACATCAAAGCCTTGAAACCAGTCTTTGAACAAACCTTGAGCGAACTGGTTGAGCTCGAAGGTTTGACGCTCAGCTATTACCGAGGCTGGGACAAGGACCGGGAATTGAGCGCCGTACTTGCCGGATCCGTGCAACGGGACCAGCAAATGGGTCATACCCAGGCCGGGCCACAACGGGCTGACTTGCGTCTTAGATTGGGCGCACACAATGCCGCGGACATCTTGTCCCGGGGTCAGCAGAAGTTGGTGGTCTGTGCATTGCGGATTGCCCAGGGGCATCTGGTGAGCCAGGCCCGACGCGGCCAGTGTATTTATCTGGTGGATGACTTGCCGTCCGAACTGGACGAGAGCCACCGTCGCGCGCTGTGCCGTTTGCTGGAAGACTTACGCTGCCAGGTCTTTATCACCTGTGTAGATCACGAATTATTGAGGGAAGGCTGGCAGACGGAAACGCCAGTCGCTCTGTTCCACGTGGAACAGGGCCGTATCACCCAGACCCACGACCATCGGGAGTGAAGGCATTGAGCGAAGAAAATACGTACGACTCATCGAGCATTAAAGTGCTGAAAGGCCTGGATGCCGTGCGCAAACGTCCCGGTATGTACATTGGTGACACCGACGATGGCAGCGGTCTGCACCACATGGTGTTCGAGGTGGTCGACAACTCGATCGACGAAGCCCTCGCCGGCCACTGCGACGACATCAGCATCATCATCCACCCGGATGAGTCCATCACCGTTAAAGACAACGGCCGTGGCATCCCGGTAGACGTGCACAAAGAGGAAGGCGTTTCCGCCGCCGAGGTCATCATGACCGTCCTCCACGCTGGCGGTAAGTTCGACGACAACTCCTACAAGGTATCCGGCGGTCTGCACGGTGTAGGTGTTTCTGTTGTGAACGCGCTGTCCGAAGAGCTGGTACTGACCGTTCGCCGCAGCGGCAAGATCTGGGAACAGACCTACGTTCACGGCGTGCCTCAGGCACCGATGGCGATCGTTGGCGACAGCGAAACCACCGGTACCCAGATTCACTTCAAGGCTTCCAGCGAAACCTTCAAGAACATTCACTTCAGCTGGGACATCCTGGCCAAGCGCATTCGTGAACTGTCCTTCCTAAACTCCGGTGTCGGCATCGTCCTCAAGGATGAGCGCAGCGGAAAGGAAGAGCTGTTCAAGTACGAAGGCGGCCTGCGTGCGTTCGTTGAATACCTGAACACCAACAAGACTGCGGTCAACCAGGTGTTCCACTTCAACATCCAGCGTGAAGACGGCATCGGCGTGGAAATCGCCCTGCAGTGGAACGACAGTTTCAACGAGAACCTGTTGTGCTTCACCAACAACATTCCGCAGCGCGACGGCGGCACCCACCTGGTGGGCTTCCGTTCCGCACTGACGCGTAACCTGAACAACTACATCGAGCAGGAAGGTCTGGCGAAGAAGCACAAAGTCGCCACCACCGGTGACGATGCCCGTGAAGGCCTGACCGCGATCATCTCGGTGAAGGTGCCGGATCCGAAGTTCAGCTCCCAGACCAAAGACAAGCTGGTGTCTTCCGAAGTGAAGACCGCGGTCGAACAGGAAATGGGCAAGTACTTCTCCGACTTCCTGCTGGAAAACCCGAACGAAGCCAAACTGGTCGTCGGCAAGATGATCGACGCCGCCCGTGCCCGTGAAGCGGCGCGCAAGGCTCGTGAAATGACCCGCCGCAAAGGCGCGCTGGACATCGCCGGTCTGCCGGGCAAACTCGCTGACTGCCAGGAGAAAGACCCGGCGCTGTCCGAACTGTACCTCGTGGAAGGTGACTCCGCGGGCGGCTCTGCCAAGCAGGGACGTAACCGCAAGACCCAGGCCATCCTGCCGCTGAAGGGCAAGATCCTCAACGTCGAGAAAGCCCGTTTCGACAAGATGATCTCGTCCCAGGAAGTGGGCACCCTGATCACCGCGCTGGGCTGCGGCATCGGTCGCGAAGAGTACAACATCGACAAGCTGCGCTATCACAACATCATCATCATGACCGATGCTGACGTCGACGGTTCGCACATCCGTACCCTGCTGCTGACCTTCTTCTTCCGTCAGTTGCCTGAACTGATCGAGCGCGGTTACATCTACATCGCCCAGCCGCCGCTGTACAAAGTCAAGAAAGGCAAGCAAGAGCAATACATCAAAGACGACGACGCCATGGAAGAGTACATGACGCAGTCGGCCCTGGAAGATGCGAGCCTGCACCTGAACGAAGACGCCCCGGGCATTTCCGGCGAAGCGCTGGAACGACTGGTGAACGACTTCCGCATGGTGATGAAGACCCTCAAGCGTCTGTCGCGCCTGTACCCGCAGGAGCTGACCGAGCACTTCATCTACCTGCCGGCCGTGAGCCTGGAAATGCTCGGCGACCACGCCAAGATGCAAGACTGGCTGGCCCAGTACGAAGTCCGTCTGCGCACCGTCGAGAAGTCGGGCCTGGTCTACAAGGCCAGCCTGCGTGAAGACCGTGAACGTGGCGTGTGGCTGCCAGAGGTCGAACTGATCTCCCACGGCCTGTCGAACTACGTCACCTTCAACCGTGACTTCTTCGGCAGCAACGACTACAAGACCGTCGTCACCCTCGGCGCTCAACTGAGCACCCTGCTCGACGAAGGCGCGTACATCCAGCGTGGCGAGCGCAAGAAAGCGGTCACCGAGTTCAAGGAAGCCCTGGACTGGCTGATGGCCGAAAGTACCAAGCGCCACACCATTCAGCGATACAAAGGTCTGGGCGAAATGAACCCGGATCAGCTGTGGGAAACCACCATGGACCCAAGCGTGCGCCGCATGCTGAAAGTCACTATCGAAGACGCCATTGGCGCAGACCAGATCTTCAACACCCTGATGGGTGATGCGGTCGAACCTCGCCGTGACTTCATCGAGAGCAACGCTCTGGCGGTTTCCAACCTGGATTTCTGATCCCGGTCGGCGCTAACGAAAAGGCCAACGCACAAGCGTTGGCCTTTTTTATTGCCTGCGATTCACTCCCCTGCCGCCACACTCTCCAACCGATACCCATACCCATAAATCGTCAGCAACTGCCAACCCCGATCCGCCGTCAGCCCGAGCTTGTTGCGCAGGCGATAGATATGGGTGTCCAGCGGTCGCGATGTGGACATCTCTTCGTGGGGCCAGAATCGTTCGTACAGGTAATCCCGTGAAAGCGGTCGGCCAAGATTGCTGAACAGGCAGTGAGCGAGTCGATACTCGCGCTCGGTCATGACGATCGGTTTCCCGTCGCGGGTGACGGTCAGCTCGGCGTCGTCGAACACCAGGTCATTGAAACGCAGGATTTCGGCCGGGGCGTTACGTTGCAGGCTGTGCCGACGCAGTACCGCTGCAACCCGGGCTTTCAATTCATTGGGCCGAAACGGCTTGCTGACGTAATCGTCGGCCCCGGCATTCAGGGCCTGGACGATGTCGCTTTCACCATCGCGGCTGGTCAGCATGATGGCCGCCGGGGGGGCTTCCATGTGTTCGCGGGTCCAGCGCAGCAGCGCCATGCCGGTGAGGTCGGGCAATTGCCAGTCGAGGATCAGCAGGTCGAAGGTTTCCCGGCGCAATTGTCGCAGCAGGTCTTCACCGCTTTCGAAGCTGTGCAGTGACCAGGGCTGTCCTCCGGCCTCGGCCATTTGTTGCAGGGTCTGCTCGACCCGGCGCAGTTCGGCGGGTTCATCGTCCAGTATCGCAACGCGCATACGCGGTGGTTCCTTGTCGCTCGGGCAATGGGTGCCGACCGGATCGGCTCACTCCATGCAGTGAAAGTAAGCGGCACGCCGTGGGGTGAGCCGCTATGATTCTTCGGGTCTACGTCCTCAGACCGGCCGCCTATGAAACCATTCAACCCACCCTGCCCTGTTTCCCATGAATAACCACCGCCGACACGAAAGCCGCGTCCCCAGCCAGGTTCAGCGTTTGTTCCGGCAACTGGTGCGCGAGTGGGTGTGGATAAGTCTAGTGCTGTTGCCGCTGACTGCACTGCTTTCCTGGCGTGCGCAGATCAATTTGCATGATCCGGCGCCGTTGATGGGCGCGGGACTTTCAGTTGCCTTGGTCGCGTGCGTACTTGGATTGCTGCTGTGGCGTCCACGTCTGGCGCTCTGGCTGACATTGGGCGGGATGGCCTGCGTGCTGCTGACCAGTGCGGGGCTGGCGGAGATGAGGCGTTGGTGGTCGCCGACACCGGCGGTGCTGGGTATGTTGTTCGGTTATTTGATCTGGAACTGGCGACGTCTGAGCGTGGTGCTGACCTATTTCGGCTGGGAGCTGGCGCGGCTGGACAGTGAACCGAAAGTCTTTCCCGAACGGCGTCGGGCGCAGTTTCCCAGCGCCGACCGCTTGCAGGGGCAGATCATGGCGCTTGAGCAAGCCATGAGCCGCACCCGCGATACCCGCCGATTCATTGCCGACGGGCTGGAGTATCTGCCGGTCGCAACGCTGATCAGCGATCCACGGGGACAAGTCTTGTTGGGCAACCGCAAGGCCCGGAGCCTGTTCGATCACAATCTGGTGGGCGAGGATGTGCTCGATCAACTCGCGAGCCTGGGCTATCCGGAGTTGTCCACAGAGTCGCGTCCGCCGCTATCCGAGCTTCCTCTGCTGGAATTTCGTGACCACAAGGAGCGTAGCCTGCGTCTGGAGCGCGCCGCTTTATTGCCGGTCGATGGCGACTTGCCGATCGGCTGGCTCCTGAGCCTCACTGACCTGAGCGCCGAACGCGCCGCCGAGGAACAGCGCGGTGTGTTGCTGCGCTTTCTGTCCCATGACCTGCGTGCCCCTCATTCGGCGATTCTTGCCCTGCTCGAGGTACACCGGCATCAGACGGGAACGGATTCGCCGCTGTTCGAACAGATTGAGCGCCAGGTACGCCGGGCGCTGGAGCTCACCGACGGCTTCGTTCTGCTGGCACGGGCCGAATCCGAGACGTATCAGTTTCAACCGAGCCTGTTCGGGATGCTGGTCATGGACGTGCTGGATCAGGCCTTGCCCATCGCCCAGCAAAAACGCATTGAGCTTTTGAGCGACATGGACGAACAATCACACGAGCGCCTGATCCTGGCCGATCAGGGCTTGCTGACCCGCGCACTGTTCAACCTGCTGGAAAATGCAATCAAGTACAGCCCGGCCGGATCAACCGTCGATCTGCGTGTCAGTTGCCACGACGACTGGCTGCGTTGCGAACTGACCGATCAAGGCAAAGGCATCGCTGCAGAGGAGCTGCCCGACCTGTTCAGCCAGTACCGGCGCTTTTCTTCTGCACAGGGCATCGACGGCGTGGGCCTGGGGTTGTCGATGGTCAAAGCCGTGGTCGATCACCATGGCGGTCGGATCGAGTGCCTGAGCGTGGTCGATCAAGGCACGACGTTCCGCCTGGAGCTGCCGCTGATCGCCGAAGAGCAGGCATAAAAAAACCGGCTATATCAGCCGGTTACCTTACTTCCGAAAAAAACTTATGCACCTTTTACGGTGTTTTATCAGCTTCGGAAATATATAAGTAAATCAGTAACTTAATCAGATAATTAGGGACTTTGCGAACAAACCGTACACAGGTTATCCACAAACCTCAGACAGCGATCTGATCGTTCGCAGCCGGTGCCTCAGGGGCCGGAGGCAGCGAGCCCATTTCCCGTTGGGTCTTCTCGTTCCACGCCTGCACCCGATCATTCAGATCGGCGATGGCGCGGGGGCCACTGCCCTCGGCGTACATCGGCTCACCAATCACCACAGTGATCACGCCCGGCTTTTTACCCCAACCGATTTTCGGCCAGAACTTGCCGGCATTGTGCGCAATCGGCAGTACCGGAAGCGCAGCATTCACTGCCAATGCACTGCCACTGCGGGAGAACTTGCCGATGGTGCCATGAGGAACGCGAGTGCCTTCAGGGAAGATCAGCACCCAGACATTGTCCTTGAGCAGCTCGTCACCTTTCGCAGCGACTTGCTTGAGGGCGGCTTTCGGGTTGTCGCGGTCAATCGCGATCGGCCGCAGCATGGCCATCGCCCAGCCGAAGAACGGCACGTACAGCAGTTCGCGCTTGAGCACCTGGCTCAAGGGCGAGAAATAAGCGGAGAGAAAAAACGTCTCCCACGTGCTCTGGTGGTTCGATTGAATCACGCAGGGCCGGTCAGGGACGTTTTCCGCGCCTTTGACTTCGTAACGGATACCGAGAAACACCTTGGTCAACCACAAGGCGCAGCGGCACCAGTACACGTTGATGAAACGATAGCGCGCCTTGAACGGCAGAAAGGGCGCGATAAAAAAGCTCAGGCTGCACCACAGCAGAGCGGTGGTGCCCAGCAGCAGGTAAAAGAGGAAGATTCTGATGGCCTGCAGTATCGACATGGCGACGTTTACCGTTACGGGCGATGCCCGACTGTTCAAGCGCACTCCCGATCAATCCCTGGTCAGGAACTTCAGAAGCACTCTAGTTGTGGATAAGTTCTGCGGCAATCGCCGCGAGATCGTCAAAAATCAGGGTGCCCACCGGCAAGGTCTTGGCCTGAGTCTTTTCGCCTTTCCCGGTCTTTACCAAAACGGGCTGTGAATCGACGGCGTTGGCGGCCTCCAGGTCACCAAGGCTGTCGCCGACGAACCAGACATTCGTCAGCGCGACGTCGTAATGCTGCGCGATGGTTTTCAACATCCCCGGTTTCGGCTTGCGGCAGTCGCAACCCTCGTCCGGCCCATGCGGGCAGTACACGATCAACCCGACTTCACCGCCCTGCTCCGCCACCAGTTCGCGCAGACGCGCGTGCATGGCATCGAGGGTGGCGAGGTCGTAGTAGCCGCGAGCAATGCCCGACTGGTTGGTGGCGACCGCCACCGTCCAGCCGGCCTTGCTCAACTGCGCAATCGCTTCGATCGAGCCGGGCAGCGGAATCCACTCCTCCACCGACTTGATGTAAGCGTCGGAGTCGTAATTGATCACTCCGTCCCGATCGAGAATCAGCAGTTTCAACAGCAATCCCTCAACCCAGCAGCGAAATGTCGGCAACGCCCAGGAACAGGCCACGCAGACGCGCCAGCAGCGCGTAACGGTTGGCCCGCACATTGGCGTCTTCGGCATTGACCATCACCGCGTCGAAAAACGCATCCACCGGCTCGCGCAGTGCAGCCAGACGTGCCAGCGATTCGTTGTACTGACGCGCCGCAGCCATTGGCTGTACAGCCTGGTCCGCTTGCTGGATCGCCGAGTACAGCGAGAACTCGTTGGCATTGTCGAAGTACTTGGCCTGGACTTCGGTCGGCACCGAGCCTTCCACCTTGCTCAACAGGTTCGATACGCGCTTGTTCACCGCCGCCAGCGCTGCCGCTTCCGGCAGTTTGCGGAAGGCCTGCACCGCTTGCACACGCTGGTCGAAGTCCAGCGCCGAACCCGGCTTCAGGGCACGTACCGACAGGTAGGTGGCGACATCCACGCCTTCGTCTTCGTAACGCGCACGCAGACGGTCGAAGATGAACTCCAGCACCGCGTCGTTCAGGCCGGCAGCCTTGACCTTGGCACCGAACGCATTCACGGCGAACGCCACGGCGTCGTTCAGGTCCAGATCCAGTTGTTTCTCGATCAGGATCCGCAGCACGCCCAGTGCCGCACGGCGCAGGGCATACGGGTCTTTGCTGCCGGTCGGCAACATGCCGATGCCGAAGATGCCGACCAGGGTGTCGAGCTTGTCGGCGATGGCCACGGCCGCACCGGTCAGGGTGGCTGGCAGTTCAGCGCCGGCACCGCGCGGCATGTACTGCTCGTTCAGCGCCAGGGCGACGTCTTCCGGCTCGCCGTCATTGAGGGCGTAGTAGTAACCGGCGACACCTTGCATCTCCGGGAACTCGCCGACCATTTCGGTGGCCAGGTCGCACTTCGACAGCAACCCTGCACGGGCAGCCCACGAAGCGTTGCCACCGATGCGAGCGGCGATGTACGCGGCCAGTTTCGATACGCGCTCGGCCTTGTCGTAGACGCTGCCGAGTTTTTCCTGGAACACCACGTTCTGCAGGCGATCGTTGAACGCTTCGAGCTTCTGCTTCTTGTCCTGCTTGAAGAAGAACTCGGCGTCGGTCAGACGTGGGCGAACCACTTTCTCGTTACCGGCGATGATCTGCTGCGGGTCTTTGGAATCGATGTTGGCCACGGTGATAAAACGCGGCAGCAACTTGCCATCGGCATCCAGCAGGCAGAAGTACTTCTGGTTGTCCTGCATGGTGGTGATCAGCGCTTCCTGCGGCACGTCCAGGAAACGTTCCTCGAACGAGCACACCAGCGGCACCGGCCACTCGACCAGCGCAGTCACTTCGTCGAGCAGCGCCGGTGGCACGATCGCGGTGCCTTCCTGACGGGTCGCCAGCTCTTCGGTGCGCTTGCTGATGATTTCGCGACGCTCGTTGGCGTCGGCCAGCACGTAGGCGGCACGCAGGTCTGCCAGATAGCTCGACGGCGAACCGATGCGCACGCTTTCCGGGTGGTGGAAACGGTGGCCACGGGATTCACGACCAGCCTTTTGGGCAAGGATCGTGCAGTCGATGACCTGGTCGCCGAGCAGCATCACCAGCCACTGGGTCGGACGCACGAACTCTTCCTTGCGCGCACCCCAACGCATGCGTTTCGGGATCGGCAGGTCGTTCAGCGAGTCTTCGACGATGGTCGGCAGCAGGCTGGCGGTCGGCTTGCCGGCGATGTTCTGGCTGTAGCGCAGTTTCGGACCGCTCTGGTCGATTTCGCTCAGCTCGACGCCGCACTTCTTGGCGAAGCCCAGTGCCGCTTGAGTCGGGTTGCCTTCGGCATCGAACGCGGCCTGACGCGGCGGGCCGTCGAGGTTGATGCTGCGATCCGGCTGCTGGGTGGCCAGCGCAGTGATCAGCACGGCCAGACGACGCGGCGCGGCGTAGACGGTTTTGGTCTCGTAATTCAGGCCGGCAGCTTGCAGGCCCTTGTCGATACCGGCCAGGAACGCTTCGGCCAGGGTGTTCAGGGCTTTGGGTGGCAGTTCTTCGGTGCCCAGTTCAACCAGAAAATCTTGAGCACTCATTGTGCAGCCTCCAGCTTGGCCAGTACTTCGTCACGCAGGTCCGGGGTTGCCATCGGGAAGCCCAGCTTGGCGCGGGCCAGCAGGTAGGCTTGGGCGACGGAACGCGCCAGGGTGCGAACGCGCAGAATGTATTGCTGACGCGCAGTCACCGAGATCGCCCGGCGCGCATCCAGCAGGTTGAAGGTGTGCGAGGCCTTCAGAACCATTTCGTAGCTTGGCAACGGCAGCGGCTGGTCGAGTTCGATCAGGCGCTTGGCTTCGCTTTCATAGAAATCGAACAGTTCGAACAGCTTGTCGACGTTGGCGTGTTCGAAGTTGTAGGTGGACTGCTCCACTTCGTTCTGGTGGAACACGTCGCCGTAGGTCACTTTGCCGAACGGACCGTCAGCCCAGACCAGGTCGTAGACCGAGTCCACGCCCTGCAGGTACATGGCCAGACGCTCCAGACCGTAGGTGATCTCGCCGGTCACCGGGTAGCACTCGATGCCGCCCGCCTGCTGGAAGTAAGTGAACTGGGTCACTTCCATACCGTTCAGCCAGACTTCCCAGCCCAGACCCCAGGCGCCGAGGGTCGGCGATTCCCAGTTGTCTTCGACGAAGCGGATGTCGTGGACCAGCGGGTCCAGGCCGACATGCTTGAGGGAGCCCAGGTACAGCTCCTGAAAGTTGTCCGGGTTCGGCTTCAGGACTACCTGGAACTGGTAGTAGTGCTGCAGACGGTTCGGGTTTTCGCCGTAACGGCCGTCAGTCGGACGGCGGCTTGGCTGCACGTAGGCGGCGTTCCAGGTTTCCGGGCCGATGGCGCGCAGGAATGTCGCGGTGTGGAAAGTGCCGGCGCCTACTTCCATATCGTAGGGCTGAAGTACCACACAACCTTGCTCGGCCCAGTATTGCTGGAGCGCGAGGATCAAGTCTTGGAAGGTACGCACGGCTGGCGTAGGCTGGCTCACGAAATTCACCTGTTTCTTGGGCTGCGATTTAAAGAGCGGGAGTATACCCGATTCAGTCGCACCTCCACCCCCTGGAGCCTTATGCCACGCTGCTTTTGGTGCAACGAAGATCCGCTGTACATGGCTTACCACGATCAGGAGTGGGGCACGCCGCTACGCGATGCGCAGGGTTTGTTCGAGTTGCTTTTGCTCGAAGGGTTCCAGGCCGGGCTTTCGTGGATCACCGTACTGCGTAAACGCGAGCGGTATCGCGAGGTGTTGTTCGGCTTCGACGTACAGCGCGTGGCGCAGATGAGCGACGCGGAAATCGACGAATTGATGCTCGATCCGGGGATCATCCGCAACCGCCTCAAGCTCAACGCCGCGCGGCGCAACGCCCAGGCCTGGCTGGCGCTGGAGGATCCGGTGGCCTTCCTCTGGTCGTTTGTGGATAACCGCCCGGTGATCAATCATTTCAAGGATCGCAGCGAAGTCCCGGCGATCACCCCGCAGGCCGTGGCCATGAGCAAAGGCCTGAAAAAGGCCGGTTTCACCTTTGTCGGTCCGACCATCTGCTACGCGCTGATGCAGGCCTCGGGCATGGTCATGGATCACACCCAGGACTGCGACCGCTACGCGCAGCTCGTCAACGCCGGTTAGAATGGCCGCCTCGCGCACAGCACAAGATCAGGAGTGACCTGTGGAAAAGTTTAAAGGCGCCATGCTGGTTGGCGCTCTGCGGCTGTTTGCCCTGCTTCCGTGGCGGGCCGTGCAGGCCGTGGGTTCGGCGATCGGCTGGATCATGTGGAAAACCCCCAACCGTTCCCGCGATGTGGTGCGGATCAACCTCGCCAAATGTTTTCCACAGATGGACCCGGCCGAACGCGAGCGTCTGGTCGGCCAGACCCTGAAAGACATCGGCAAGTCCCTGACCGAAAGCGCCTGCGCCTGGATCTGGCCGGCCCAGCGTTCCATCGACCTGGTGCGCGAAGTCGAAGGGCTCGAAGTGCTGAAAGAAGCGCTGGCCTCGGGCAAGGGCGTGGTCGGCATCACCAGCCACCTGGGCAACTGGGAGGTGCTCAACCACTTCTATTGCAGCCAGTGCAAACCGATCATTTTCTACCGGCCGCCGAAGCTCAAGGCTGTGGACGAATTGCTGCGCAAACAACGCGTGCAACTGGGCAACAAGGTCGCTGCGTCGACCAAGGAAGGCATCCTCAGTGTCATCAAGGAAGTGCGCAAGGGTGGTCAGGTGGGGATTCCCGCGGACCCGGAACCGGCCGAATCCGCCGGGATCTTCGTGCCGTTCTTCGCTACTCAGGCCCTGACCAGCAAGTTCGTACCGAACATGCTCGCCGGTGGCAAAGCGGTTGGGGTGTTCCTGCATGCCCTGCGGTTGCCGGACGGTTCCGGCTATAAGGTGATCCTCGAAGCGGCGCCGGAAGCGATGTACAGCACCGACACTGAAACCTCCTGCGCGGCGATGAGTAAAGTCGTCGAGCGTTATGTGGCGGCTTATCCGAGCCAGTACATGTGGAGCATGAAGCGCTTCAAGAAGCGTCCGCCGGGCGAAGCGCGCTGGTACTGATCGGCAATGTGCGTTTGTGGATAACCTGACCAAACGGGTTATCCACAGCCGTCACGGCTTCTGCCGTTCGAGCTTCTTCAGAAACACCGTCATTTCCTTCTCGGCCTGCTTGTCGCCATGGGCCCGGGCCGCTTCCAGCCCCTGCTCCCACGCATGACGCGCAGCCGCCATGTCACCCAGCGCCACTTGCGCCTTGCCCAACAATTTCCACGCCGCCGAGTATTTCGGATCGAAGCCGACGCAACGCTGGAAATGCTCGGCTGCCTTCGCGTTCTCCCCCAGATCCAGATAACTCTTGCCGAGGCCGAAGCGCAGCAGCGAGTTATCCACACCCTTGGCGAGCATTTTTTCCAGGGATTCGATCATCGGTCTCGCCTCTTGGTCGGTCAGAAGAAACTCAGTCCTACGTGGAACAGCTTCTCCACATCGCGAATATGCTTTTTATCCACAAGGAACAGGATCACATGGTCGCCCGCTGCGATCACCGTGTCGTCATGAGCGATGATCACTTCTTCATCGCGAATGATCGCGCCGATGGTGGTCCCCGGCGGCAGCGCGATGTTTTCGATGGCCTTGCCGATGACTTTGCTCGACTTCGAATCGCCATGGGCCACCGCTTCGATGGCCTCTGCCGCGCCCCGACGCAATGAGTGCACGCTGACGATATCGCCGCGCCGCACGTGGGCCAGCAAGGTGCCGATAGTCGCCAGTTGCGGGCTGATGGCGATGTCGATGTCGCCGCCCTGGATCAGGTCGACGTACGCCGGGTTGTTGATGATCGTCATCACCTTCTTCGCGCCCAGACGTTTGGCCAGCAGCGACGACATGATGTTGGCTTCGTCATCGTTGGTCAGGGCAAGGAAGATGTCCGCGTCGGCAATATTCTCTTCCAGCAGCAGGTCGCGATCCGACGCGCTGCCCTGCAGCACCACGGTGCTGTCGAGTGTGTCGGAGAGATAACGGCAGCGCGCCGGGTTCATCTCGATGATCTTCACCTGGTAGCGGCTTTCGATGGCCTCGGCCAGCCGCTCGCCGATCTGCCCGCCACCGGCGATGACGATGCGCTTGTAGCTTTCGTCTAGACGGCGCATTTCGCTCATCACTGCGCGAATGTTCGCACGGGCGGCGATGAAGAAGACTTCGTCGTCGGCCTCGATCACGGTATCGCCCTGGGGAAGAATCGGTCGGTCACGACGGAAAATCGCGGCCACTCGGGTTTCCACATTCGGCATGTGTTCTCGCAACTGGCGCAGTTGCTGACCCACCAGCGGCCCGCCGTAGTAGGCGCGCACCGCGACGAGTTGCGCCTGGCCTTCGGCGAAATCGATCACCTGCAAGGCGCCGGGATGCTGGATCAGACGCTTGATGTAGTTGGTGACCACCTGCTCGGGACTGATCAGCACATCGACCGGAATCGCCTCGTTCTGGAACAGTTGCTCTTCGCGAGTCAGGTACGACGCTTCGCGCACCCGGGCAATCTTGGTCGGGGTGTGGAACAGGGTGTGAGCGACCTGGCAGGCAACCATGTTGGTTTCGTCGCTGTTGGTCACCGCGACCAGCATGTCGGCGTCGTCGGCGCCAGCCTGACGCAGAATGTTCGGCAACGAGCCACGGCCCTGCACGGTGCGGATGTCCAGGCGATCGCCCAGATCGCGCAGACGGTCGCCGTCAGTGTCGACCACCGTGATGTCGTTGGCCTCGCTGGCCAGATGTTCAGCCAGCGAACCGCCGACCTGTCCCGCACCGAGGATGATGATTTTCATCCAGTCACTCCATTGAATCCGTTTAGCCGCGTGCGGCAGCGATCTTGATCAGCTTGGCGTAGTAGAACCCGTCATGCCCGCCCTGCTGGGCCAGCAGTTGGCGACCATGGGGCTGCTTGATCCCGGCGGCGGTGGCCAGATCCAGCTCCCGTGCGCCCGGCGTACGCTCAAGGAACGCGGCGATCACTTCGGTGTTCTCGGTCGGCAAGGTCGAGCAGGTGGCGTACAGCAGGATGCCGCCCACTTCGAGGGTTTTCCACATCGCGTCGAGCAACTCGCCTTGCAGTTGCGCGAGGGCGGCAATGTCGTCGGCCTGACGGGTCAGCTTGATGTCCGGATGGCGGCGGATCACGCCGGTGGCCGAGCACGGCGCGTCGAGCAGGATGCGCTGGAACGGTTTGCCGTCCCACCAGGCTGCCGTGTCGCGACCGTCGGCGGCGATCAGTTCGGCGTTCAGACCGAGGCGTTCGAGGTTTTCCTTCACTCGCACCAGACGCTTGGCTTCCAGATCCACCGCCACCACGCCGGCCAGTGCCGGTTCGGCTTCGAGGATGTGGCAGGTCTTGCCGCCAGGCGCGCAGCAGGCGTCCAGCACTCGCTGGCCCGGCGCGAGGTCGAGCAGGTCGGCGGCCAGCTGCGCGGCCTCGTCCTGCACGCTGATCCAGCCTTCGGCGAAGCCAGGCAGGCTGCGCACGTCGGCAGCGGCCTCCAGCACGATGCCGTCGCGGCTGAAGGTGCACGGCTGCGCGGCGATACCCGCTTCAGTCAGCAGACCAAGGTAGGCGTCACGGCTGTGATGACGGCGGTTGACCCGCAGGATCATCGGCGGATGCGCGTTGTTGGCCTCGCAAATCGCTTCCCATTGCTCAGGCCAGAAGGCCTTGAGGGATTTTTGCAGCCAGCGCGGGTGGGCGGTACGCACCACCGGATCGCGCTCCAGTTCGGCGAAGATCGCCTCATGTTCGCGCTGGGCATTGCGCAGTACGGCATTGAGCAGACCTTTGGCCCACGGCTTTTTCAGCTTGTCGGCGCAACCGACGGTTTCGCCGATGGCGGCGTGTGGCGGGACGCGGGTGTAGAGCAGTTGATAGAGACCGACCAGCAACAAAGCCTCGACATCGGCGTCCGCTGCCTTGAACGGTTTCTGCAGCAGTTTTTCCGCCAGCGCCGACAAGCGTGGCTGCCAACGGGCGGTGCCGAACGCCAGGTCCTGGGTGAAACCGCGATCGCGATCCTCGACCTTGTCCAGTTGCGTCGGCAGGGAGCTGTTGAGCGAAGCCTTGCCGCTGAGGACAGCAGCGAGTGCCTTGGCGGCGGCCAGACGCGGGTTCATTGCGCATCCACCGCTGTACCCAGCACGGTGCCGGTGGCGAATTTCTCACGACGGCTGTTGAACAGATCGCTGAAGTTCAGCGCCTTGCCGCCGGGCAATTGCAGGCGGGTCAGACACAGCGCCTGTTCGCCACAGGCGACGAGCAGACCGTCCTTGCTGGCGCCGAGAATCGTGCCCGGTGCGCCTTTGCCTTCGGCCAGGGTCGCCGCCAGCACTTTCAGCGCTTCGCCGTTGAGCGTGCTGTGGGTGATCGGCCATGGATTGAAGGCGCGGACCAGACGCTCCAGCTCAACGGCCGGGCGGCTCCAGTCGATGCGCGCTTCGTCCTTGTTCAGTTTGTGCGCGTAGGTGGCGAGCTCGTCGTTCTGCACTTCGCCTTCCAGGGTGCCGGCGGCCAGACCGGAAATCGCTTGTACGACGGCTGGCGGGCCCATCTCGGCGAGGCGGTCGTGAAGGCTGCCGCCAGTGTCTTCGGCGCTGATCGGTGTCACGACTTTGAGCAGCATCGGCCCGGTATCGAGGCCGGCTTCCATGCGCATCACGGTCACGCCGCTCTCGGCATCGCCCGCTTCCACGGCGCGCTGGATCGGCGCCGCACCGCGCCAGCGTGGCAGCAGCGAGGCGTGACTGTTGATGCAGCCCAGACGCGGAATATCCAGCACCGCTTGCGGCAGGATCAGGCCGTAGGCCACCACCACCATCAAATCCGGTTTCAGCGCAGCGAGCTCGGCCTGAGCGTCAGCGTTGCGCAGGGTCGGCGGCTGCAACACCTGGATATTGTTTTCCAGGGCGAGCTGTTTGACCGGGCTCGGCATCAGTTTTTGCCCACGACCGGCCGGGCGATCCGGTTGGGTGTAGACCGCAACGATCTCGTAAGGGCTGTCCAGCAGGGCCTTGAGGTGTTCGGCGGCGAATTCCGGGGTGCCGGCAAAAACGATGCGCAGTGGCTCAGTCATGGGGGAGTCTCATAAAAAGAAAAAGGCTTGCCGCAGCAAGCCTTTGGAGAGGGGCATCAAGCGTTCTGGCGGTGCTGCTTTTCCAGTTTCTTCTTGATCCGGTCGCGTTTGAGCGTGGACAGGTAATCGACGAACAACTTGCCGTTGAGGTGGTCGCATTCGTGCTGGATGCACACGGCGAGCAGGCCTTCGGCGATCAGTTCGTAAGGCTTGCCGTCGCGGTCCAGAGCCTTGATCTTGACCTTCTGCGGGCGGTCGACGTTTTCGTAGAAACCCGGCACCGAGAGGCAGCCTTCCTGGTATTGCTCCATTTCTTCGGTCAGCGATTCGAACTCGGGGTTGATGAACACCCGCGGTTCGGTGCGGTCTTCGGAAAGGTCCATCACGACGATACGTTTGTGCACGTTGACCTGGGTCGCGGCAAGGCCGATGCCCGGCGCTTCATACATTGTTTCAAACATGTCATCGACCAGCTGACGCACTTCGTCGTCCACTACAGCCACAGGTTTGGCGATAGTGCGCAGACGCGGGTCCGGAAATTCGAGGATGTTCAAAATGGCCATAAGCTTGATTGCTGCACGTGTGAGGTAAAGTCGGGCGATGGCCTGGCGGGTCCGAAGATGCAGGCTACCGTTGTGAAACGTAGCTCCTTGATTTTCAGCATAGAGCAGGGAGCGAGCCACGGGGGCTCTGGCGTTTCACGCGAACGCACATAATAAAGGGATTCACCGCATGAGGAAATCACTACTCGCCTTGCTGTTTCTGGCCTCGGCCAGCGCCGCGCACGGGCAGGTGCAACTCAAGGAAGGTTTTCCACAGCAATACACGGTGGTTTCGGGGGATACGCTCTGGGACATCTCCGGTAAATATTTGCGCGAACCCTGGCAGTGGCCGCAGCTGTGGCGGGCCAATCCGCAGATCGAAAACCCCAACCTGATCTATCCGGGCGACACGCTGACGCTCAGTTACGTCAACGGTCAGCCGCGCCTGACCGTCAATCGCGGCGAGTCGCGCGGCACCATCAAGCTGTCGCCGCGCATCCGTATCAGTCCGGTAGCGGAGGCGATTCCGAGCATTCCTCTCAAATCCATCAACAGCTTTCTGCTGAGCAACCGCATCGTCGACAAGGTCGAGGACTTCGACAAGGCGCCGTACATCGTCGCCGGCGATGCCGAACGGGTGCTCAGCGGCACCGGTGACCGGATCTTCGCCCGTGGCCATTTCGATCCTAACCAGCCGGTCTACGGCATCTTCCGCCAGGGCAAGGTCTACACCGATCCGCAGAGCAAGGAGTTTCTGGGGATCAACGCCGACGACATCGGCGGCGGTGAGATCGTCGCTACCGAAGGCGACGTCGCCACCCTAGCTCTGCAACGCACGACCCAGGAAGTGCGCCTCGGCGACCGCTTGTTCAGCGGCGAAGAGCGTTCGATCAACTCGACCTTCATGCCTAGCGCTCCCACCACCGACATCAACGGCCTGATCATCGATGTGCCGCGCGGCGTCACGCAGATCGGTGCGATGGACGTGGTGACCCTGAACAAGGGCAAACGCGACGGCCTGGCCGAGGGCAACGTGCTGGTGGTGATGAAAACCGGCGAAACCGTGCGTGACCGGATCACCGGTCAACCGCTGAAAATACCGGATGAACGCGCTGGCTTGCTGATGGTGTTCCGCACCTACGACAAACTCAGTTACGGCCTCGTGCTGAACGCATCGCGCTCGCTCGCGGTGCTGGACAAGGTGCGAAATCCTTAGCTGGCTTCACAAGTTACCAACAGAGTTATCCACAGCTTGTTCCGAAAGGTTCGGGCCTTATAACGATCAAGGATGATCCATGATGATGCCTGTCTCTCCGTCGGTTTCCCCGGCGGAACTGGAAGCGCGCCTGCGCGTGCACCGCTTGCCGGAAATCGGTCCCAAGCGTTTCACCAAACTGCTCGAAGCCTTCGGCTGCGCCTCGAAGGCAATCAGCGCTCCCGCCAGCGCCTGGCGATCTCTGGGTTTGCCAGCGGCCTGCGCCGAGGCCAGACGCTGCCCTGAAGTTCGCGACGGCGCCAGCCACGCATTGCGCTGGCTAGAGCGTCCGGATCAACATTTGTTGATGTGGGATCACCCGGATTACCCGGCCTTGTTGGGGCAGATTCCCGATCCACCGCCTCTGCTGTTTGTCGCTGGCGACCCACGGATTCTGGAAAAACCGCAACTGGCGATGGTCGGCAGTCGCCGCGCTTCCCGCCCGGGCATGGACACTGCTGCTGCATTTTCCCGCAGCCTCGCGGGGGCCGGATTCGTCATCACCAGCGGCCTGGCGCTGGGCATCGATGCGGCGGCGCATCAAGCCGCTGTCGACGTCGGCGGGCAAACCGTCGGGGTGCTCGGTACCGGTTTGGAAAACTTTTATCCACAGCGCAACCGACGGCTGGCGGACGCGATGATTGCGTCTGGCAGTGCGGTGCTTTCGGAGTTTCCTCTGGACACCGGGCCGACGGCGAGCAACTTCCCCAGGCGCAACCGGATCATCAGCGGTTTGTCCCTTGGCGTGCTGGTTGTCGAGGCCAGCGTTGCGAGCGGTTCGTTGATCACTGCGCGGCTGGCGGCGGAACAGGGTCGCGAGGTTTACGCCATTCCGGGTTCGATTCATCACCCCGGCGCCCGGGGTTGTCATCAGTTGATCCGTGACGGAGCCGTGCTGGTGGAAACTATCGAGCACATTCTCGAAGCGCTGCGCGGCTGGCAGCACCTGCCGGTATCCACAGCTGCAGCGAATCCGGAGAACCCATTGTTGAGCCTGCTGCTCGCGGCGCCGCACACCAGCGAGGGGCTGGCCGACAGCAGTGGCTGGGCGCTGCCCAAAGTGCTGGCGGCGCTGACCGAACTGGAGATGGATGGCCGCGCGGTGTGCGAAAACGGCCGCTGGTTTGCGCGCGTGAGCTAGGTTTTACATTGAAGATCGGTAAACTGCGCGAAACCTGTTTGCGGAGAGTTTTTCATGGTCAACAGTTGGCGTGTGCAACAAGCCGCACGAGAGATTCGCGCCGGGGCGGTGATTGCCTATCCAACCGAAGCCGTCTGGGGGCTGGGGTGCGATCCTTGGAATGAAGAAGCGGTGGATCGCCTGTTGGCGATCAAGAACCGTTCGGTGGACAAGGGCTTGATCCTGGTCGCCGACAATATTCGTCAGTTCGATTTTCTGTTCGAGGATTTCCCCCAGGACTGGATCGACCGCATGGCCAGCACCTGGCCGGGCCCGAACACCTGGCTGGTGCCGCATCAGAACCTGTTGCCGGAGTGGGTGACCGGGGTGCATGACACCGTGGCGCTGCGGGTCAGCGATCATCCGCAGGTGCGGGATCTGTGCTCGCTGGTCGGGCCGTTGATTTCGACGTCGGCCAATCCACAGGGGCGACCGGCGGCGAAGAGTCGCTTGCGGGTCGAGCAATATTTCCGAGGTCAGGTCGATCTGGTGCTCGGCGGAGCGCTTGGCGGTCGCAAGAACCCGAGCCTGATTCGGGATCTGGCCACCGGCAATATCGTGCGCCCGGCCTGATACCACCCTTGGTTGATTTCGTGAGTACTCCTCGGCTTTCATGGCGAGGAGTACTACGCGTGCCTGCGATTTTTCCTTCATTTATCTGAAGTTATAGCCCCGCGTTTTGTTTGAATTTTTCCTTTCTACGTCAGATGAATCTTTAAGTATTCAATTGTTGTAATTTTTCCGACGTTATTCTCAGAAGCCACACAGTGGCGATTTTTCTAAAACCATTCATTATTTCAATGCGCTCAGAAAACTTCGAAAAGTTAACGGCTGCGGAGAAGAAATGGATATCAGGGATTCGCAATTAACGGATTATCTGCAGGAGATTCAGGCGACCTTTAAAAGGCGTCATGAAAACTATCGCATCGTTATTCTTGAAGCAGGATCAGACACACGAGAGTTTGAACGGTTTGTTTCCCGTCATTTTCGATTGCGATTGCAACACTACATGTTGACACCCAGAGCCAGGTCACTTGAAACACGCCTGGCGATTATTTCGCGCAGTACCCACTTTCTGTTGTATCAGCACGACAGGCCCACGGCCGTATTGAGAGTGACCCCTGCGCCGTTCGAATGGGCCTCACTGGCGCAGCAGCAACTGTCTCCCGCCACGACGCTGTCGCGCCATGTCGAGTTCAGTCGCTTGATCAGTCACTCGCAAACTCAGTTCCCCATGTCGATCAACGGTCTGCTGGCCGCTGCCACGGAATGGGCGGTCACGCGGGGTTATGAGGGCGTTACCGCGCTGTGCCGATCACCGCAGCGGCGACTGTTCCAGCGCTTCGGCCTGACGCCCATCACCACCGACGCCCTTCGCATCGAACAGCGCCAACGCGGCGATTACTGGCTGCTCTCGGCTCAATGGCAGCAAATCCTCACAGCACTTCAACAGTCCGCCCACCTGCTCGCCAACCCATTGGAGACCCCCGTTGATGAATACGCCTCTCAGTTTTGAACAACAATTAAGCCTGCTCGATGAGCGAATCGAAAAATCATGGGCCGATATTCTGGAAAGTTCGCGGCTGGTGAATGCCATTCGCGAAGGCAGCGTTTCAAAAGCCTTGTATGCGATCTACATGATCCAGACTTTTCACTACACGGCGCACAATGCGCGAAATCAAGGACTGGTGGGTGTTAGACATGCGGATAATCCGGTGTATGCCAAGTTCTGCTTTGAACATGCGGCACAGGAAGTCGGTCATGAAAAAATGGCTCTGCATGATGTCATGAGTCTAGGTTTGAAGAATGAAATTTTCGATATTCCGCCAGCACTTCCGGCCACCGATGTGCTGATCGCTTATTTATATTGGATTTCCTTTACCGGTAACCCGTTACAACGGCTTGGTTATAGTTATTGGGCAGAAAATGCCTATCAGTTCATCACTCCGCTCATTAATAGCCTGAGTGAAACGCTGGCGCTCAAACCCGCGCAACTGACTTTCTTCATTGCGCATTCCGACATTGATATCGAGCACTTCAATGAAATCAAACTCATGCTGCAGCGCACCTGCAAGCGTCAGGAAGACTGGGATGCGATTAGCACTGTCATGGAAACCAGTCTGCGTCTGACCGGCAACATGCTCGAGGCGGTTTATGAGCAGTTCGAGGCCTGGCAAAACGGGCTGGCGCCCCGTTATGACTTCCTCCATGCGCTGGACAACCAATGACAGCCTCACACCCATGTTCAGATCAGAAGGCTGGGGGCAGACATGGCTGATTATTTCGACCGGCTCAACTACACGCTCGGCGATGAGGACACCGCGCTTGAGTACGCGATCCTGCCCAGACATGCCGGGCACGTGCTGGGTATCGCCGGATGCGGCGGCCGGCTCTTGCCGTTATTGGCCGCCGCCCCGGCACGCATGACCTGTACCGATATCAGCGCGCCGCAACTGGCGTTTACCCGATTGCGTTTTGCCCTGCTGGAACAGACTGATCACGAGTCGTTCATGGCGTTCATGGGCTATCGAATGGAAAGTATGAGGGCGCGACGCCGCTCCATCTTCCAGCAACTGGTTTTACCGCCGGCGGATCGTCGCTGGCTGTCCGTGTTTTTTCAGTCCCGACGTTGGGAAGCGCCGATCTACATGGGCGCATTCGAGCAGACCCTGAAGCGCTTGGCGAAGATCACCGGACTGTTCATCGGCAAGGCCGGCCGGGGCATTTTTCAGTTCAGCCAGCTCGAGGAGCAAACGGAGTATTACCGAAACCGCTTTCCCCTCAAGCGCTGGAAAGCCGTGATCGCTTTGCTGGGAAACGCAGCAGTCCTCAATTCGCTGCTGTACAAGGGCGCGTTTCCACCCAACAACCTGGGGATCAGTTCCCGCGCGGCGTATCTGGAAATTTTCCATACGTTGTTCACCACTCAGGTGGTCCGCGAGAGCTTTTTCCTGCAAATGCTGTTCTTCGGTGAGCTGCGTTATCCACAAGGCTTTCCGCTGGAGTGCGATCCGCAGATTTTCCAGCGGGCCCGCGAGGGGCTTCAGCAGTGCGAGTTACGCGTGGTGCAGACCGACATCCTTGACTGTGTTGCCGGGGAAACAGCCATCGATTTCGTATCGCTGTCGGACGTGCCTTCCTTTATGCCCGAAGCGGCCGGCAAGAACGTTTTGCAGCGCCTGGCACCGGCCCTGTCGGAAAATGCACAGGTGGTCATGCGCGGGCATTTGCATGTGGTGCGACCCGATTGGGCAGGTTTCTGCGATATCACCCAGCAGTACCAGGCAGACATTGCGCGAGAAAAAACCCAGCTCTGGCATGTCCAGATCTATCGCCGCACACCCTCTTTGCAGGTATCCCGATGAACACTTTTCAACCGACCGTCAATTGGGTCAAAAACCGTGTCCGGCAAGCGCGTGACGATCAGCAACAGCTATTCGATGCCGGGCTCAATGGTCTGAAACTGGCTAAACGTGAAGGCAAAGAGATCGAGCTCGACAGCGGTGAACGGCTGACCGAGTTTCTCTCGTGTTCTTATCTGGGGCTGGAGTGTGATCCTCGCTTGATTCAGGAGGCGATGCACTCCGTCGAGTCCTTCGGCGTGCAGTTCGCCGCCGCACGAACCCGGGCGCTGTTGCCACCCATGCGTGAGCTGGATGAACTGCTGAACCGGATATTTCAGGGGCATTCGGTCACCTTCAACTCGGTGGGCAGTGCGCACCTTGGCTGTCTGCCGCTGCTCGGCTCCGGCGAGATGCCCTCATATTCCATGCGTCGTGGCCCCTGCTGGATTGTCGACCGTTCCGCTCATGCTTCGATGCAAGTGCTGCAAGGCATTCTCTGGCAATTCGGGCCGATACAGCGCCGCGATTGCAGCGATGTAGAGCAGGTGGAGGAAGCGTGCTCAACGGCGGTCGCGGCGGGTAATACGCCCATTATCCTGACCGACAGCATTGGCTCGATGCGCGGTGTTTACCCGATCAACCGGCTGCTGCAACTGGCGGAGCGTTTCGACGGTTATCTCTATGCGGATGACGCCCACGGCACCTCGATCCATGGCGTGGCTGGAGGTGGTTACGCACTGGACGCGGCGGATGAACGACAACGCGGCCGGCTGATCCTGGTGTCGTCGCTGTCGAAGGCGTTCGGTGCAACCGGTGGGGCAATCACTGTGCGCACCGAAGCGGATGCCGAAATGATCCGGCGTCATGCGTCGACCTACACGTTTGGCGGACCATTGTCAGTTGGCGGGGTGGGCGCGGCAGTTGCTTCGGGGAAAATTCATTTGTCGCCGGAATTGGGTCAGTTGCAGGTGGCGCTGTGGAGAAATATCGCCACGATCGACCGTTTGCTGGGGCCAATGCTGGGCAATCATCACGTCGCATCCCCCATTCGTTTCGTCCGCGTCGGCGCCGAGAAAGATGCGATCAGCCTGGCGCAGCATTTGCGCCGGCAGGGTATGGCGGTCACCACCGCGCTGTTTCCGGTGGTGGCCAAGGGCGAGGCGATTCTGCGTCTGGCCATCAGCGCGAGTCACAGTCAGCGCCAGCTGGAATGTCTGGCGAACGCCGTCCGTAGCGGATTCGATGAGCTGGGCATTCGTCAGGGAGGGCGCGGCCATGAGCAATGAACTCGTCACGGATGTATCGGCCGAGGCTCTAACACACAAATTGGCTTACGCACGCTCACTGCCATGGTTTCGTGCGCTGTATCCGAGAATCCTGGAAGTACAGGGATTGGCAGATCTGCATCGACTGCCGGTTCTGGCGGTGGAAGACGAGTCCGGCGGCGGGCTGTTTTCCGCGCTCGGTGAAGCTTCACATCGAGCACTGGGTGGCGGGCTGACCCTGACCTCGGGAGGCAGCACCGGCAATCGCAAACAGATCACCCATTCCTGGGCGTTCAACGCTGCAATCGTACCCTTGGGGGCACGGATGTTCGGCGAGACGGACGAACGCCCTGAGGTGGTCATCAACTGCCTGACGGCCGGGGAAATGCAGGGCGCCTTTCAATACGCGTCGGCCATCGTCCAGCACATTGGCGCACGCCTGCTGCCTGCCGGTTCACAGATGGGCGTGCAGCGCGTTGCCGAGCTGATTCAGGCACACAAGGTGGATACGTTGATATGCACACCCTCCTTCGCCGCCGCGTTGTTCAATCATGAAACAGTCGGCGCTGTGCAATTGTGCAGCCTGAAGTGGCTTTACTACATTGGAGAATCCTGCAGTAAAACGCTGCAGGACCAGTTGGCCCGGGATTGGCCGACGCTGAAGATCCGCTCGCTGGGTTACAGCTCGACTGAGACCGGTCCCATCGGTTTTCAGTGTGCCCATCTGGACCACGGTTCTTATCACCTGCATGCCGATGCCATGTTGCTCGAAGTGGTTGATCCGCTGACCCTGCAAGCTGTGGCTGAAGAAAAAACCGGTGAGTTTTTACTGACGCCGCTGCTGCCCGATCATGTGCCGTTGCTGCGCTACCGGATCGGGGATCGTGGGCGAATCCTGCGCACAGTGACGAAGTGTGCCTGTGGCAGTCCCATGCCGGTGCTGGCGCTTGAGGGGCGGGTCGAGACATCGATCAAACTGGGTGGCGCGCTCATCACCCAGTCACAGGTATTGCACGTACTCCGGCAGCTTTTGCCGCAGTTGCAGGCCACCGATGTCCAGGTGCAGATTGATCGACGGCCCGAGGGGGCACGCATGCGTCTGGTCCTCGCCGAAGACTCACTGACAGCCGACACACGAAGCGTCATTGAAGATGCGTTGCAGGTTGAAGGACAAGCCAGCGCACTGTTCAGGTTGCCCGGTGTGCTGGGGCTGGAGGTGAAGCGTCTTGCTCGTCAGGAGTTCGAAACCACCCTGGCCGGCAAGACGCCGTTTTTTGTGACGTCTGAACAGACCCCGGCACCGTCATGAAGATGGGACGAGGTCATCGGTGGTCAGGGCAGCAGGACAGTCGAGCCCGTGGTGCGCCGCGCCGACAGTTCGGTCTGGGCTTTCGCCGCGTCAGCCAGTGGATAGCGCTGGCTGATATCCACTTTCAGCTTGTCGCTGGTGATCATCCCGAACAGCTCGTCGGCCATGCGCTGCAGGTTTTCGGCGTTGTTGGCGTAGGTCGCCAGAGTTGGCCGGGTGACGTACAGCGAGCCTTTCGCCGCCAGAATCCCCAGATTCACGCCGTCAACCGCGCCCGACGCATTGCCGAAGCTCACCAGCAGGCCACGGGGCGCCACGCTGTCCAGCGAAGCCGGCCAGGTGTCCTTGCCGACGCCGTCGTAGACCACCGGGACTTTTTTCCCGTCGGTCAATTCCAACACGCGCTGGGCGACGTTTTCGTGGCTGTAGTCGATGGTTTCCCAGGCGCCATGGGCCTTGGCGAGATCGGCTTTGGCTTTCGAGCTGACGGTGCCGATCAGCTTCACGCCCAGGGCTCTGGCCCATTGGCAGGCGAGCAAACCGACGCCCCCGGCCGCTGCGTGGAACAGAATGGTTTCACCACCCTTGAGTTCGTAGGTCTGGCGCAGCAGGTACTGCACGGTCAGGCCCTTGAGCATCACGCCGGCGGCGGTTTCGAAGCTGATGGCGTCCGGCAGGTGCACCAGATTCGCTTCCGGCAAGACGTGGACGTCGCTGTACGCGCCCAACGGGCCGCTGCCGTACGCCACACGGTCACCGACCTTGAACCGGGTGACCTCGCTGCCCACGGCCTCGACGATACCGGCGCCTTCCGCACCCACACCCGACGGCAAGGTCGGTGGCGAGTAAAGACCGCTGCGGTAGTAGGTGTCGATGAAGTTCAGGCCGATGGCCTTGTTGCTCACGCGAACCTGCTGCGGACCGGGTTCGGCGGGTTGATAGTCAACGTACTCGAGCACTTCGGGGCCGCCGTGGGCGCGGAACTGGATTCGCTTGGCCATCTGCCTACTCCTTGGGTCATTTGGGAAGGTCCCTATCGAACGCTCATGCTTGATCTTCGTCAACTGCGGCGTGCCGGTTTGCGATGGTATGCTACGCGCCCATTTGCGCGGGGCGCCGCGCAGTTCCGCCCGATCCAAGGTGAAGCCATGACGACCCGCACCGATGCCGTAAAGGCCTATCTGCTCGACCTGCAAGACCGCATCTGCGCCGCGCTGGAAATTGAAGACGGCGGCACGCGCTTCGTCGAAGACGCCTGGACCCGTCCGGCCGGCGGTGGCGGTCGGACCCGGGTGATCGAGAACGGCACGGTGATCGAAAAGGGCGGCGTCAACTTTTCCCACGTCTTCGGCAGTGGCCTGCCACCGTCTGCCAGCGCCCATCGGCCGGAACTGGCCGGGCGTGGTTTCGAAGCCCTTGGCGTGTCGCTGGTGATCCATCCGCACAACCCGCATGTGCCGACGTCCCACGCCAACGTACGTTTTTTCATCGCCGAGAAGGAAGGTGAAGAACCGGTCTGGTGGTTCGGCGGTGGCTTCGACCTGACCCCGTACTACGGCAACGAAGAAGACTGCATCCACTGGCACCGCGTCGCCGAACAGGCCTGCGCGCCGTTCGGCCCGGACGTCTACCCGCGCTACAAGGCCTGGTGCGACACCTACTTCCACATCAAGCATCGCCACGAGCCGCGCGGCATCGGTGGCCTGTTCTTCGATGACCTGAACGAGTGGGACTTCGACACCAGTTTCGCCTTCATGCGCGCCATCGGCGATGCGTACATCGACGCTTATCTGCCGATCGTGCAGCGACGCAAGAACGATGCGTTCACCGCCAAGCAGCGCGAGTTCCAGGAATTCCGTCGCGGCCGTTATGTCGAGTTCAACCTGGTTTACGACCGTGGCACCCTGTTCGGCCTGCAATCGGGCGGGCGCACCGAGTCGATCCTGATGTCGCTGCCGCCGCAAGTGCGCTGGGCCTACGACTGGAAAGCCGAGCCGGGCAGCGAAGAAGCGCGCCTGACCGAGTACTTCCTGCAAGATCGCGACTGGCTGGCCCAGGCCTGAGGATTTCCGATGGATCGTTACGTCGTTTTCGGTAACCCGATCGGCCACAGCAAGTCGCCGATGATTCACAAACTGTTCGCCGAACAAACCGGGCAAAGCCTCGACTACAGCACCCTGCTGGCGCCGCTCGACGATTTTTCCGGCTGCGCAACGGCGTTTTTCCAGGAAGGTCGCGGCGCCAACGTGACCGTACCGTTCAAGGAAGATGCTTATCGCCTGGCCAACAGCCTGACCGCCCGCGCCGAACGCGCGGGTGCGGTGAACACCCTGAGCAAACTGGCCGACGGCAGCCTGCTCGGCGATAACACCGACGGCGCCGGTCTGGTGCGGGATCTGACGGTCAACGCCGGGTTCAGCCTCACCGGCAAACGCATTCTGCTGCTCGGCGCCGGTGGCGCAGTGCGCGGTGCGCTGGAGCCGTTGCTGGCGGAGAAACCGGCCTCGGTGATCATCGCCAACCGCACGGTGGACAAGGCCGAGCTGCTGGCCGAACTGTTCTGTGATTTGGGACCGGTGTCGGCCAGTGGTTACGACTGGTTGCGCGAGCCGGTGGACGTGATCATCAACGCCACCTCCGCCAGCCTCACCGGCGACGTGCCGCCGATTGCCCCAAGCCTGATCGAGCCCGGCAAGACGCTGTGCTACGACATGATGTACGGCAAGGAACCGACCGCGTTCTGCCGCTGGGCCTGCGAGCATGGCGCAGGCGTGGTGATGGACGGCTTGGGCATGCTGGCCGAACAGGCTGCCGAAGCGTTCTTCCTGTGGCGCGGTGTGCGTCCGGACACTGCGCCGGTTCTGGCGGAATTGCGTCGGCAGTTGGCGCTGTAAGGCGCCCTCAGTCCTCGAACCGGATCGGGCATTTCTCCGGCCCTTCGAGTTTGCGCAACTCCTCCACCACCTGCGGTCGCGCCTGACGCAAGGTCAGGCTGCGATCCTGGCGCAGAAGCCGCCGGGCTTCCTGATGGAGCATTTCCACGCCTGAATAGTCGATGAAGTTGATCTGCTGCGCCTCGATCACCACCCGCGCGCCATGCATCCGTTGCAGGCGTACTTGCAGGTAGTGGCTCGCGCCGAAAAAGATTGACCCGCCGACCCGCAACACATCGTCTTCACCATCGCGCCAATGCTGCACCCTCGGCTGCGAAGTGCGCTTGAGGTAGAAAAACAACGAGGCCAGCACGCCGGCATAGATCGCCGTCTGCAATTCCAGCAGCAACGTGGCGACGCAGGTCAGGCTCATCACCACAAATTCCGCCCGGCTGACCCGCAGCAACGCGCGAATGCCGCGATGATCCACCAGTCCCCAGGCGATCAGCAGAATGCTGCCGGCCATGGCCGGAATCGGAATGTGCGCGATCAGCCCGGCACCGAAGATCGCGAACAACGCCACCCACAACGCCGAAAACACCCCGGCCAGCGGCGAGCAGGCCCCGGCCTCATAACTCAGCCCGGAACGGGTGAACGAGCCGGCGGACAACGATCCCGAAAAGAACGCCCCCACAATGTTCGAAAGACCCTGGGCGCGGACTTCCTGGTTGGCGTCGAGCAGCTGTTGCGAGCGTGCGGAAATTGAACGGGCAATCGACAGGCTGGTGACCAGCCCGAGCATGCCCACCGCCACGGCGCTGGGCAGCAGGCGCAGGATCAGGTCCATATCCAGCGGCAATCCACTGAACGGCGGCAAGCGCCCGACAAACGCGCTGACCAGTTGAACATGGCCGAACATCGCCGGCCACAGCCACACCACCAGACTGCCGAGGACCAAGGTCATCAACAGCGTCGGCCAGCGCGGCAGCCATTGTTTGAGCAACGCACCGACCACCACCGTCGCCACACCAAGAACCAGCGACGGTTGATCCACCGCCCCGAGATGGCGCAGCAGATCCATCAGGCTGGCCAGCGCCGTGGCCTTGGCCGGCAGATCGAGCCCCAGCAGGTTCGGCAATTGACCGATGGCAATCACCACCGCAGCGCCTAGGGTGAAACCCAGCACTACGGAATGTGAGACGAAATTCACCAGCGCGCCGAAGCGCAACAGGCCGAGCAGCCACTGGAAAATCCCGGCAAGGAAGGTCAGCAGCAGGATCAGGGTGATGTAGTCCTGTGACGCAGGCACGGCCAACGGACTGACACTGGCGAACAGCACAATCGAAATCGCTGCCGTCGGCCCGCAGATCAGATGCCACGACGAGCCCCACAGGCAGGCGATCAACACCGGGACGATGGCGGCATAGAGCCCGTATTCCGCTGGGAGACCGGCGATCAGGGCGTAGGCAATCGACTGGGGCAACGCGAGAATCGCCCCGCTGAGGCCGACGACCAGATCCCGCCCGACGCTGGTGCGGGTCTGCCGGGGCAGCCAGGTCAGGAAGGGGAAAAGTGAGCGACGGCTGGGGAGGGCCATGGATCCTCTCGGTTTGGGATGGGTGGTGTGTGAAGGGTATCAGGGTGTCAATCAGGAACAGCCCCCTCACCCTAACCCTCTCCCGGAGGGAGAGGGAACTTACCGAGGTGTCTGTTCGAAATCCATCGACCTGAACGTCTTCAGTCGAACTCAGTTTCTGAAACCAACGACGGTCAGCTCCCTTTCCCCCTCGCCCCCCTTGGGGGGAGAGGGTTGGGGTGAGGGGGGAAAAGATCTAAAGCGAACTCAGACCTTCAGCACACCGCGATCAAAGCTTCGCTTTAACCGCCGCCAATGCATCTTTGCCATCCACCGTTTTCACCCCATCAAGCCACTTGTCCAACACCGCCGGATTCGCCTTGATCCACGCCTTCACCGCCTCCGCATTACTGACCTTCTTGTTCACCACCTCGGCCATGATGCTGTTCTCCATCTCCTGAGTGAACGAAAGATTGGTCAGCAATTTACCCACATTCGGACAGGCCTCGGCGTAGCCCTTGCGGGTCAGGGTGTAGACGCTACCCGTGTCGCCGAAGTACTTCTCGCCGCCCTTGAGGTAATGCATTTTCAGCTGCACGTTCATCGGGTGCGGGGTCCAGCCGAGGAAGGTGACGAATTTCTGCTTCTTCACCGCTCGCGAGACTTCGGCCAGCATCGCCTGTTCGCTGGACTCGATCAGCTTCCACTGGCCCAGGTCGAAGTCGTTCTTCTTGATGATCTCCTGCAGCGAGATATTCGCCGGCGCACCGGAGCCAATGCCGTAGATCTTCTTCTCGAATTTATCGGCGTACTTATTCAGGTCGGCAAAGTTATGCACACCCGCATCCCACACGTAATCCGGCACGGCCAGGGTGAATTCGGTGCCGTCGAGATTCTTCGCCAGTTGGGTGACGTCACCGGTGGCCACGAACTTGTCGTAGAAGCCCTGCTGCGCCGGCATCCAGTTGCCGAGGAACACGTCAACCTGGCCATCCTTCAAGCCGCCAAAGGTGATCGGCACCGCGAGGGTGTCGACCTTGGCCTTGTAGCCCATGCCATCCAGCAGAAACCCGGTGATGGCGTTGGTCGCGGCGATGTCGCTCCAGCCGGGGTCGGCCATTTTCACCGTGTCGCAGCTCTCGGCGAACGCGGATGCGCTGCCCAGTGCCAGCAGACTGACCGTCACGACTGTGGATAACTTGACCATGGACTTCCCCTTAACGTTATTGGTTTTGGCAGGGTTGTGGATAACGGGCCTTGCGCTCCAGGTCATCGAGGTCGATGTGGTTGCGCATGTACTGCTGACTGGCGTCCACCAGCGGCTGGTGATCCCAGCTCTTCAGCTTGCCGATCGTCAGCGCCTCGGAGACGAAGCGCCGGCGACGCTGGCTTTCGAGGACTTCACGGTGGATCGCCGGGATGTCCCACTTGGCCCGTGCTTCAGCAAGAAAATCGTCGAAAAGCTGGCGATGTTGCGGTGATTGGCTGAGTTCTTCCTGCTCGCGCGGATCGTTGTCCACATCGAAGAGTAGGCAAGGGTCGGTTTCGCTGTAGATAAATTTGAAGGCGCCACGGCGGATCATCATCAGCGGACTGACAGTGCCTTCGGCCATGTATTCGCCGAATACCTCGTCGTGACCGCCCTGCCCTTGCAGATGTGGCACCAACGAACGGCCATCGAGCGGCAGACTTGGTTCCAGGCTGCCGCCGGCCAGTTCGACGAAGGTCGGCAACAGGTCGGCGGTGGAGACGGCAGAGCTGACACGGCCCGATTTGAACTGACCGGGTGCACTTATCAACAGGGGCACTCGAGCGGCCATTTCGTACCAGTGCATTTTGTACCAGAGGCCCTTCTCTCCCAGCATGTCGCCATGGTCGCCGGAGAACACGATGACGGTGTCGTCCGTCAGCCCACAATCTTCGAGGGTTTGCAGAAGTTTGCCGACGTTGGCGTCGATATAACTGCATGCACCGAAGTACGCGCGGCGTGCGTCGCGGATTTTATCCACAGGCAGCGGCTTGTCCCACAGGTCGTAGACCTTGAGCAAACGCTGGGAGTGCGGATCGAGTGAATGCTGATCCGGCGTCGTCGGAAGCGGGATATTCGCATCGTCGTACAAATCCCAGAACGCCTTGGGAATCGTGTACGGATCGTGAGGGTGAGTCATCGACACGGTCAGGCAGAACGGCTGATCGCCGTCCTCGCGGATATGGTCGAACAGGTATTGCTGAGCCCTGAACACCACCTCTTCATCGAAATCGAGCTGGTTGGTACGCACGCACGGCCCGGCCTGCAACACCGAAGACATGTTGTGATACCAGCTCGGCCGCACGTCGGGCTCGTCCCAATTCACCGCCCAGCCGTAGTCGGCCGGATAAATGTCACTGGTCAGGCGCTCTTCGTAACCGTGCAGTTGATCGGGGCCGCAGAAATGCATCTTGCCCGACAGCGCGGTGCGATAACCGAGGCGGCGCAGGTAATGCGCGTAAGTGGGAATGTCGGCGGGGAAATCGGCGGCGTTGTCGTAGGCGCCGATCTTGCTCGGCAACTGGCCGCTGACCAGGGTGAAGCGCGAAGGCGCGCACAGCGGGCTGTTGCAGTAGGCGGCATCGAACACCACGCCTTGTTCGGCGAGGCGGCTGAGATTCGGCAGTTTGATCGGCGACGGGCCGTAGAACGGCAACATTGGCGCGGCCATTTGATCGGCCATGATGAAAAGAATGTTCTTGCGCTTCATGTGATCGCGGCATTCCATAGTGAATATTTATGCGACATTGCTGCGATCGAGCATGGATTCCCCGCAATATCCGGTAAAGCCCGCGCCGGACAATGACTAGGATAAGCACAGCTTATGTATGAAGCCCTCGGTGTTTTGTCGCTGGACCTGTTGCGCGCCTTCGAGGCGGCGGCCCGTCATCGCAGTTTTACCGCTGCGGCGGTGGAGCTCGGCACGACGCAACCGGCGATCAGTCAGCAGATCAAACGGCTGGAGGAACAGCTCGGAACGCGACTGTTCGATCGCATCTACCGGGGCATCGAACTGACCGAGGTCGGCTCGATCCTGTTCGAGCAGGTTACCCTCGGTTTGCAGAATATCGACGCAGGATTGAGCGCGATCAGCACGCAACAGCAACATGAAGTGCTGCAGGTCGCCACCGATTTCGCTTTCGCCGCGTATTGGCTGATGCCGCGTCTGCACCGCTTCCATGAAGCTAATCCACAGGTGGACGTGAGCCTGGTCACCAGCGAACGCAATCACAACATGCTGCGTCCGGATATCGACGTTGCCGTTCTGTTCGGCGACGGTCGCTTCAAACAGGGCGAAAGTCACTGGTTGTTCAGCGAAGAAGTGTTTCCGGTGTGCAGCCCGCAACTGCTCAAGGATCGCCCCCTGCCCTTGCCGGCCCAGGCATTGATGGAGTTTCCGCTGCTGCACCTGCGCGGGGAAAACAGCAGTAACTGGTTCGATTGGAGCGGTCTCTTCCGCGCACTGAACATCAGCACGCCGCCAGCCCCGGGCCAGCTGCGCTTCGACAATTACACCTTGTTGATTCAAGCCGCGATTGGCGGTCAGGGTGTGGCGATCGGCTGGCGGCACCTTGTGGATAACTTGCTTACCCAGGGTCTGCTGTGCCGGCCGATCGCCGAAACCACCCTGTCGCGCCTCGGTTATTACGTGGTGCTGCCGCAGCGCAAACGCCGGGGCGCGTTGATCCAGACGTTCGTGGATTGGCTGATGGCTGAACAGGCGAGCAGCGCCGAATCCCTGGCCGGGCTGGCGCTGCCGTCGATTGCGGTGTAACGGATCAAGAGGCGGCGACAAAATCCACGTGCTGGCGCAGATGCAAATTCAGCCGCAGCTCATCGGCAATGCCCACCGCCACCCGGTTCAGGCGCTCCAGCGGTTCGGCCAGACCCGGTTCGAGCGTGCGGCCGACCTGATTGAAATGCTCGATCGTCAGCCCGGCGACGCTGCGCGGTGCGTTCACCAGCGTCCAGTGCAGCGGGCTGCTTTGCAGGGCTTCGCGCACTTCTTCGGCGGCGTGGCGTTGCAATGGGTCTGCGTTTTCCGGGTCGTCCAGGGCTTCGAATTCGCCGATGACAAACAGCCGCGAGACGTTCGCCGCCTGCAGTCCGTCGATCAGCGCATCCACCGCCAGCACCTGTTCCACCGGCCCCAGCACCACGGATTTCTCGACATGATCGCTGATCAGCGGCAAGCCCGGCGCATTCAGCAGGCAGATCACTACCGAGCTGCCGGCGACACTCTGGTTGACCCGCTCGGCATCGAGCAGATCGCCGCTTTTGGTGCGCAGCCCCGGCCGTGGCGCGAGCGCCGTCAGATCGTCGAGGATCGCGATGACTTCGTGCTGGCGACGCAGCAGTTCAGCCATCAACGCACTGCCCAGGCTACTCATGGCACCATAGAGCACCACTTTCACCGCCGGGGTTTCGGCATTTTTCATGGCTGAGGTCCCTTTTGTTTTCCCTTGTATGGCGTGTGACATACGGGCAACGCCGAGGGTTCGAACCGATTCAGAGGGTTTGCGATGCAGACGATCAAGGGTTATCACGCCCATGTTTATTACGACGCCAGCACGATCGAACAGGCGCGGGCGCTGTGTGAGCAGGCCGCGCAATTATTCCCATTGAAGATGGGCCGCGTGCATGAACGTCCGATCGGCCCGCACCCGGACTGGAGCTGCCAGTTGGCCTTCGGCCCGGAGCTGATCGGCGACGTGCTGCCGTGGCTGGCGCTCAATCGCAAGGGTTTGGTGGTGTTCCTGCACCCGGACACCGGCGATGACTTGCTCGATCACACCGAACACGCGATCTGGATGGGCGCGATGCGGCCGCTGGATCTGTCTGTTTTTTAATCAGATGGTTTCTTCGGGCTCGCCCGGCAAATGCTCGTCCAGGTGCAGCCACGGCAACTGGCTGTCGGTCCAGATATGCCGCTCGGCGGCGGCCTGCTCCGGGTGATCCAGTGTGGCAATCGTCAGATCGATGCTCTCGGGACTGAGCAACGTTACCAGCGCCAGTTGTGCGCCGCAGTTCGGACAGAAGAACCGGGCGCAACTGGTCGATGAGTCATAGCGCGAAGGCGTCCCCGCCAGCCACTGGAAGTTCGCCGCCGGCAGCGTGATCCAGGTAGTGACGATGCCACCGCTGACCTTTCGACAGATCGAACAATGACAGTGGGCGATGTCCTGCAACGCGCCGCTGAACTGATAGCGGATATGTCCGCAATGGCAGCCACCGCCGTGCAACTCAGTCATCGCCCTGCCCTCCGCTTCCCGTGTTCATTGACTCTAGCCCGCATCCGACGGCCGGTTGGCCGTTCGCCCAAAGCTTTCTTGCGCGAAAGGTAGCTGAAAGGTTCCCCGATTAGGATCGCCCCCACTGCCGGCAACAGACCGGTTGGCCAACGCGTGTGATTGCTCGCACGACAGGCCCAATTAACAACAACAATGGTGATTCTGATGTCCTCTGTAACCCGCCTCCTCGCTGCAACTCCGCCCGTACGCCTCGTGCTTCCCGTTCTGCGCTGATCCCGCCGATCCGCTCACTTACCTAGCCGCGCTACGCCTGGAGTATTCCCATGCTGACTTTCCTTGGCTTCGCCATGGTCATCACGTTCATGTTCCTGATCATGACCAAGCGCCTGTCTGCGCTGATCGCTCTGATCATCATCCCGATCCTGTTCGCTTTGTTCGGTGGCTTTGCGCCGAAGATCGGCCCGATGATGCTCGAAGGTATTACCAAGCTTGCGCCGACCGGCGTGATGCTGATGTTCGCGATTCTGTATTTCGCCCTGATGATCGACTCCGGCCTGTTCGACCCGGCCGTGCGCAAGATCCTCAAACTGGTCAAGGGCGACCCGCTGAAAGTTTCGGTCGGCACCGCCGTACTGGCGCTCGTCGTTTCCCTCGATGGTGACGGCGCGACCACTTACATGATCTGCGTGGCCGCCATGCTGCCGCTGTACAGCCGCATCGGCATGAGCCCGCGGATCATGGCCGGTCTGATCATCCTCGCCGGCGGCGTGATGAACATGACCCCATGGGGTGGCCCGACCGCCCGTGCCGCCAGTGCGCTGCACGTGGACCCGTCGGACATTTTCGTACCGATGATCCCGGCGATGGCTGCCGGTGTGGTGGCGATCCTGATCATTGCCTACTTCTACGGCAAACGTGAGCGTGCGCGTCTGGGCGAGCTGCACCTGATCGGCGACGAAATCGATCACAGCGAAATCAGCGTTTCGCAATTCCCGGATGCCCGCCGTCCGAAACTGATCTGGTTCAACGGCCTGCTGACCCTGGCCCTGATGTGCACTCTGATCGCCGGCCTGTTGCCGCTGCCGGTGCTGTTCATGGTGGCGTTCAGTATTGCCATGATCGTCAACTACCCTTGCCTGCAAATGCAGAAGGATCGCGTCGCCGCCCACGCCGGCAGCGTGCTGTCGGTGGTCAGTCTGATCTTCGCGGCAGGCATTTTCACCGGTATCCTGTCGGGCACCGGCATGGTCGATGCGATGTCGAAAAGCCTGCTGGCGGTGATCCCTGATTTCCTCGGCCCGTACCTGGCGGTGATCACGGCGCTGGTGAGCATGCCGTTCACGTTCTTCATGTCGAACGATGCGTTCTACTACGGTGTGTTGCCGGTGTTGTCCGAAGCGGCCAGCCATTACGGCATCACCGCGGTGGAAATGGCCCGTGCCTCGATCGTCGGTCAGCCGGTTCACCTGCTGAGCCCACTGGTGCCGTCGACATACCTGCTGGTCGCACTGGCGGGGATCGAGTTCGGCGATCATCAGCGTTTCACCCTGAAGTGGGCAGTGCTGGTCTGCCTGTGCATACTGGTCGCAGCCTTGCTGTTGGGGACTTTCCCGCTGTTCAGCACGTTGTAACGGCACCAAACTCACCAGGACGCCAGCTGATTGCTGGCGTCCTGGTTTAACACTCGCTCAAAGGAATACACATGGAATGGCTGACCAACCCTGAGATCTGGGTTGCCTTCTTCACCCTGACCGCCCTGGAAATCGTTCTGGGCATCGATAACATCATCATGATTTCGATCCTGGTCAGCCGCATGCCCAAACACATGCAGCAGCGCACCCGGATCTTCGGTCTTGGCCTGGCCATGATCACGCGGATCCTGTTGCTGCTGTCGATCACCTGGGTCATGCGCCTCACCGCCGACCTGTTCGAAGTGTTCGGCCAGGGCATTTCCGGTCGCGACCTGATCCTGTTCTTCGGTGGCCTGTTCCTGCTGTGGAAAAGCTCCCAGGAGATGTACCACGCGCTGGAAGGTGAAGATGAGAGCGGCGACGAGCCTTCGGGCAAGGGCGGCAATTTCCTCTACACCATCATCCAGATCGCGATCATCGACATCGTGTTCTCGCTGGACTCGGTGATCACCGCCGTCGGCATGGTGTCCCACGTTCCGGTCATGGTTGCGGCGATCATCGTGGCCGTGCTGGTGATGATGCTGGCCTCGGGCAAGATCAGCGAGTTCATCGACAAGCACCCGTCGCTGAAAATGCTCGCGCTGTCGTTCCTGCTGGTGGTCGGCACCGTGCTGATTGCCGAATCGTTCGACGTGCACGTACCGAAAGGCTACGTCTACTTCGCCATGGCGTTCTCGCTGGCGGTCGAAGCGATCAACATCAAGATGCGCACCGCCATTGCGAAAAAACGCAAACAGCAGGATCCGGTGAAACTGCGCAAGGATATTCCGGGTCAGTAACCCGAACGCTGCGCAACAGATCAAAGGGCCTTCGGGCCCTTTTTTCATGGCCGCATGAACCTGTTTTCATGACACTTTTGTTTCAATCCCCGCTTTAGCTGTGCAATGCTGGCGCCCAGACCGTTAGCCAACTACAGCTTAAGTATCAGAACGTAGAAATTGCGCGGTACCGTCAACTTGCCCCTCTGGGGCGCTGCTATTACAGGGGGTCTGCATGCTCACCCTGCTCAATCTGCTCTCTGCCGTGGCCCTGCTGATCTGGGGCACGCACATCGTCCGAACCGGCATCCTGCGGGTGTACGGCACCAATCTGCGCCATGTGATCGGCCAGAACATGTCCAAACGCTGGCTGGCCTTTGTCGCCGGCATCCTCGTGACCGCGATGGTGCAGAGCAGCAACGCCACCGCCATGCTCGTGACGTCGTTTGTCGGTCAGGGGCTGATGGCGTTGACCCCGGCCCTGGCGACCATGCTGGGTGCCGACGTCGGTACGGCACTGATGGCGCGGGTGCTGACGTTCGACCTGTCGTGGCTGTCGCCGCTGCTGATTTTTATCGGGGTGATTTTCTTTCTGTCGCGCAAACAGACGCGGCTCGGGCAGATGGGCCGCGTGTCCATTGGGCTTGGGCTGATCATTCTGGCACTGCAATTGATCGTCGAGGCCGCTGCGCCGATCACCCATGCCCAAGGGGTGAAGGTGATTTTCGCCTCGTTGACCGGCGATATCCTGCTCGACGCCTTGGTCGGCGCGCTGTTCGCGATGATTTCCTACTCCAGCCTGGCGGCCGTGCTGCTGACCGCCACCCTCGCCGGCGCTGCGGTGATCAGCCTGCCGGTGGCGATCGGTCTGGTTATTGGCGCCAACATCGGCAGTGGCGTGCTGGCGTTCATGAGCACCAGCATGCAGAACGCCGCCGGCCGGCAGGTGGCGCTGGGCAGCCTGCTGTACAAACTGATCGGGCTGCTGCTGATCATTCCGGTGCTCGACCCGCTGGTGCACTGGATCGACAGCCTGGATTTCAGCCCCCAGGAAATGGTCATCGGCTTCCACCTGCTCTATAACACCGCGCGCTGCCTGATCCTGCTGCCGAGCGTCGGGCCGATGGCGCGGCTGTGCGCCTGGCTGCTGCCGGAGCGGCCGGAGGTCAACGGCACCGCCAAGCCCCGCCACCTTGATCCCACCGCGCTGGTCACGCCGAGTCTGGCGCTGGCCAACGCCGCTCGGGAAACCCTGCGCATGGGCGACCTGATCGACAACATGCTCGACGCGACCCTCGACGTGCTGCGCGGCAAACAGACCGCCATCACTCAGGAAATGCGCAAGCTGACCGATGACGTCGAAGCGCTGTACAGCGCGATCAAGCTGTACCTGGCGCAGATGCCCCGCGAAGATCTCGGCGAACAGGACAGTCGACGCTGGGCGGAGATCATCGAGCTGGCGATCAACCTTAAACTGGCCAGCGACCTGATCGAACGCATGTTGCGCAAAGTGCAGCAGCAGAAGACTTCGCAACGCCGCTCGTTCTCCGAAGACGGGCTGGAAGAACTGGCCGGCCTGCAACAGCAATTGATCGCGAATCTGCGGCTGGGGCTGTCGGTGTTCCTCAGCGGCGACAAGGAAAGCGCCCGCCAGCTGCTGCGCGAGAAACGTCGCTTTCGCGCACAGGAACGACGTCTGGCCCACGCCCATGTCAGCCGATTGCAACGCAAGATCGTGCAGAGTATCGAGACCAGTTCGTTGCACCTGGAGTTGATTGCCGACATGAAACGCCTGAACTCGCTGTTTTGCAGCAGCGCCTATGTGGTGCTGGAAACTTCCGATACCGGCGCGCTGGCGGCGGACGATATGGCGGACATCACGCATTCGCCTTGAACGTCTGGGGTTGTGGTCAGTCAGTAACTCAAGGTTCGGCCTCGCAGCCGGACTGACGACACGGATCTCCAATTCAGCCGTATGGAAGCTCGTTATGCGTTGCCTGTTGTTCGCTTGTCTGCTGCTCGGTTCCCTGCCCGCCTTCGCCCTGGATCGTTTTCAGGTCGAAGGCTATGCGCTGCCCAACGGCTTGCAATTGCTGCTCAAGCCCGGCACCGAGCGTGGGCACGTGGCCATCCGGCTGGTGATCGGCGTCGGTCTGGACGATTTCGACTGCAATGAAAAGGAGCTGCCGCACCTGCTCGAACACTTGCTGTTCAGCGGCATCGATGCCACCGGCGAAGGTGGCCTCGAAGAACGCATGCAGGCCCTCGGCGGTGACTGGAACGCCTTCACCAGCAACGCCGACACCACGTTCGTCATCGAAGCCCCGGCGAAAAACCAGCGCAAGGTCCTCGACCTGCTGCTGGACCTGCTGACCCAGACCCGCTTCGACGACAACGCGATCAACGCCGCCAAACGGGTGGTCGAGCGTGAGGACGGCGGCCATTACACCCGCCTGCAACGCTTTCTCGACCGACAGGATCTGGGCCACACCGCGAGCAACCAACTGGCGGTCGAACTGGGCCTGAAATGCCCGCAACGGGCCGAAGTCGATGGCCTGACCCGCGAACAGCTGGAGACGGTGCGCAAGGCCTGGTACGCGCCGAACAACATGACCCTGATCATCGTCGGTGACCTCGACAAACTGCTGCCGGCCTATCTGGAACGGGCGTGGGGCGCGCTCGAAGCTGTCGAGCCGAGCGAACACCGCCCGTTGCCGGACATCCGCGCCAGCGCCGCCCACGAACGCACGATCACTCGCGGCTTCATCGGCAACAGTGCCAAGCTGCACTGGCTGGTGCCGGAGCCGGTGCTGGACGATCAGTACGACGAAACCTTCGACCTGCTCAAGGAATATCTGGAGTGGGCGCTGTATCGCCAATTGCGCCTGAACCACGGTTTGTCCTACGGGCCGTGGGCCGAGCGCGAGGTGTTCGGCGGCGTCGGTTTCATGAGCCTCAACGCCGACCTGGATCGCGGCGACATTGCCGAAGCCGAACAAGTGCTGGAAGACCTCAAGGCCGACCTGCTGAAAAACGGCCTTGATGCCGATACCTTCAATCGCTTGAAACAAGCCGCCATCGCCCATCAGGCCTGGGCCGTGCAAGGCACCAGCGCCATGGCCGACTATTACTGGAGCGCGTTGGGCGACTACGAAGATGGGCGCTTCGCTGATCCTGCGCGGGAGCTGCAAGGCGTGACGCTGGAGGCGGCGAACAAGGCCATGCGCGAGTTGTTGCTGCAACCGGGCTATCTGCGGATCGAGAAACCGCTGCTCAGCGACGATCAGGTATTGTGGCTGCTGGCGGGCGGATTGGGCGTGCTGGTGCTGATCCTGCTCGGCTGGCGCCTGCATCGGCGCAAATCCGTGCATCCAGACTGACCGGCAGCCTCGCCACACGGCCCGGCGGGCGGTACTCTGTCGAGGTTTTTTTCCTATCCAGTCGTGAACCGCCCAAATGTCTAAATTGACCCTCCTGATCCAGCGCATTCTCGAACTGATGAAGCGCTACCCCGGGGTCATTGCGCTCGGTGGTTTCATCTCCGGGGTCGGCAGTTTCATTCTGGTCGACCGGCAACAGGGGCTGGCGAGCTGGATCACCACGATCATGCTGCTGAGCTGGATCTGGCTGATGCTGGAAAACAGCCTGACCAAGCTGTTCACGCGGATCTTCAAACGGGAAATCCCCCAGCCGCTGCTGCGTTACGCGACGCAGATGATCCACCAGGAAAGCCTGTTTTTCGTCCTGCCGTTCTTCTTCATCACCACCACCTGGAACAGCGGCCAGCTGTTTTTCACCGGGCTGCTGTGCATCGCGGCGCTGATCTCGATCGTCGACCCGCTCTACTACAAATGGCTGGCGCCACGGCGCTGGGCATTCCTTGCGCTGCACACCCTGACCCTGTTCGCCGCCCTGCTCACGGCGCTGCCGGTGATCATGCACCTGACCACCTCGCAAAGCTTCAAATGGGCGCTGGGGATTGCGGTGGTGTTGTCGTTCCCGAGCCTGGCGTCGATCTTCCCGATCCGCACCGTGCGCAACGCGCTGGCGATCCTGTGTATCACGGTCGGCATCGGTGGCGTGGGCTGGGTCCTGCGTTCGTGGGTGCCGCCGGCGACGCTGTGGATGACCGACGTGGCGATCAGCACCCAGGTGCAGGACCGGGTTCCGGGCGCCAGCCTCAAGGAAGTCAGCGCCGAACAGATCCGTGGCGGCGGGCTCTATGCCTACACCGCGATTAACGCGCCGCGCGGGCTTGATGAGCGGATTTATCACGTCTGGCAATTCAACGGCAAAGAGGTCGACCGCATCGCCCTCGACATCCACGGCGGGCGCAAGGAAGGTTACCGGGCCTGGACGCACAAGCAGAACTTCCCCGGCAACCCGGCGGGCAAATGGCAGGTGCGGGTGTTGACCGAAGACGGTCAGGTGATTGGCGTGCTGCGCTTCGAGGTCACGGACAGCACACCGACCAAAGAAAAGTAACCGTGTTCGTGCTATTACGTATGCCAGCGTATTCAGCCGAACAAGCACGGAGCTTATGACCAGCAGCCCAATGACCGGCAGTGCCCGCCTGGACACCTCGATCACCCCTGCCCGCCTGCGGGTCACCGGGGACTGGACGCTTGCCCATTACGCCGACCTCAAGCAACTGAGCGAAACGCTCCACGGCCAGTACGACGCCAACACCCCCATCGACCTCAACGGCCTCGGCGCCCTCGACACCGCCGGTGCGTCGCTGCTGGTGGAACTGCTCGGCTCCGAGCGGCTGAGCAAGTCCGCCGAACACCCCGACTGCACGATTTCCAGCGCCGACCGCGCCTTGCTGCAAACCGTGTATCGCTCGCTGACCGACTTCTGCGTGCCGATCAAGGAGCCGGAAATCAGCGTCAGCGTGCAATTGCTGACCCGTATCGGCCGGGCCGTCGACACGGTCTGGCAAGACACCCTGCAGCTGCTTGGCTTCGTCGGCCTGATCCTCGAAACCATCGCTCGCAGCCTGTTCCGGCCCAAGCGCTGGCGGATCACGCCGATGATTGCGCACATCGAACAGACCGGCCTCGACGCTGCGCCCATCGTCGCGTTGCTGACCTTTCTGGTGGGCGCGGTGGTGGCGTTCCTCGGGGCGACGGTGCTGGCCAGTTTCGGTGCCAGCGTGTTCACCGTGGACCTCGTGGGTTTCGCCTTCCTGCGCGAGTTCGGCGTATTGCTCACGGCGATTCTGATGGCCGGCCGCACCGCCAGTGCCTTTACCGCGCAGATCGGCTCGATGAAGGCCAACGAGGAAATCGACGCCATTCGCACCCTCGGCCTCGATCCCATGGAATTGCTGGTTGTGCCCCGGGTGCTGGCGCTGCTGGTGGCGCTGCCGATGCTGACCTTTCTGGCGATGATTTGCGGGATCGTCGGCGGCGCAGTGGTTTGCGCGGTATCGCTGGATATCTCGCCGGCGATGTTCCTGTCGCTGCTGCAAAGCGACATAGGGATTCAACATTTCCTGGTGGGTCTGGTCAAAGCCCCGATCTTCGCGTTCCTGATTGCCGCCATCGGCTGTCTGGAAGGCTTCAAGGTCAGCGGCAGCGCCGAATCGGTCGGCGCCCACACCACCTCCAGTGTGGTGCAATCGATTTTCGTGGTGATCGTGCTCGATGCGGTCGCTGCGCTGTTTTTCATGGAGATGGGCTGGTGAGTCGTCTACCCCGCGCGCCCTCCGAGGCGGTCATCGAAGTCCGTGGCCTGTGCAATCGCTTTGGCAGCCAGAGCGTGCACGAGAACCTCGACCTGGACTTGTACAAAGGCGAAATCCTGGCCGTGGTCGGCGGCTCCGGCAGCGGCAAATCGGTGTTGCTGCGCAGCATCGTCGGCCTGCGCCAGCCCAGCGAAGGCATGGTCAAAGTGTTCGGCCAGAACCTGCCAAGCTTGCCGGAGCATGAGCGCTCGCTGATTGAGCGGCGCTTTGGCGTGCTGTTTCAGAAAGGCGCGCTGTTCTCGTCGCTGACCGTCACCGAGAATGTCGCCCTGCCCCTGATCGAACACGCCGGCCTGAGCCGCGACGATGCCGAACATCTGGCGGCGGTGAAGCTGGCGCTGGCCGGGCTGCCGTTGTCGGCGGCGGACAAGTACCCGGCCTCGCTGTCCGGCGGCATGATCAAACGCGCGGCACTGGCCCGGGCGCTGGCGCTGGATCCGGACATCCTGTTTCTCGACGAACCCACTGCCGGCCTGGATCCGATTGGCGCCGCGCAGTTCGACCAATTGATCCTGACCCTGCGCGATGCCCTGGGTCTGAGCGTATTTCTGGTGACCCACGACCTCGACACGCTCTACACCATCACCGACCGCGTTGCGGTATTGGCGCAGAAGAAGGTGCTGGTGGCCGGTCCCATCGACGTGGTCTCGGAAACCGACGACGCGTGGATTCACGAATACTTCCACGGCCCTCGCGGCCGCTCGGCGCTGGACGCCGCCAAACAGCTCAACGAGGTCTGACATGGAAACCCGAGCCCATCATGTATTGATCGGCCTGTTCACGGTGATTGTGGTGGCGGGCGCCCTGCTCTTCGGTCTGTGGCTGGCCAAGTCCAGTGTCGACACCGAGTTCAAGGATTACGAAATCGTCTTCAACGAGGCGGTCAGCGGCCTGTCCCGGGGCAGCCCGGTGCAGTACAGCGGGATCAAGGTCGGCGACGTGGTCAGCCTGCGCCTTGATCCGAAGGACCCGCGTCGAGTGCTGGCACGCATTCGCCTGGCTGGCGACACGCCGGTCAAGGAAGACACCGAGGCCAAACTGGCCTTGGCCGGGATCACCGGCACCTCGATCATCCAGCTCAGCGGAGGCACGCCGCAAAGCCCGAAACTCAAGGGCCATGACGGCAATCTGCCGACGATTGTCGCCTCTCCCTCGCCCATCTCGCGGCTGCTCAATGACAGCAACGACTTGATGAGCGGTGTCAGCACGCTGCTGAACAATGCCAATCAGATGTTCTCCGCCGACAACATCGAGCGCGTGAGCAAAACCCTTGAACATCTGGAGCAGACCACCGGCTCGATCAACGATCAGCGCGGCGACCTGCGTCAGGCCATGCAGCAACTGGCGACGGTCGGCAAACAGGCCGGCAACATGCTTGAACAGACGTCCGCGTTGATGCGCAACGCCAACGGCCTGCTCAACGATCAGGGCAAACAGGCGCTCGGCAGCGCCGAGCAGGCGATGAAATCCCTGGAGCAGAGCAGCGCCACCATCAATGGTCTGTTGAGCAAGAATCAGAATTCCCTCGACAGCGGCATGCAGGGCCTCAACGGCCTGGCCCCGGCGATCCGCGAACTGCGTGAAACCCTGAATTCGCTGCGCGCCATTTCCCAACGCCTGGAGGCCAACCCCAGCGGTTACCTGCTGGGCAGTGACAAGAACAAGGAGTTCACGCCATGAAGCTGATTCGCCTCGCCCTCCTCGCCGGCTTCACGCTGATCAGCGCGTGCTCGATCCTGCCCAAGTCCGAACCGTCGGATGTCTATCGCCTGCCGACGGCACAGGCGCCCGCCTCGGCCAGTTCGGCATCTACCCAGCACTGGTCGCTGCGCCTGAACAAACTGCAGGCCAGTGAAGCGCTGAACCGGCCGAGCATCGCGGTGATTCCTCAGGGCGATGTGATCAGCAGTTACAAGGCCTCGCGCTGGAGCGATCCGGCGCCGGTGCTGGTGCGTAACCGCTTGCTCGATGGCTTCCAGCGCGATGGCCGGGTGTCGCTGTTGAGCACCGACGACAGCAATTTCCAGGCGGACCTGGAACTGGGTGGCAGCCTGCAGGCGTTTCAGACCGAGTATCAGGGCACGCAGGCCAGCGTGGTGGTGCGGGTCGATGCGTTGCTGGTGCGCGGTTACGACCAGCGGATCCTCGCCAGTCGCCGCTTCGAAGAACGTCAGCCGCTCAGTGATGTGAAGGTGCCGGCGGTGGTGGCCGGCTTCGGTCAGGCCAGTGATCGCCTCACCGCGAAGGTGGTGGCGTGGGCGGTGGAGCAAGGGCAGAAAGTTGCCCCACCTGCCCGGCCCTGAATATCAGCCGAAGAACCAGTAGCAGACGCCGATAGCGCCGAGCACACCCGCCAGCTCGGCCAGCAACGCGCAACCGACGGCATGCCGGGCGCGCTGAATGCCCACCGCGCCGAAGTACACCGCCAATACGTAGAACGTGGTTTCGGTGCTGCCCTGGATCGTGGCGGCCACCAGCGCCGGGAAGCTGTCCACGCCCGAGGTCTTCATCGTTTCGATCAGCATCGCCCGGGCGGCGCTGCCGGAGAACGGTTTGACCATCGCAGTCGGCAGCGCATCGACGAAGCGCGTGTCCCACCCTGCCCACTCCACCAGATGGCGGATGCCGTCGAGGCCGAAGTCCAGCGCGCCCGATGCGCGCAATACGCCGATCGCGCAGAGCATCGCCACCAGATACGGCAGCAGGTTCTTGGCCACGTCGAAACCTTCCTTCGCACCTTCGACGAAGGCCTCGTAGACCTTCACCTTGCGCAAGGCGCCGATCACCAGGAACAGCATGATCAGGCCGAATAGCGTCAGGTTGCCGAGGATCGACGACAGGCCCGCCAGCGCAGTGGCCGACATTGTCGCGAGCAACGCCATGAAACCGCCGAGAATCAGCGCGCCGGGAATCAAGTAAGCCAGCACGACCGGGTCCCACACGCGCAGGCGCTGCATGAATGCCACCGACAAGAAGCCGACGATGGTCGAGCAACTGGTGGCCAGCAGGATCGGCAGGAACACCAGCGTCGGGTCCGGCGCGCCTTGCTGGGCGCGGTACATGAAGATCGTCACCGGCAGCAGGGTCAGGGAAGATGCGTTGAGTACCAGGAACAGGATCTGCGCGTTGCTGGCGATGGTCGAGCTGGGGTTGAGCTCCTGTAGCGCCTTCATGGCTTTAAGGCCGATCGGCGTGGCGGCGTTGTCCAGGCCCAGGCCGTTGGCGGCGAAGTTCAGGGTGATCAGGCCCAGCGCGGGATGTCCGGCTGGAACTTCCGGCATCAGCCGCAGGAACAGTGGCCCGAGCACTTTGGCCAGCCATTCAACGATGCCGGCCTTTTCGGCAATGCGCAGGAAGCCCAGCCACAGGGTCAGCGTGCCGAACAGCAGCACCATGACTTCGACCGACAGCTTGGCCATGGCAAAAATGCTTTCCACCATCGCCGCGAAGATCCCGGCGTTGCCGCCGATCAGCCATTGCCCCAGCGCCGAAACGGCTGCCACGATGAAGAAGCCAAGCCACAGGCCATTAAGCATCAGTCAAATCCCCCGGAAGATGCGGCGAATGATAGCGGGGTCGCCAGAAACGACAAACCCCGGATTTCTCCGGGGTTTGTTGGTAAGGCTTGCATCAACCACTGTGGGAGCGGGCTTGCCCGCGATGGCGGTGTTCATTCAGCGAATATGTTGAATGTGCGCACCTCATCGCTGGCAAGCCAGCTCCCACAGGGTTTTGCATCAGTTTTTGGAGATTTCACCGGCCGGCAGTTTTTCCTTGCTGCGCCAGTGCGGCAGCGAGTTCCAGTAGCGCTGGCCCTTGGCGTCGTCGTACATGCCTTCCCAGCGGGCGATGACCAGTACGGCGAGGGCGTTGCCGATCACGTTCAGGGCGGTACGCGCCATGTCCATCACACGGTCGACACCGGCGATGAAGGCCAGGCCTTCCAGCGGGATACCCACGCTGCCCAGAGTGGCCAGCAGTACCACGAAGGACACGCCCGGCACGCCGGCGATACCTTTGGAGGTCACCATCAGGGTCAGGACCAGCAGCAGTTGCTGGCTGATCGACAGGTCAATGCCGTACAGCTGGGCAATGAAGATCGCCGCGATGGACTGGTACAGGGTCGAACCGTCGAGGTTGAACGAGTAGCCGGTCGGTACCACGAAGCTGCAGATGGCTTTCGGTGCGCCGTAGGCTTCCATCTTCTCGATCACGCGTGGCAGTACGGTTTCCGAGGAGGCGGTGGAGTAAGCCAGCACCAGCTCATCCTTGAAGATGCGCATCAGCTTGATCACCGAGAAGCCGAACATCTTGGCGATCAGGCCCAGAATCACGAAAGCGAAGAAGGCGATGGCGACGTAAACCAGGATCACCAGCTTGGCCAGCGGCAGCAGCGGGGCGAAACCGAAGTTGGCCACGGTCACCGCGATCAGTGCGAATACGCCGATAGGGGCGTAGTTCATGATCATGTGGGTGACTTTGAACATGCTTTCCGACACGCCCTGGAACATCTTCACCAGCGGCTCGCGCAGGTCCGACTGCAGGCTCGACAGACCGAGACCGAACAGCACGGAGAAGAAGATGATCGGCAGCATTTCGCCGCGGGCCATAGCCGCGAAGATGTTCGACGGGATCAGGTTGAGGATGGTCTCGATGAACGCGTGTTCATGCTGCACTTCGGCGGCGGTCGCCTGGTACTTGGAGATATCGACGGTGCCCAGGGTGCTCATGTCGATGCCGGCACCCGGATGGAACAGGTTGGCCAGCAGCAGGCCGACAACAATGGCGATGGTAGTGACGATTTCGAAGTAGATGATGGTCTTCAGGCCGATGCGCCCGAGCTTCTTGGCGTCGCCCACGCCGGCGATGCCGACGATCAGGGAAGAGATGACGATCGGGATAACGATCATCTTGATCAGACGGATAAAGATATCGCCTGCCGGTTGCAGGACGTTGCTGATCCACCAGGCCTTCTCGGCACTGAAATGGTTGAGCAACGCACCGATTGCAATCCCCAACACCAGACCGATTAGGATCTGCCAGGCGAGGCTAAGCTTTGCCTTCTTCATTATCTTTACCCTTACTTGCGTTTGACTCAGGCACATGCAGGAACTGGAACGCTCATCAGCGGAAAAGTCTGTGCATCTGCCTCCGTATAAGGTGCCCCGAAGCGCGTGTTTACGGCTCTCCGGCAGGCGAAAAAAGGCGCAACTATTCCGATGCAAGGTTGCGCCGTCTAATGCCGTAAACGCCTACCCTATGCCGAATCGGCATGAGCTTTTTTAAATGAAACTGGCGTCCCAACCGGTTCGAATACGACATTTCGGCAGGCATAAGTGCCGTGAACCGGCCATTACAGCGTAGGTTGGTTATTTTTTGAACGAGTGATTTCGAGGAAAAATTTAGGAAAAAGCCTACGTTCGGAAACTAAATGTCCGACTTGGTGGATCGACTCTTTCTCGATATACGGTCGCCAGGAAACACCGCGAAATGCTTTCGCACGCAGTGTGGGCGATAAAAATGAAGAGCAGAACGCTCTGGATCAACGTTTTGTCACGTTGAAAGCTCAGCGCAAGTCCGTCAAACCGCTTCGGTTGGCGAACTTGCGTCGCAGCTTTTACCCTGACCCGGCCCTCATCGCAGGCACTCCCTGTACCCGTAGGTCACTCCGACCCTGCAACAGTCAGAACGTCCCGGCCCCCTGGTCATGCACCGGCCTTCCTCGGGCCGACGCAATGGAGGACAGCCTTTCGGCTGCCCTCGTGTTCAATACCAGTTCGGATCTTTCTTCAGCGTTTCCATCAACAGATCCTGCATGCCCTGGTCGGGCTTGCCGAGGAAGCGGTAGGTGGCATGTCGCGTTGGCGACTTGTCTGCCGGCAGCCCTTCAGGCACATCCACAAGCATGGCGTAAGCGTCTTTCTTGTCGAAACTGAACGCGACGATCAAGCGATGGTTCATGCACTTGTCTGCGGATTCGCAGAGCGGGCCGACCAGATACTTGTCGCCATCTTCGGTTACGGCATTCATCTGCTGGTCAGGCGTACCGGACAGGTTCATCACCCATTCCGGCAGGCGTTCTTCCTTCTTCACCACACCTTCCCAGGTTTCCCTGTATTGCGGGTCGGAACTCAACAGTTCGTTGACCCGCGCCTGGCCGTCATTGGCCGCCATCGCCATGGCACTACCGCCCAGGAGCAGGGCGGCTGCCAGTGTCTTTAAACCCTTCATGTTCAACCTCGACCGCGACGGCCAAAGAAGAAGGAAGCGATGAACATCACCAGGAACACGACAAAGAGAATCTTGGCGATACCCGTGGCGGTGCCCGCGATACCACCGAAGCCCAGTACTGCAGCGATGATGGCAATGATCAGGAATGTGATTGCCCAGCTCAACATGGTGATTCTCCTTGCTTCTATTTAGGGATGTTGCCGGTCTCGGCGCGGGGGCGCCCAGATTCGTTGATCAGAAAACCCAGCGTTCTTCACGGGGCATGTCGCCCAGTGGCTGTGGCTGGTCGACGTCCATCATGCGCATCGCGCCGTTGTCGTCCTGGCTGCTGCTGACGGCGCTGAAGTGCGTCTGCGTCGCGTGTTGCATCGAGATCAAAGGCTCAGGTTGCTGACTGTGCTCCCAGCGCAGGTATTGCTGGCAGGCGATCAAAGTGATCAGCAGCGCAAGTGCGCCAAACAGGGCCTGCTGCAAGTGCAGTGGCGAAATACGCATTTGGGCGGCACGTGGGCGAGTCATCCTGGGTTCCTCACTCTTGTTCGATTGGGGCAGTGCATATCTGCCCGGGCTGAAAGAGGTATTGCAGCCTGCGTGCCAGCTTTTTTGTTTGAAAAAAACCAATAAAATCAGCTAGTTACAAACGGTATGAAAATTCCTGACGACGCATCCTGCACGATGGTCCGCATAGGGTCGTGCGTAATGCACGATTATTTCGTAGGAGAAATCATTATTTTTGAATTGGGGACAGGGTACGGATGTCAGAAAAGTAGGCAGGAAACCGACCTGAAACTGTGCGATGTTTAAAAAACCAATGAAATCAGTCGATTAGCCGTTAGGGCAGGAGAGAGCTACCCTGCAATGACTCGAATCGATCAGAATCAACCATGCAACTTGCCCGATTTTTCCGGGACTAACCCAAGACATTCACTTATGGAGCGTAGGAAAAATGGAATCAGCCACTGAGCACCAAGGCCGCATTCTGCTGGTGGACGATGAATCCGCCATCCTGCGAACCTTTCGTTATTGCCTCGAAGACGAAGGTTATACCGTCGCCACCGCCAACAGCGCGGCTCAGGCTGACGCGCTGCTGCAACGCCAGGTGTTCGACCTGTGCTTCCTTGATTTGCGCCTGGGTGAAGACAACGGCCTGGATGTATTGGCGCAGATGCGCATTCAGGCGCCGTGGATGCGGGTGGTGATCGTCACCGCGCATTCGGCTGTCGATACCGCGGTAGACGCGATTCAGGCCGGCGCTGCCGATTATCTGGTCAAACCGTGCAGCCCGGATCAATTGCGCCTTGCGACCGCCAAGCAGCTTGAAGTGCGCCAGCTGTCGGCGCGTCTGGAAGCCCTCGAAGGCGAGATCCGCAAACCCAAGGACGGTCTCGATTCCCACAGCCCGGCGATGAAAGTCGTACTGGAAACCGCGCGGCAAGTGGCGGGCACCGACGCCAACATCCTGATCCTGGGTGAGTCGGGCACCGGTAAAGGTGAGCTGGCCCGAGCCATTCACGGCTGGAGCAAGCGCGAGAAGAAATCCTGCGTCACCATCAATTGCCCGTCGCTGACCGCCGAACTGATGGAGAGCGAGCTGTTCGGTCACAGTCGTGGCGCGTTCACCGGGGCCAGCGAAAGCACGCTGGGTCGGGTTAACCAAGCCGATGGCGGCACGCTGTTTCTCGACGAGATCGGCGATTTTCCGCTGACGTTGCAACCCAAGTTGCTGCGTTTCATCCAGGACAAGGAATACGAGCGGGTAGGGGATCCGGTCACCCGCCGCGCCGATGTGCGTATTCTCGCCGCCACCAACCTCAATCTTGAAGACATGGTGCGCGACGGGCGTTTCCGTGAAGACCTGCTCTATCGCCTGAACGTCATCACCCTGCATTTGCCGCCGCTGCGCGAACGGGCCGAAGACATCCTGACCCTGGCCGACCGTTTCCTCGCTCGCTTCGTGAAGGAATACGCGCGCCCCGCGCGGGGTTTCAGTGATGAGGCTCGCGAAGCGCTCTTGGGTTATCGCTGGCCCGGCAACATCCGTGAGCTGCGCAACGTGGTCGAGCGGGCGAGCATCATCTGCCCGCAGGAGCGTGTCGAAATCAGTCACCTCGGCATGGCGGAGCAACCTGCGAACAACGCACCACGGGTTGGCGCCGCGCTGAGCCTCGATGAGCTGGAGAAAGCCCACATCGGCGCAGTACTGGCGACTGCCGGCACTCTCGATCAGGCCGCCAAGACTCTGGGGATCGACGCCTCGACCCTGTATCGCAAGCGCAAGCAGTACAACCTGTGAGCATCCGCCGATGAAACTGGCGATGAAGTTGCGGACTCGCTTGTTCCTGAGCATTTCCGCGCTGATCACCGTGGCCTTGCTCGGGCTGATGCTCGGGCTGGTCAGCGTGATGCAGATGGCCGGGACTCAGGAGGCGCTGATCCGCAACAACTTCGTCACCCTCGATCTGGGGCTCAAGCTGCGGCAGACGCTTGGCGATCAACTGATCATGATGCTTGCCGAGAAACCCGATCCCGTGGCGTTCGAAGCATCCAAACAACGCTATTTCGAATTGCTCGACGAGGGTATCGCCCAAGAGCAGAAAAACGACAATCGCCAATATGGCTTCAGTCAGGCGAAGAGCGATTACCTGACCTTCCTTGAGGCGTTCGATATCTCCCGCGATCCGGGCGCCGCCCTGAGTGGTAGTGGCGACTTGCGCGAACGATTCAACACCCTGCGTAACGGTTTGATCACCGAGCACAAGCACGCGCTGGATAACATCAACGCTGTCCAGCACGCTGCCCGTGACCGGGCGCTGCTGATTTCCGGCCTGCTCGGGCTGGTGGGGCTGGCAGTGCTGATCATTGGTTTCGTTACCGCCCAGGGCATTGCGCGGCGTTTTGGTGCGCCGATCGAAGCGTTGGCCAAAGCGGCGGACAATATCGGCCAGGGCAATTTCGAAGTGACCCTGCCGGTGTCCTCGGCGATGGAGATCAATCTGTTGACGCGCCGCTTCGGGCTGATGGCCGAAGCCCTGCGCGAGCATCAGGCGACCAATGTCGACGAACTGCTCGCTGGCCAGCAGCGCCTGCAAGCGGTACTTGACAGCATCGATGACGGTTTGCTGATGATCGACCGTCAGGGTCGTCTGGAACACTTGAACCCGGTGGCCCAGCGACAATTGGGCTGGGACAGCGACCGTTTCGGCGAGGGCCTGGGCACAGCGCTTCAGCGTCCAGAGCTGGATGCACAGCTGCAACTGGTGTTGCGCGGCGGCAACCTTGAGCGGGCGCCGGAAGACTTGAGCATCGAGGTCGATGGCGAGTCGCGCCTGCTGACCTACAGCCTTACGCCGGTCAGCCATACCCAGGGGCATATCCTCGGCGCCGTGATGGTTTTGCATGACGTCACCGAGCAGCGCGCCTTCGAACGGGTGCGCAGCGAGTTCGTGCTGCGCGCGTCTCACGAATTGCGCACACCGGTCACGGGCATGCACATGGCGTTCGGGCTGTTCCGCGAGCGGGCTAAGTTTCCTCCGGAGTCGCGCGAGTCCGACCTGCTCGACACGGTCAATGAAGAAATGCAGCGCCTGATGCAGTTGATCAACGATCTGCTCAACTTTTCGCGTTATCAGAGCGGTTTGCAGAAGCTCACGCTGGCGCCGTGCTCCATCGAGGATCTGCTGGAGCAGGCGCGTTTGCGTTTCGCCGATTCGGCGGCGCAGAAGGGCGTTACCCTGCAAGTCGAAGCGCAAGGCCCGCTGCCACGCTTGCAGGCGGATCAGGCGCAGCTCGATCGAGTCCTCGACAACCTGATCGACAACGCCTTGCGCCACACGGCGCGCGACGGGCTGATCCGCTTGCAGGCCCGGCGCCATGGCGAACGGGTGATCATCAGCGTCGAAGACAACGGCGAAGGAATTGCCTACGGTCAACAAGGGCGGATCTTCGAACCGTTCGTCCAGGTCGGCAGGAAAAAGGGCGGGGCCGGGCTGGGTCTGGCGCTGTGCAAGGAAATCGTCCAGTTGCACGGCGGGCGGATGGGTGTTTACTCGCGGCCGGGGCAGGGCACGCAGTTCTATATGGCGCTGGCGGTTTAGGCTTCGTCGTCGATCCGGCGGCCGGCGAGTCGCCGTCCACGGGTAATCAGTTCGATGAACTGCACCGCGCTCAAGGCGTGGGCGAACAACCAGCCCTGACCGAACTTCACCCCTTCGCTGCTCAGCAGCGCCGCTTGTGACTCGAATTCGATCCCTTCGGCAATCACCTTCAGGTCCAGCGCCTGGGCCATGTGAATGATGTGTGGCGCGACACCGCTGCTGGCGGCGTCATGGCCGAGGGCGTCGATGAAGGCCTTGTCGATCTTCAGGCAATCCACCGGCAGGGTTTGCAAATAGGCCAGGCTGCAATAGCCGGTGCCGAAATCGTCGATCAGCACCTGATGCCCGACATCGCGCAGCGCCTGCAGGTTTTCCCGGGCTACCACCACATCGATCAGGCCGCGCTCGGTCACCTCGAAAGCAATCTGCCGCGCCGCCACCCGATGCAGGGTCAGCAGCCGCGCCATGACCTGGCCGATGCGCGGCACCATCACGTCGCAGGCGGCCAGGTTCACCGAGATGTACAGCTGCGGATTGGCCCGCAGCAACTGACCCAACTGCTCGAGCAGGCGTTGCAGGACGAAGTCGGTCATCTGGCGAATCTGTCCGGTGTTCTCGGCCATCGGGATGAACAGGTCGGGGCTGGTCAGCGTGCCGTCCGGCCGGCGCCAGCGCAGCAAGGCTTCGGCACCGACGCAGTTGCGGCTGTCGAGATCGAAGATCGGCTGATAAAGCACCTGCAACTCGCCACGGCGGATGGCGCCGTGCAGCTCGGCGTCGAGCGACTGGCGCTGGCGCACGACCCAGAACACCAGAACGCCCACCAGCGCACCGAGCACCAGACAGAAAGGCACCATCCACCACCAGAGCTCCGGAATGTGCATGCCCGTGCGCGGGCTGATCAGCACCAGTTGGTATTCCGGGTTGTCAGTGGGCATGCGGTAGATCAGGTGTGACTGGGTGACTTGCAGTGCGTTCGGGGTTTTCGGCGGCCAGGGCTCGGTGGGCGGCCAGACCTGTGGAACGCCGAGCACCGGAATCGCCCGGGTCCCGTGATCCAGCACTACCAACAGGCTGCTGCCGGGCAACAGGTCGACCATGTCGGTGAGATGTCCGCGCGAGGTGGCTACGCGAAAGTTGCCGCGCCCGAGCATCAGCGCTGCGCGGTTTTCATCGGGTTCGGTGGTGGTGTTCAGCCAGTAGCTGTAGGTCGGGCCCTTGATGTCCGGAGGGCGGATCACCGACAGGCCTTCCTGGCGCGGACGGTTGGAGCAGATCCGCGTGGCGTCCATGTAGGCCGCTTCATAGACGAAGCGGTAGTTGAACGTCACTTGCTGCAACGTCGCGATCATTTCGTCGTCGCAGCTGCGCAAGGGCTGGGCTTCAAGGTCGTCGAGGCTTTCGCGCAACTGGCCGAACAGTTGCTCCAGACGCGCCAGGAACCGCTCACCCTGGGCGTTCATTTCCTGGCTTTCGCTTTGTTCGACCTGGCGCATGGCCACGAACAGCCCGCCGGTGATCAGCAGGCTCGCACTGAGGACAGCCGCGATCATCGCCAGAAACCAGGGGCGATAAAACCAGCTACGCAGCGTCTCTCGGGTAGCAACCATCATGGATATCCGAAGAATTACCAATGAGTTATAGCTGCTGATTACACTTTCGCCCTGACCGTCGGGCGGGCGTCATTATTTTGTCTGATTCAACACCAGCAGCAACGCTGCCGTTTGCGCGTCCGGCGTGCCGTCAAAGCGCGTAGGGCGGTAGTGCATCTGGAAGGCCGCGAGCACATGCCGGGTCGCCACATCCAGCTCGCCGGTCTGTGGCGTCGAGTAGCCCAGGCGCGCCAGTTGGCTCTGGAACCAGGTGATGCTCGGCAGTTCGGCGTTGAATTGCGCCTGCTGCCGTGCCACCGCTTGTTCGTTGGGCCAGAGCCCCAGCCCTTCGGCCGCCAGACGCTTCCAGGGGAACAGCGGACCCGGGTCGAGCTTGCGCAACGGGGCGATGTCGCTATGGCCGATGATGTGGCGCGAGCTGATGCCCTGGCGTTTGCTGATGTCCTTGAGCAGAACGATCAGCGACTGCACCTGGGCTTCGCTGTAGGGATACCAGAGGCGACCGGTCGGTGTGTCCTTGAAGCCCGGATTGACGATCTCGATGCCGATCGAGCTGGAGTTGAGCCAGGTACGACCTTGCCATTCGCTTTCGCCGGCGTGCCAGGCACGCAGGTTTTCGTCCATCAGTTTGTAGATGGTGGCGCTCTTGTCGTCGCCGATCAGGTAATGACTGCTGACTTCGCCGTGGGTCAGCAACTGCAGCGAGCGTTCCAGCGATGCGGAGGTGTAGTGCACGATCACAAACTGTACGCGACTGTCGTGATTGACCGAAGGATGGCTGGTGTCAAAACGCGGGCCGCTGGCACAACCGGCCAGGAGGATCAGCGACGCGAGCAGGGTAAAAAATTTCATGGCAGAGGGCAGTACACGCAAGACGATAATGCAACAGTGTAACGTATCGCCTTGCGCTACGACGCTTGAATGGCTGATTTAAACAATATGGAACAATTGCCTCAGCCCAGCTCCACCCGGTTTCGCCCTGCGTTTTTCGCCCGATAAAGCGCCTGATCGGCTCTTTTGAGTACCAGATCGCTGTGCTCACCCGCCCGGAACGTCGTCAGACCCATGGAAACGGTGATCGTGACGCGCTCACCCTTGAAGTGAAATGGGCAGGCTTCGATGGCCGCGCGCAGGGTTTCCAAAAACTTGGCACCGACGGCGGGCGGTGTTGCCGGCAGCAGTAATACAAATTCCTCTCCGCCAAACCGGGCAATGAAATCGTTGCCACGCATACGCTTGCGCAGCACCGTGGCGATGATCTTCAACACCTTGTCGCCCGCCAGGTGGCCGTAGTTGTCGTTGATCCGTTTGAAGTGATCGAGGTCGAGCATGGCGAGGCTCAAAGTGTTGCCGTGCTGCTGCCATTGGGCAATCTCATGTTCGAGCCGTTCGGTCCAGGCGGCGCGGTTGGGCAAGCCGGTGAGCGGATCGATCAGGGCTTTCTGGCGCTGCTCTTCAAGGTGTTCGCGATAGCCTAGCGCTTCCTGCTCCATGTGCGCGACGCGCTCGGCCAGGCTTTTCAGGCGCACAGCCACTTCCTGCTCCCGGGCGTCACGCTGTTTCTGATGCTGATCCATCGTGCCGAGCAGGCCTTCGAGGTGGTTTTCCAGCACCTGCTTCAAATCGTCCAGATCGGCCGCTTCCTGCACGCTGTTCTGCAAGCCGTCGACTTGCTCGCGGATCTGCGTGTCCATCGCCCGCGCTGCAGAACTATTGTCGGCGTGGCCTTCGCTGGCGGCCTGCAGATTGCTCTGAAACGCTTCGAGCCGCTCGTTGAGTTGCTGCAAATAAGCTTCGAATTCGTGCTGGCCGCTGTCGGTAATCGCCAGCATCAAAGTCGCCAGATCGTCGAGGATCGGCAACAGTTCGTACCAGTTCAGCCCATTCTTCAGCCGGTCGCGCATCGCCTCTGCTTGCGGGCGGTGGCGCTCCGGCAAGGTCAGGTCGTCCAGCAACCCGATCAGCGTGTCTTCGATGTGTTTGGCGACCGAACTGTAGGACGGTTCCGGCGAGTCCGGCAGGGCGTAAAGGATATCGTGCTCGGATTGCTCCGGATCGATTGCGGCCAATGCCTGGGCGATGGGCTCGGGGATGGGCAGGCTGTCGAGGATCACGGGCGGCGGGGTATCGCCGGGGTGGATCAGTTCGTCCGGGTTGATGGCTGTTGGCACTGCCGGCGCGAAAACCGGAGGAGGCGTAAAGGCCTGCGGCTCCGGTTCAGGCTCGGCGGGTTCTGGTTCGCTGGGGGCGGAGGGGGATTCGGTGAGGATTCTGGCCGGCTCGAAGGCCACCACCTCCGGCTCCGCATGATATTCGGGGGTTGGCGCTGGAGTTTTCGCGGGTTCGGCCACGGGGGCGGCGACCGGTGCCTGGCTGACGGGCGCAGGGGCGACCGGTTCGGCGGTCGTGACAGGCGCTTCCTGCAAGGGCGCGGTTTCATGCGTGACGGGCGGTTGTTCTGTTTGTGCCGGTAGTACGACCGCCGCGGGCTGCATCACTGGAACAGGCGCTTCCTCGTTGTCGCGGCTGCCGAACAGACGCTGCAACAACCCCGGTCGTCCCGGTTCCGCCGGCGTCTCCAGCTGGCTCAAGGCCTTGCCTTGCAAGCCGCTGAGCTCGCTGAGCAACAGCGGCATTTCCCTTGCCTGACTTACCCGGCCGTCCAGCTGCTTGGCGAATTTCTTCAGCGGCTGGGCCACATCTCGGGGCAGCGGGAGAGATTGCAACTGAGTAACCAGCGCAGTCAGTGCGGTGCTGACCTGTTCGATCCGGGTTTCCCGGCGCTGCTCGGAATCGAGCACGGCTTTTTCCAGGCGAGGGAGCAGGGCGGCGAGGCCGGCGTCCATGTCATCGGTGCGCACCACGTCGCGCATCTCTTTCATGCATTGATCGACCACGCGGTCGGTGCCTTCCGCCGCCAGGGTGCTGCGCACCAGACCACGGCGCAGCAGGTCGAGCCGGGCGTCCCATCGACGTTCAAGCTTTTCCTGTTGTTCGATGCTTTTGAGGTATTTCTCTTTCCAGCGCTGGGCTTCGTCGCTCATTCAGGGGTTCCGCGAAGGGCAGTGCTCAACGCGGGCAATGCATCGGCCGTGAGCGAACCCGGCAGACGAATCTCTACCGCGACCGGCAGGTGATCGGAAATCGGTTGTGCCAGCACTTCGACCTTTTCCAGGGTCAGGGTCGGGCTGAGCAGAATATGGTCCAGGCAGCGCTGCGGGCGCCAGCTGGGGAATGTCGCTTCGAGTTGCGGGGCCAGCAGGCCGAGGTCGCGCAACGGCGAGTGTTGCAGCAGATCGCTGGCGTGGGTGTTCATGTCGCCCATCAGCACCTGATGCTTGTAGCCGCCGATCAGTTCGCGGATGTAGGCCAGTTGCATGCTGCGCACCCGGGCGCCGAGCGCCAGGTGCATCATCACCACCACCAGCGCTTCCGGGCCTTCGCCGAAGCGCACCAGAATCGCACCGCGTCCCTTCGGACCCGGCAGCGGATGGTCTTCGATCGCCCACGGCCGCAGGCGACTGAGCACGCCATTGCTGTGCTGGGCCAGTCGGCCAAGGTTGCGATTGAGTTGTTGATACCAGTAGGGGAAGGCGCCGAGCTGGGCCAGGTGTTCGACCTGATTGACGTAGCCTGAACGCAGGCTGCCGCCATCGGCTTCCTGCAGAGCGACCAGATCGAAGTCGCCAAGCAGATTGCCGATCTTTTGCAGATTGCTCGAACGCCCGGGGTGCGGCAGCAGATGCTGCCAGCTGCGGGTCAGGTAGTGCCGATAGCGCTCGGTGCTGATGCCGACCTGAATATTGAAGCTGAGCAAGCGCAGACGGCTGTCTGCGGGCAGGCCCGTCGATTCCAGGTGATGCTCGTTGACCTGCGGTTCATGCAGGCCAACGACGCGTTCGGTTCCCCAGCGGCGCATGGCGATTGCCGCGCTTAGTTGGCGGCTGCCTTGTTGGCCGCTCGCTCTTTGGCCACCAGTTGATCAGCCAGTTTCAGCGCCTGTTCGGCGCCGCCGGCGGAGCCGATATCGAAGCGGTACTTGCCGTTGACGATCATGGTTGGGACGCCGGTGATTTCATATTTCTTGGCCAGTTCGCGGGCTTTCACGATCTGCCCTTTGATCGCGAACGAGTCGAAGGTCGCCAGGAACTTGTCCTTGTCCACGCCTTGAGTGGCGAGGAAATCGGCCATGTCGTTCTTGTCGGTCAGCTTCTTGTGTTCTTTCTGGATGGCGTTGAATACGGCAGCGTGCACGTTGTGCTCGACGCCCATGGCTTCCAGGGTCAGGAACATTTGACCGTGAGCGTCCCACGGGCCACCGAACATCGCAGGAATGCGTACGAAGTTGACGTCGGACGGCAGTTTTTCAACCCACGGATTGATCACCGGCTCGAACGCGTAGCAATGCGGGCAGCCATACCAGAACAGCTCGACCACTTCGATCTTGCCAGGCACGGCGACCGGCACCGGGTTGCTCAGTTCGACATAAGGGGCAGCAGGGGCTTCGGCGGCCTGGGCGGTCACGCCGAACAGGCTGGCAGCGACGAGGGCGGCGCTGATGATCAGATTACGCATGCTTTACTCCTGGACAATTTTGGTCGCCTCGCGCGACCTGTTTTCAGACAGATCCTGGCGGGCATGAGTTCTGTAGTGTAACGGCAGCGGCCACAAAAAAGGGCGGCCAAAGCCACCCTTTTTATACTTGCTGCAACGGATTAATCGAGCGTTAACGTGGCAGGCGTTGGCCATTGCACGCAGCGCTCGAATCGCGCGTCTTAGTGCAGGCCCTGAATGTAGCTGGAGACTGCCGCGATGTCTTCGTCGCTCAGCTTGCGGGCGATGGTGCGCATGGTCATCGCGTCGCCGTCGTTGTTGCGGCCGGCTTCTTCCTTGCGGAAATCGGTCAGTTGCTTGGCGATGTACTGAGCGTGTTGGCCACCCAGGTGCGGGAAGCCGGCGGCTGCGTTGCCGGCGCCGTTCGGCGAGTGGCAACCGGTGCAGGCTGGCAGGCCTTTCTCGAGGTTGCCGCCACGGAACAGGGCTTCACCGCGAGCGACGATCTTCGGATCGGCGGCGCCGACGCTGCCTTTCTGGCTGGCGAAGTAGGCGGCGATGTCGGCCAGGTCCTGATCGCTCAGGTTGGTCAGCAGGCCGGTCATTTCCAGAACGGTGCGCTTGCCCGACTTGATGTCGTGCAGTTGCTTGGTCAGGTAGCGTTCGCCCTGTCCGGCCAGTTTTGGAAAGTTTGGCGCCATGCTGTTGCCATCCGGGCCATGGCAGGCGCCGCATACGGCGGCTTTGGCCTGGCCTGCGGCTGCATCACCGGCAGCATGGGCGAAGCCTGAGATTCCCACGGTCAACAGCAGACTCACGATCAGTTTGTTCATCAGCTAATCCAACTACGGCTAAGGGTTAAGAGTTATGGACCGGGCTTACTCTCGCTCATCCAGAGGATGAGGGCCTGGTAATCCTCGGCACTGCAGTCCATGCACAAACCACGCGGCGGCATCGCCTTGAAACCCTGGGTCACGTGTTGCACCAGCGTCTCCATACCTTTCGCCAACCTCGGCGTCCAAGCTTCCTGATCGCCTCTTTTGGGCGCCATGGGTAGTTGGCCGGAATGACAGGCTCCACAAACACGGTTGTACACGGCTTCCGGATCCTGTGTAGCCTGTGCGCTGTAAAGCGGCATCAAGACTCCGGCAGCCAGCAGCCATTTCGTCATAAAACGACCTTTTCAGGGTTGAGAGCGTTCTGCGTTCTAATGCGCAATCAAGGTCTGTCGCTCTCGTGAACTTCATCCTTCGCTGGGACAAAGCACACACAAAATCTGCGGCATTATATACTGGCGTCACTGAAACGGAAGCGACACCGCGTTCCGCGCCTAATCCCGGCGCCGCCCACATCGGAAATCCCATGCAACTCAAGAATCCCATCCTCGGCCTGTGCCAACAGTCCACGTTCATGCTCAGTGCCGCCAAAGTCGATCAGTGCCCCGACGACGAAGGCTTCGAAGTGGCGTTCGCCGGTCGTTCCAACGCCGGTAAATCCAGCGCACTGAACACTTTGACTCACGCCAGCCTGGCGCGCACCTCGAAAACCCCGGGTCGCACACAGCTGTTGAACTTCTTCAAGCTAGACGATGAACGGCGTCTGGTCGACCTCCCGGGCTACGGTTATGCAAAAGTACCGATCCCGCTCAAGCAACACTGGCAGCGTCATCTTGAGGCTTACCTCGGTGGCCGCGAGAGTTTGAAGGGTTTGATTCTGATGATGGACATCCGTCATCCAATGACCGACTTCGACCTGCTGATGCTCGACTGGGCCGTTGCGGCCGGAATGCCGATGCACATCCTGCTGACCAAGGCCGACAAACTGACCTACGGCGCAGCCAAGAACACGCTGCTCAAGGTGCAGTCGGAAATCCGTAAGGGGTGGGGCGATCAAGTGACGATCCAGCTGTTCTCTGCCCCGAAACGCATGGGTCTGGAAGAGGCCTACACTGTGTTGGCAGGCTGGATGGAACTGGCAGATAAAGGCGTGGAAGCGGCGGCAGAGTAAGGGATTTCAAAACTGTCTGTGGTACTGTCAGGCAAGGCAAAAGCACTGCTAAAAAGCGGAGTTTAGGGGACCTAAATGAGCATTTTTTGTTGCGCTTTTAACGCAGCATGGCTGCGCCACAGGCAGTTTTGAGGCAAAAAAAGCCCCGGACTTCATATGGGGAGGGAGAAGTTCCGGGGTTTAAGTTCCGAACCGCTAGGGCGGGGTTCAGATATCTGCCAACACTTAACACAACATAGGAGCATCGAAGGGCTTCACCAGCCATTCAGTATCTCTGAGTGCCCTGTCGCAAGATTAGTTCAGAATCTTTTCAAAAAACTTTGGAATAAGCTCAAGAACGATCAGGCCTAAGCGATTTTCGATGCCTTTGCCGCGACGCCCTGTCGCGGCAAAACCCCAATCCAGAGGCCTCAGTGCGCCTCGTCCCAGTTGTTGCCAACCCCCACTTCCACCAGCAATGGCACGTCCAGTTTTGCCGCTTCGCTCATGTGCACGCGAATTTCTTCGCGAACCTGATCGACCAGATCCTCGCGAACCTCCAGCACCAGTTCGTCGTGCACCTGCAGGATGACTTTGGCGTCCAGCCCGGAAGCGCTCAGCCAGTTATCCACTGCCACCATGGCTTTCTTGATGATGTCCGCCGCGGTGCCCTGCATCGGCGCATTGATTGCCGTACGTTCGGCGGCCGCGCGTTCCTGCGGCTTGTTGGAGTTGATGTCCGGCAGATACAGGCGACGACCGAAAATTGTTTCCACAAAACCTTGATCCGCAGCCTGGGCGCGGGTGCGATCCATGTACTCGCGCACGCCCGGGTAACGCGCGAAGTAGGTGTCGATGTAGGCCTTGGCGGTCTTGGTGTCGACGCCGATGTCCTTGCCGAGCTTCTGCGCGCCCATGCCATAGATCAGGCCGAAGTTGATCGCCTTGGCGCCACGGCGCTGGTCGGACGTCACTTCGTTCAGCTCGACCTTGAACACTTCGGCCGCCGTGGCGGTGTGTACGTCCAGATTGTTGCGGAAGGCATTCATCAGGCCTTCGTCGCGGGACAGGTGGGCCATGATCCGCAGTTCGATCTGCGAATAGTCCGCCGCCAGCAGTTTGTAGCCTTTCGGCGCAACGAACGCCTGACGGATGCGTCGGCCTTCAGCAGTACGCACAGGAATGTTCTGCAGGTTCGGATCGCTCGACGACAGGCGACCGGTCGACGCAACGGCTTGATGGTATGAAGTGTGGATACGCCCTGTACGCGGGTTGATCTGCTCCGGCAGGCGATCGGTGTAGGTGCTTTTCAGCTTGCTCATGGAGCGGTGTTCCATCAGCACTTTTGGCAAGCGGTGATCGTCTTCGGCCAGTTTCGCCAGCACTTCTTCGGCGGTGGACGGCTGGCCCTTGGCGGTCTTCTTCAGCACCGGGAGGCCGAGTTTTTCGTAGAGGATCACGCCCAGTTGCTTCGGCGAGCCGAGGTTGAACTCTTCACCGGCGATCTCGAACGCTTCGCGCTCCAGCGCGACCATCTTGTTGCCCAGCTCGATGCTCTGGATGCCAAGCAGTTCAGCGTCGACGAACGCGCCCTGGCGCTCGATGCGAGCGAGCACCGGCACCAGCGGGATCTCGATATCGGTCAGCACGCTTGCCAAGCTCGGTATGGCGCTGAGTTTTTCGAACAGCGTCTGGTGCAGGCGCAGGGTCACGTCGGCATCTTCGGCGGCGTAAGGCCCGGCCTGTTCCAGGGCGATCTGGTCGAAGGTCAGCTGTTTGGCGCCTTTGCCGGCGATGTCCTGGAAGCTCACGGTGGTGTGATCCAGGTACTTCTGCGCCAGGCTGTCCATGTCGTGACGGGTGGCGGTGGAGTTGAGTACGTAGGACTCAAGCATCGTGTCGAAGGCAATCCCGCGTACGGTAATGCCTTCATTCTGATCACCGCCGATGGCGCAATTGGCCAGGATGTTCATGTCGAACTTGGCGTGCTGGCCGACCTTGAGCTTGTTCGGGTCTTCGAGGATCGGCTTGAGCGCGCGCAGCACGGTGTCGCGATCCAGCTGCTCCGGTACGCCGATGTAGGAGTGGGTCAGCGGGATGTAGGCCGCTTCGTTGGCCTGCACCGCGAAGGACAGACCGACCAGTTGTGCCTGCTGGGCATCGATCCCGGTGGTTTCGGTGTCGAAGGCGAACAGCTTGGCGCTTTTCAGCTTTTCCAGCCAGACGTCGAATCGCGCCTGATCGAGGATGGTTTCGTACGCGGCTTCAGCCGGAGCGGCAGGCACTTCTTCTTCGGCAGGCGCGCTGAACAGATCGCCGGCCGGCGCAGGCTCGGTGGCAGCGCTCAGTTCCAGACGTTTGGCATCCCGCTCCAGATCGTTGATCCAGCTCTTGAACTCCAGCAGGGTGTAGAGCTCAAGCAGTTTGGCCGGATCTTCCGGGCCCATTTGCAGGTCGTCGAGGCCGATATCCAGTGGCACGTCGACCTTGATGGTCGCCAGTCGATAGGAGAGGAACGCCATCTCCTTGTGTTCTTCGAGCTTGGCTGGCAGGGTCTTGGCGCCGCGAATCGGCAGGGTCGGCACGATGTCGAGCTGCGCATACAGCTCGGTCAGACCGCCGTTGACCCCCACCAGCAGGCCGGAAGCAGTCTTCGGGCCGATGCCGGGAACGCCGGGGATGTTGTCGGAAGAATCGCCCATAAGGGCCAGATAATCGATGATCTGCTCGGGAGCGACGCCGAATTTCTCCTTCACGCCTTCCACGTCCATCGAGCTACCGGACATGGTGTTGACCAAGGTAATGTGCCCGTCGACCAGTTGCGCCATGTCCTTGTCGCCGGTGGAGATGATCACCGGGCGGTCGGCGGCCGCGCTGCTGCGGGCCAGGGTGCCGATCACGTCATCGGCCTCGACGCCTTCGACACACAGCAGCGGAAAACCGAGAGCGATCACGCTCTGGTGCAGCGGTTCGATCTGCACGCGCATGTCGTCGGGCATGCTTGGGCGGTTGGCCTTGTATTCGGCGTACATCTCATCGCGAAATGTCCCACCCTTGGCGTCGAACACCACGGCGAACGGGCTGTCCGGATACTGCTTGCGCAGGCTCTTGAGCATGTTCAGCACGCCTTTGACCGCACCGGTCGGCAGGCCTTTGGAGGTGGTCAGCGGTGGCAGCGCGTGAAAGGCGCGGTACAGGTAAGACGAACCGTCCACCAGGACGAGGGGGGCTTGGCTCATGAGCAGAATCAACCTTTTCGGCGGGCCCGGCGCTAGAATAGCGGGACCGTTGACGACAAAGGGACAAGGTTATCATGCGTACGTTAAATCGCTTGCTGCTGGTCAGTCTGATTGCTGTCTCACCGCTGGCCGCGATCGCGGCGGATGATGCGCCATCGTCGGAGCCGGAAGTTACCATTAGCACGCACACGGAAGGCGACAAGGTCATTCAGGAATACAGCCGGAGTGGATTCGTGTATGCGATCAAGGTCACACCGAAGGTCGGCAAACCCTATTTCCTGGTGCGCGCCGATGGTACGGACGCGAATTACATCCGGTCCGACCAGCCGAATATGTTGATTCCAGCGTGGGAAATCTTTACCTGGAAGTAAGTTTCCTGACTTTTAATCGGCGCCGTTTGATGGCGGCGCCAGAACTGAGCAGTTTTTAACCATGTCTGTGTTTACCCCCCTGGCTCGGCCCGAGCTGGAAACCTTTCTCGCCCCCTACGGGCTCGGCCGTCTGCTCGATTTCCAGGGGATCGCCGCCGGCAGCGAAAACACCAACTTCTTCATCAGCATGGAAAAGGGCGAGTTCGTCCTGACCTTGGTCGAGCGCGGCCCGGTGCAGGAAATGCCGTTCTTCATCGACCTGCTCGACGTGTTGCACGAAGCCGATCTGCCGGTGCCTTACGCACTGCGCACCACTGACGGCGTGGCCCTGCGCGAGCTGAAAGGCAAACCGGCGCTGCTACAACCGCGTCTGGCCGGCAAGCACATCAAGCAGGCCAACGCCCAGCATTGTGCGCAGGTCGGTGAGTTGCAGGCGCACCTGCACCTGGCGACCCAGGGCGACAACATGATCAAGCGCAAGACCGATCGTGGCCTGGACTGGATGCTGGAAGAGGGCACGCAGTTTCTTTCGCACCTGAGCGATGAACCTCGTGCGCTCCTGCAAACCGCGCTGGACGAAATCACCCGACAGAAAGAGAAAATTCTCGCACTGCCACGGGCGAACATTCACGCCGACCTGTTCCGCGACAACGCGATGTTCGAAGGCACGCATCTGACCGGGCTGATCGACTTCTACAACGCCTGCTCTGGTCCGATGCTTTATGACGTGGCGATTGCCCTGAACGACTGGTGCTCGGACGATGACGGCCTGATCGACGGCCCGCGTGCGCGTGCATTCTTGGGTGCCTACGCGGCACTGCGTCCGTTCACGGCGGCCGAGGCCGAGTTGTGGCCGACCATGCTGCGCGTGGCATGCGTGCGGTTCTGGCTGTCGCGCCTGATCGCGGCGGAATCGTTCGCCGGGCAGGACGTGCTGATCCACGATCCGAAAGAGTTCGAGCAGCGTCTGGCACAGCGTCAGACGGTCAGTACGCCGCTACCTTTCGCCCTGTAAAAGAAAAAACCGCAGCCTGTGCAGGCTGCGGTTTTTTGTATCAGAGCGATTCGAGACAACCCGCCAGATCATTCCCCAGCTTCTCCAGCACTTGCTCATAACCCTGAGCCGTCGCTGGCGTGTATCCGCCCAACGCATCCAGTTCCGCCAGTTTCACCGGCAGGCCAGCCACCAGGGTTTCGGCCAGACGTGGACGCAGCGGCGGCTCACTGAACACGCAGGTCTTGCCGACTTCCTGCAAACGCGTGCGCATTGCCGCCACATGCTGGGCGCCCGGCTGCACTTCCGCCGCGACGCTGAACACACCGGTGTGTTTCAGGCCGTAGGCGTCTTCGAAGTAGTCGAAGGCTTCGTGGAAGACGAAGTAGGGTTTGCCTTCAATACCGGCCAGACGTTTCTTCAAGCGCTGATCCAGTGCATCCAGACGTTCATCGAACGCCTTGGCGTTGCTCTGATAGCGCTCGGCATTGGCCGGGTCTGCGGCGCTCAGGTCAGCGGCCATTTTGTCGGCAATAACCCGCGCGTTCACCGGCGATAGCCACAGATGCGCATCGAGGCTGCCCGGACGATGATCGTGGTCGTGTTCGTCGGCTTCTTCGGCATGGGAATGACTGTCTGCGGCGAAGCGGCGCAGTTTCATGCCCGGCAGGTCCTGTACCGCGACGCTCGGCAACGTACGACCGTTCAGCACGCGAGGCAGGAAACCTTCCATGTCCGGGCCGATCCAGTACAGCAGGTCCACCGATTGCACCTTGCGCACATCGGATGGGCGCAAGGCGTAGTTATGCGGCGAAGCGCCCGGTGGCAGCAGCACTTCCGGAATCGCCACGCCGTCCTGCACCGCGGCGGCAATCAGTTGCAGGGGCTTGATGCTGGTGAGGACTCTGACCTCGGCCTGAGCCGGACCGATCAGCAGAAAACCGGTGATGAATACGACAAAAACAGAAAAAAGTCGGGACACGATGACCACTCAATGAGGCGAGAACGGGTAACATAATAACGTCTCTAACCAAACTCGTCGCCGCTCATGCCTATTACACCGATTGCCAGCCGTCCCCACGACCACTCGCACTGCGTTCACAGCGCGCTGTCCGAGGCCGATGCCCTGTGTGCACAGAAAGGCCTGCGCCTGACCGCGCTGCGCCGGCGGGTGCTGGAACTGGTCTGGCAGAGCCACAAGCCGCTGGGTGCCTACGACATTCTGGCGGTGCTCAGCGAGCAGGACGGCCGCCGCGCCGCGCCGCCGACCGTGTACCGGGCGCTGGATTTCCTGCTGGAAAACGGTCTGGTGCACCGCATCTCCTCGCTCAACGCCTTCGTCGGCTGCGTTCACCCGAAACATTCGCACCAGGGCCAGTTCCTGATCTGCCGCGAATGCCACGCCGCCATCGAACTTGAGCAAAAAACCATCAGCGACGCCATCGTCCACAGCGCCAAGGACGTCGGCTTCATCGTCGAGGCCCAGACCGTCGAAGTGGTCGGCCTCTGCTCCGGTTGCCGGGGGGCTTGATGAGCGATGCGCTGATCCGTCTGGAGCAGGTGGCGGTCCGGTTTGCCGGGCAGAACGTGCTGGACAACATTCACCTGAGCGTCGAGCCGGGGCAGATCGTCACCCTGATCGGCCCCAACGGCGCCGGCAAGACCACGCTGGTGCGCGCCGTGCTCGGGCTGTTGAAGCCCGATAGCGGCAGCGTCTGGCGCAAGCCGAAACTGCGCGTGGGTTACATGCCGCAAAAACTTCACGTCGATCCGACCCTGCCGCTGTCAGTGCTGCGCTTCCTGCGGCTGGTGCCGGGCGTCGATCGCCCACGTGCGCTGGCGGCGCTCAAGGAAGTCGGCGCCGAGCATGTCATCGACAGCCCGGTGCAAAGCGTTTCCGGCGGTGAAATGCAGCGTGTGCTGCTGGCCCGGGCGCTGCTTCGCGAGCCGGAACTGCTGGTGCTCGACGAGCCGGTGCAAGGCGTCGATGTCGCCGGGCAGGCCGAGCTGTACAGTTTGATCACCCGCCTGCGCGACCGTCACGGCTGCGGCGTGCTGATGGTGTCCCACGATCTGCATCTGGTGATGAGCACCACCGATCAAGTGGTGTGCCTCAACCGTCACGTCTGCTGCTCCGGTCATCCCGAGCAGGTCAGTGGCGACCCGGCCTTCGTCGAGCTGTTCGGCAACAACGCGCCGAGCCTGGCGATCTATCACCACCATCATGACCACGCCCACGACCTGCACGGTTCGGTGGTCAAAGGGCCCCTGTCGGCTCAACCTCACGTTCACGGAGATAGCTGCAAGCATGGCTGATTTTCTGTTCTACGCCCTGCTTGCAGGTCTGGCGCTGGCGGTGGTCGCGGGGCCGCTGGGCTCGTTCGTGGTCTGGCGGCGCATGGCCTATTTCGGCGACACCCTGTCCCACGCCGCTCTGCTCGGCGTGGCGCTGGGCTTTCTGCTGGATGTCAGCCCGACTGTCGCGGTCACCGTCGGCTGCCTGCTGCTGGCGGTGTTGCTGGTGACTTTGCAACAGCGCCAGCCGCTGGCGTCCGACACGCTTTTGGGAATTCTCGCACCGAGCACGCTCTCCCTCGGGCTGGTGGTACTAAGCTTCATGCATGAAGTGCGGATCGACCTGATGGCCTATCTGTTCGGCGACCTGCTGGCGATCAGCCCGACCGATCTGGCGTGGATCCTCGGCGGCAGCGCGGCGGTGCTGGTGTTGCTAGTGACGCTGTGGCGGCCGCTGCTGGCGATCACCGTGCACGAAGAGCTGGCCAAAGTCGAAGGCCTGCCGGTGGCCGGTTTGCGCATGGCGCTGATGCTGTTGATCGCGGTGGTGATCGCCGTAGCGATGAAAATAGTCGGTGTATTGCTGATTACTTCGCTGTTGATCATCCCGGCGGCTGCGGCACAACGTCACGCCCGTTCGCCGGAGCAGATGGCACTGGGCGCGAGCGTGCTGGGCATGCTCGCCGTGTGTGGCGGGCTGGCATTGTCCTGGTTCAAGGACACCCCGGCTGGCCCGTCAATCGTTGTGACGGCGGCCGCACTGTTTCTGCTGAGTTTTGTTCTGCCCCGTCGAGGGGTGTAGACTTGCTCGTTTTTTGCGCAAATAGAGAGTCGCAGGAATGAAGCCGTTCGCCTCCCGTTATCTGCTCCTTGTGGCCTTTTCAGTGCTGCTGGGCGCCTGCCAAAGCACGCCGCCGGTGGCCGAAGTCCCCGATGCGCGGGCCACGGCCATCGCACAGCTGGAGCAAAGCCTGGCCAGCAGCGAACTGGCCACTGCCGAAGACCAACTGGCAGCCTTGCAAGCCGAAACACCCAACGATCAATCCCTTGAGCAATACCAGCGCCAGTTGGCCGAAGCCTATCTGCGTCGCAGCCAGATCGTCCTGCAGAAGGGCGATGTGAATGCGGCCGCGACCGCGCTGGCCCGTGCCCGCGTGCTGATGCCCAAGGCCCCGGCACTGACCGGTGGCGTCAACGGTGCCATCACCGAAGCGCGCAAGGCCGAGCTGGAGAAAGCCGAAGCAGCGCTGCAAGCCGCCGAAGCCAAGCCGAAAGCCAAGGTGATCGATCCCACCGCCGAGAGCACCACGGTTGCGCTGAATATCACCGATAGCCGCAAACTTCGCCGCCAACTGGATGCGATCGCCGCCGATGTGGTGAATTACGACTGTGCGGTGAGCATTCAGGCCCCGCGCACCAATGATTACCCTTGGCTGGCAACGCTGATCACCAAGCGCGTGAAGAAGCTTGATCCGGATTTCGTTCTGAAGATCGAAAAACAGATTCTGCGCACGGTGCCGGCGCAGATGGTTCTGAGCCCGCGCAAACCTTGAATTAACCGCAGCCTGCTTTTCGCAGGCTGCGGTTTTTTTTCAGGCAGGAATCGCCTTGGCCTTGGCTTCCCTATCCCAAACCCGATGCTGCCCGATCGCCGCAAAGAATGGCTGGGTCAGCGCGCCTACATCCTTGCCTTCGACCAACCCCGCATCCGTTTCCAGCTTCAACACGTCCAGCAACTGTTTGGCCTCGCCATGCAGCGCAATCGCCTTCAAGTGCTTGTACGCCTCCAGCAGGTAATGCAACGCCACGCCGTCACCGCTCAACGCTTTAACCGACGCTGCGCCACCCGGCACGAATACCGCATCGAACGCAATCGAAGGCAAACCTTCCATCGACGCATCTACCGCCAGGGTTTTGCCATCGGCGGTCTTCACCGGCGCCGAAGTCGGACCAAGCAGTTTGGCGTGCGCACCTTCTGCCGCCAGCGCCTTCTTCATCGCATCAATCGCCGCACCATCGACGCCGTTGGCCGCAAGGATCGCAACTTTTCGTGTCTTGATGTTCTCCGGCAGCAGGTTGGCCTGACTCAGCGCCGGCGAACGATCCAGTGATGTTTCAGGCACGTCCACGGTACCTTTGCCTGGCGCTGGCAGACCCAGGTTGGCCGCCACGCGTTTGGCCAGCTCCAGATCGATGTTGGCGAGAATCTCGTTCACTTGCCGCGCCCGGATGAACTCACGCTCAACCTTGCCGAGTTCGAAACTGTAGGCGGCGATGATGTGCTCTTTCTCGTGCGGGCTCATGCTGTTGAAGAACAGCCGCGCCTGGGAGAAGTGGTCGCTGAACGACTCGCTGCGCTGACGGATCTTGTTGGCATCGATGCGCTCCGGATAGCTTTCGAACCCGCCGTCCTGCGCCGCCGGTGGGGTTTCCTTCGGCCAGCCGCCATCGATGGAATTGGGTTCATACGAAGCGCGGCCCTTGTCGATCACCGTACGGTGCTGGGCATCGCGCTGGCCGTTGTGGAACGGTGCCACTGGGCGATTGATCGGCAACTCATGAAAGTTCGGCCCGCCGAGTCGGCTGATCTGCGTGTCGGTGTAGGAAAACAGCCGGCCTTGTAGCAGCGGGTCATTCGAGAAGTCGATGCCCGGCACGATATGGCCGGGGCAGAAAGCGACCTGCTCGGTTTCGGCGAAGAAGTTGTCCGGGTTGCGGTTGAGGGTCATCTTGCCCAGCGGCGTGATCGGAACGATTTCTTCGGGAATCAGTTTGGTCGGGTCAAGGATGTCGAAATCGAAGTCGTGCTCGTTTTCCTCTTCGATGACCTGAACGCCGAGTTCCCATTCCGGGTAGTCACCCATCTCGATGGCTTCCCACAGATCGCGCCGGTGGTAGTCGGTGTCTTTACCGGCGAGCTTCTGCGCCTCGTCCCATACCAGCGAACAAGTGCCGGCAGTAGGGCGCCAGTGGAATTTGACGAAGCGCGATTTGCCCTCGGCGTTGATCAGCCGGAAGGTGTGCACGCCGAAGCCCTGCATGCTGCGCAGGCTTTTCGGGATGGCCCGGTCGGACATGGCCCAGATGACCATGTGCGCCGATTCCGGTACCAGCGACACAAAATCCCAGAACGTGTCGTGAGCCGAGCCGCCGGTAGGGATCTCGTTATGCGGTTCGGGTTTCACCGCGTGGACGAAGTCAGGAAACTTGATCGCGTCCTGAATGAAGAACACCGGCATGTTGTTGCCGACCAGATCGAAGTTGCCTTCGTCGGTGAAGAACTTCACGGCAAAACCGCGCACGTCACGGACGGTGTCGCCGGAGCCGCGCGGCCCCTGGACCGTGGAAAAGCGCACGAATACCGGAGTTTTCTTCCCCGGATCCTGCAAGAAACCGGCCTTGGTCAGCGCCGCATGGTTCTCGTAGCTTTGAAAGAATCCATGGGCGCCGGTGCCGCGGGCGTGAACGATGCGCTCGGGAATCCGTTCATGGTCAAAGTGCGTGATCTTTTCACGCATGATGAAGTCTTCCAAAAGCGACGGCCCGCGAGCCCCGGCCTTGAGGGTGTTCTGGTTATCAGCAATTTTCACGCCCTGATTGGTGCGCAGGGCCTGACCGGTAGCGTCGGAGCGAAACTTCTCCAGGCTGTCGAGTTTGGCATTGGTGTTGGCGCGATCCGGGGTATCGGTGCCGGCCAGTTGGCTTTTGTCATTGGCAGGTTTCTTGGTACTCATCAGTCATGAACTCCTGTTTGTCCCGGGATTGCCCCGGAACGCTTGAGTGTTTCCCAGGCACGGCACCCAGGGTTTTCAAGTCGCTTAAGTAGTGACTGACGAGGGTTTCGGGCGTTCCTTTTTTATGACCTTTGATCCTGTTATTGCCAAATCGAAGGTTATTCGCGAAATAAATGCTAAGAACCTCTATACGGACAGGCTAAAATGCGCGCCCGGCTAACCGCTGATCCTTTTCCAACGCGCCCCACAAGGTTCGCTACGTGATCGAGTTTCAAAACGTCCATAAGACTTACCGCGTCGCCGGTAAGGACATCACCGCGCTGCACCCGACCAGCTTCTCCATCGAGAACGGTCAGGTGTTCGGCCTGATTGGCCACTCCGGCGCGGGAAAAAGTACCCTGCTGCGTCTGATCAATCGCCTGGAGCAATCCAGTGGCGGCAAGATCATCGTCGACGGCGAAGAAGTCACCGCGCTGGACGCCAACGGCCTGCGCCGTTTCCGTCAGCAGGTCGGGATGATCTTCCAGCACTTCAACCTGCTGGCATCCAAGACTGTGGCCGACAACGTCGCGCTGCCGCTGACCCTGGCCGGTGAACTGTCCCGTGCCGAGATCGACCAGCGTGTGGCCGAGTTGCTGGCGCGGGTCGGTCTGTCCGATCACGCCAAAAAGTACCCGGCGCAGCTGTCCGGCGGTCAGAAGCAGCGCGTCGGCATTGCTCGCGCCCTGGCGACCAAGCCGAAGATCCTGCTGTGCGACGAAGCCACCAGCGCCCTCGACCCGCAGACCACGGCATCGGTCCTGCAACTGCTGGCCGAGATCAACCGCGAGCTGAAGCTGACCATCGTCCTGATTACCCACGAGATGGATGTGATCCGCCGCGTGTGCGATCAGGTCGGCGTGATGGATGCCGGCGTGATCGTCGAGCAAGGTTCGGTGGCCGATGTGTTCCTGCATCCGAAGCACCCGACCACCAAGCGCTTTGTTCAGGAAAGCGAGCAGATCGACGAAAGCGAGCAGCGCGATGACTTCGCTCACGTGCCTGGCCGCATCGTGCGTCTGACTTTCCAGGGCGAAGCGACCTACGCGCCGTTGCTCGGCACCGTCGCCCGGGAAACCGGTGTGGACTACAGCATCCTGGCCGGTCGCATCGACCGCATCAAAGACATTCCTTACGGGCAATTGACCCTCGCCGTCACCGGTGGCGACATGGAAGCGGCGTTCGCCCGCTTCACCGCCGCTGACGTTCACATGGAGGTGTTGCGCTAATGGAAGACCTGATGAGTTTCTTCACCAATATCGACTGGTACGAAATCTGGCTCGCCACCGGCGACACCATGATGATGCTCGGCGGTTCGCTGTTGTTCACCGTGCTGCTCGGCCTGCCGCTGGGCGTGCTGCTGTTCCTGTGCAGCCCACGCCAGTTGCTCGAAGCCAAAGGCGTGTACGCCTTGCTGTCGCTGGTGGTGAACATCCTGCGTTCGCTGCCGTTCATTATTCTGTTGATCGTGATGATCCCGTTCACCGTGCTGATCACCGGCACCTCGCTGGGCGTGGCCGGTGCGATTCCGCCGCTGGTCGTAGGTGCAACGCCGTTCTTTGCGCGGCTGGTGGAAACCGCCCTGCGTGAAGTCGATCGCGGCATCATCGAAGCGACCCAGTCGATGGGCGCGACCACTCGCCAGATCATCATGAACGCCCTGCTGCCGGAGGCCCGTCCGGGCATCTTCGCAGCAATTACGGTGACGGCGATTACACTGGTTTCCTACACGGCGATGGCCGGTGTGGTCGGTGCCGGTGGCCTGGGTGACCTGGCGATCCGTTTCGGCTATCAGCGTTTCCAGACAGACGTGATGATTGTCACCGTGGTGTTGCTGCTGATTCTGGTGCAAGTGCTGCAAATGGTCGGCGACCGACTGGTCGTGCACTTCTCGCGCAAATAACCGGTTTTGTAATGACATGAGCCGGCCATTCGCTGGCAGGCGCCAGACGGGCGCCGTAAAAAGGAGTTAGCTGAATGAAAAAACTGATTGTTGCCCTGGCTGCCGTTGCAGCGTTCTCGGCCCACGCCGACGAAACCCTGACCGTTGCTGCCACTCCGGTACCGCACGCGGAAATCCTCGAATTCGTGAAGCCGGCACTGGCCAAAGAAGGCGTGGATCTGAAGGTCAAGGTCTTCACCGACTACGTACAGCCGAACGTACAAGTGGCCGAGAAGCGTCTGGACGCCAACTTCTTCCAGCACCAGCCGTACCTCGATGAGTTCAACAAGGCCAAGGGCACCAGCCTGGTGTCCGTGACCGGCGTGCACCTGGAACCGCTGGGCGCCTACTCCAGCAAGTTCAAGAAAATCGAAGAGCTGCCAAGCGGCGCCAACGTGGTGATCCCGAACGACGCCACCAACGGCGGCCGTGCGCTGTTGCTGCTGGCCAAGGCCGGCGTGATCACCCTGAATGATCCGAGCAACATCCTGTCGACCGTCAAGGACATCGCCCAGAACCCGAAAGACCTGAAGATCCGTGAACTGGAAGCCGCGACCATCCCGCGCGTGCTGACCCAGGTCGACCTGGCGCTGATCAACACCAACTACGCGCTGGAAGCCAAACTCGATCCATCCAAGGACGCGCTGGTCATCGAAGGCAGCGACTCGCCTTACGTGAACATCCTGGTGTCCCGCGCGGACAACAAGGACAGCGACGCGATGAAGAAACTGGCCGCCGCCCTGCACAGCCCGGAAGTGAAGAAATTCATCACCGAGAAGTACAAAGGCGCGGTGCTGCCGGCGTTCTGATTTGATCGTGCCCATGCTCTGCGTGGGCATGCATCCCCGGGCGCTCCGCGTCCGCTGGGACGCAGAGCGTCCCTTGCTGCATTCCCACGCAGAGCGTGGGAACGATCAAAACGAAAAGGGGACGCCAGTGGCGTCCCCTTTTTAGTGCGTTCAGTTTTTACTTGCGGTTCAACATCACCGGCAACTGCGCCACCAGCTTGGCATTATTCAACGGCGCCCGAATAAACCCGCGCTGTGTCCCGTCCGGGCCGATCACCGCCAGGTTGCCGCTGTGATCCACGGTGTAATTCGGCTTGCTGGTGTCCGCCGGAATGAACGGAATGCTCACCGCGTTCGCCACCTTCTGCAGCTCGTCGATGGACTTTGGTGTCAGGCCGATGAACTGTGGATCGAAGTAGCCCAGGTACTGTTTCAACTGCGCAGGGTTATCGCGGTTCGGGTCGACGCTGACCAGCACGATCTGCAACTTGTCCACGGCATCCTTCGGCAGTTCGCTCTTGATCTGGCGCAGCTGGGCGAGGGTGGTCGGGCAGATGTCCGGGCAGAAGGTGTAGCCGAAGAACAGCAGGCTCCACTTGCCCTTGAGCTCGTTGACCGTGACCGGTTGGCCGTCCTGATTGGTCATCGTCACGTCCGGCAGGTTGCGGCTCTGCGGCAGCAGGATGATGCCGGCGTCGATCAGTGCGGTCGGGTCGCCCTGGCCCTTGCCGCTCAGCACTTTGTTGACGGTCAGGCCGAGGATCAGCGCGATCACGGCGACGAGGATGAAGACGGTTTTCTGGGTTCGAGTCATAGGTTCAACAGTAAGTAGTGGTCTACGAGCAGGGCGATGAACAGCAGAAACAGGTACCAGATAGAGTACTTGAAGGTGTTGATCGCCGCGTGCGGCCGAGTGCCACGGTACAGCACCACGGCCCATTGCAGAAACCTGGCGCCCAGCCCGAGCGCGCAGATCAGGTACAGCAGGCCGCTCATGTGGATCACGTACGGCAACAGGCTGACCGCCAGCAGGGCGAAGGTGTACAGCAGAATGTGCACCTTGGTGTAGTGCTCGCCATGGGTGACCGGCAGCATCGGAATGTCGGCCTTGGCGTATTCCTCTTTGCGGTGGATGGCCAGCGCCCAGAAGTGCGGCGGGGTCCAGGCGAAGATGATCAGCACCAGCAGCAGCGGTTCTGCACTGACGTGGCCGGTCGCGGCGGTCCAACCGAGCAGCGGCGGAGCGGCGCCGGCGAGGCCGCCGATGACGATGTTCTGCGGCGTCGCACGCTTGAGAAAACCGGTGTAGATCACCGCGTAGCCGAGCAGCGAGGCCAGGGTCAGCCAGGCAGTCAGCGGATTGGTGAAGGTCAGCAGCAGTGCCTGGCCGAGCAACGCCAGCACCAGCGCAAAGGTCAGTGCTCCTGTGGGCGAAACCCGGCCCTCCGCCAGCGGCCGTTTGTGGGTGCGGGCCATGACCGCATCGATGCGTCGGTCCACCACATGATTGACCGCCGCCGCGCCACCGGCACACAACGCGATCCCCAGGTTGCCGAACACCAGCACCGTCCACGGCACCCCGGCGCGGGTCGCGAGGAACATGCCCACCAGCGAGGTGATGAGCATCAGCACCACGACTTTCGGTTTGGTCAGCTCCAGGTAATCACGCCACAGCGCCTGCGCCGGACGTTCGCCGATCAGAATCGCCATGGCGTCTCTCCTTTAATCGTGATGGGCGCCGCCGAGTGTTTGCGCGGGCTCAGGCGCCAGCGCGCGATCATCGGCTGCCTGACCCGAACCAGGCTGGTTCGCGCGTGATAGTTGACCAGCACCATGGTCAGCAGCAGCGCTGCGCCGCCAGCGTTATGCGCCACGGCCACCGGCAGCGGCAGATGGAACAGCACGTTGCTGATGCCGAGGGTGATCTGCGCGGCGAGGGCGATCAGCACCAGCCCGGCCAGTCGGGTCATGCCCACGACTTTCAGTTGCCAGGCCAGACCGAGCAGGACGAGCGTCACCAGCAGCGCGCCGATGCGGTGGGTCAGGTGAATCGCCGTGCGTGCATCGCTGTCGAGTTGCCCGCCGAGGTAATTCGGGCCGATGTGTTGAGTCAGGTGAAAGCCGTTGGCGAAATCCGCCGGCGGCAGCCATTGGCCGTGGCAGGTCGGGAAGTCGATGCAGGCCACCGCCGCGTAGTTGGAACTGACCCAGCCGCCGAGAGCAATCTGGCCGATCACCAACAGCAATCCGGCGGTCGCCCAATATTGCAGACGCTTGGGCACGGTCAGCGCCGGCAGCACGCCGGACAGTCTCAACGTCAGCAGAAACAGCAGGCTCAGGGTCGCGAAGCCGCCGAGCAGATGCCCGGTTACCACTTGCGGCCAGAGCTTGAGTGTCACCGTCCACATGCCGAACGCCGCTTGGGCGAACACCACCGCCAGCAGAAACAGCGGCAGCTTCAGCGGTTGCCCGGGATGACGACGATTGACCCACGCGCGACCGGCCAATACCGAGATCAGCAGGCCGAGGGTGCCGGCGAAGTAACGGTGGATCATCTCGTTCCAGCCTTTGTGCGCCTCCACTGGCGAGTCGGGGTAATGCAGTTCGGCATGGGCCAGCTGGGCTTCGCTTTTCGGCACGCTGATGAACCCGTAGCAGCCCGGCCAGTCCGGGCAGCCGAGGCCGGCGTGGGTCAGGCGGGTGTAGGCGCCGAGCAGCACGACGATCAGTGCCAGCAGGGTGGCAAACAGCGCGAGGCGAAATCCAGGTTTGGCCATGACGATGCCCTTATCCGATGTTCGACAGTTTCAGCAGGTGGCGCAGGTCGTTGAGCAGATCCTTGCCCTTGACGCTCGGGTCGTAGCGCAGCACGAGGTTGCCGTGGGGATCGATGATCCACAGTTGCGGCGTGGCCTTGTCGCCTGTGGCCTTGCTGAAGGTCGCCGGGTCCAGCGGGTAGCGTTGCAGCTGCGGGTATTCGCGGGTCAGCTTGGCTTCGTAGTCGGCAGCCAACGGTTGTGCAGCGGCCAGGGCGTGGCTGGCGCGCCCGGCTTCGCGGCCCAGGCCGATCTGGATCTGCCGCGCCAGGTACACCAGTTGCTGGCAGTCCACCGCACAGTCTTTCGGCGCGGTCACGAGCATCTGCCAGCGCGTTTCGTCAGCCTGGATACCGAGGTCAGCGCGGGTCTGGCCGTTGCCGATCAGTTCGCCGTGATAGCTGCGACCTTCCGGCACCCAGAACTGCAACTTGTACATGCCGGTGGCGAGGATCATCGGACCGACCACGCCGAGCACGATCAGCAGCAACTGGATGCGTCCGCGACGGCGACTGGCCGGGACTTTCGTTTCAGACATGCTGGGTGGATTCATGGCCGCTCCCATGGTGTTTCTCCTTTGCGTTGTGCCAGCCGAGATAGAGGTAGAGACCGAGCAGGGCGGTGGCCATGGCGAACCACTGCACGGCGTAACCGAGGTGTTTTTCCGGGCCCATCGCGACTACCGGCCAGTCGGCCTGATAGCTGGCGGGGCCGGGTTCGGCGCGTAATTCGTAGGCGAACCCGTCGCGTTCGAGGGTTTTCCACAGCTTCGCGGGTTCGATGGCGGTGACGGTCTGCGGCCAGGTGCTGCTGACCGGATCGGCATGCAGCTGGAAGGTGGCACCGGGGGCGACATACACCCAGGCATCGACATTCACGGCATCGGCTGGCGTATTGAATTGCGGGGCCGTGCGCCGGTCCGGCCACGGCAGCCAACCGCGATTGACCAGCAGCCACTGGCCGCTGCGTTGGTCCTGAAACGGTTGCAGCAATTCGACGCCGACCTTGCCGTTGCGCTGACGGTTGTCCAGCAACAGGCTGTGGGCGGCGTCGAACTGGCCGTGCAGATGCACCCGGCGAAAGGCCGGATCGGCGCTGTGCAGCAACTCGGTGCTGGCCATCGGTTCGGCGGCGCGGCGTTCGGCGTAACTGGCGAGCAGGGCGGTTTTCTCCGCGCCCCGGCCCAGTTGCCAGAAGCCCAGCGAAATCAGTAACGGCAGCAGCAGGCCGACCACCAGGGTCGGCACCACGCCCGGCCGGAAGCGCTTCATGGTCGCGCCAGAAAATCAGTGAACGCGATCGCTATACTCAAGTGCATCGCTTGTTCCCCCGGAGTTCTTCCCATGCTCAAAGCAGCCATCGTCCTGATGCTGATTGCCACGGTGGTCAGCCTGTTCAGCGGCCTGTTTTTCCTGGTCAAGGACGACAGCAGCTCGAATCGGCTGGTGATCGCCTTGAGTGTTCGGGTGACGTTGGCCGCTGTCACCGTCGGCCTGATCGCCTGGGGTTTCTACAGCGGCCAACTGGTGTCCCACGTGCCGTGGTAGCTGCAAGCGCCAAGCTACAAGCTACAAGCCTTACCGTTTTGACTTGAAGCTCGCAGCTCGCGGCTTGCAGCTGCTGTTAAAGCACATAAACGAAGATGAACAAGCCGATCCACACCACATCGACGAAGTGCCAATACCAGCTCGCCGCTTCAAAGCCGAACTGATGTTCGTTGTCGAAATGGCCCTTCATGATGCGCATCAGCATCACGAACAAAATGATCGTGCCGATGGTCACGTGGGCGCCGTGGAAACCGGTGAGCATGAAGAACGTCGCGCCGTAGATGCCCGAGCCGAGGGTCAGCCCCAGTTCGTGGTAGGCGTGGATGTATTCTTCGGCCTGGAAACCCAGGAACGCGCAGCCCAGCAGCACGGTGATCGCCAGCCACAGTTTCAGCGCGCCGCGATGACCTTTCTTCAGCGCGTGGTGGGCGATGGTGATGGTCACGCTGGAGCTCACCAGCAGGATGGTGTTGATCAGCGGCAGGCCCCAGGGGCTGATGACTTCCTTGGGCGGCGGGAACAGTTTCGGATCCGGCGTGTGCAGCAGCGGCCAGGTGAACTGGAAGTTCGGCCAGAGCATGTGGGCGATGCCTTTGGTGCCTTCGCCGCCCAGTGCCGGGCCGGAAATGTGTCGCACGTAGAACAGCGCGCCGAAGAAGGCGATGAAGAACATCACCTCGGAGAAGATGAACCAGCTCATGCCCCAGCGGAACGAGCGGTCCAGTTGCGGGCTGTACAACCCCGCGCGGCTCTCCTTGATCACCGTACCGAACCAGCCGAACAGCATGTACGCCAGTAACAGACCGCCGACGAAAAAGATCAGCGGGCCGTGGGATTCCGGACGCGCTGCCTTCAGATCGTTGAACCAGGTCGCCAGGCCATACACGGTGACGAACATCCCCACCGTGGCCACGATCGGCCACTTGCTCTGGGCCGGGACGTAATAGTGCTCATGAGTTGCCATTTATTGTTCTCCTTATCGGGCACGCTTAACCGCCAGTGTTTGCAGCCACCGGAGGATGTCGGGCGGTGATATCGAACAGCGTGTAGGACAGCGTCAGGTGCTTCACGTCCTTGGGCATGTCGCGGTCAACGATGAAACGCACCGGCATCTCGATCTGCTGACCGGGCTGCAGCACCTGCTGGGTAAAGCAAAAGCATTCGGTCTTGTGGAAGTACGCGGCCGCATTGCTCGGCGCGATGCTCGGTACGGCTTGAGCGCTCATCGGTTTGTCGGTGGGATTGCGCGCGATGAAGATCATCTCGTTCACCGCGCCGGGGTTGGCCGTCAGCTCGTCATGCTTGGGATAGAAATCCCATGGCATGTCGGCGGTGTTGGTCGACAGAAACTGCACCCGCACCTGCCGCGAAGCATCGACGGTCTGCTCGCCCTCGTACTGCCCGGCGGTCTTGCCGTTGATGCCGAACGCCTTGCACATCACGTCGTAGATCGGCACCAGGGCAAAGCCGAAGACGAACATCGCCACCACCACGCCGAGCAGTCGAGTGACCAGTTTCTTCAGCGAAATCGAGTCAGCCATGGTGGCGGTCCTCAACGGCTACGGGGTTCATTTCACTTCCGGCGGCGTGGTGAAGGTGTGATACGGCGCCGGTGACGGCACGCTCCATTCCAGACCTTCGGCGCCATCCCACGGTTTGGCCGGTGCCGGCTCGCCGCCACGGATGGTCTTGATCACGATGAACAGGAAGAAGATCTGCGTGGCGCCGAACATGAACGCGCCGATCGACGACACCATGTTGAAGTCGGCGAACTGCAGGTTGTAGTCCGGAATCCGTCGGGGCATGCCCGCCAGACCCACGAAGTGCATCGGGAAGAACGTCAGGTTCATGCCGACGAAGGACAGCCAGAAGTGCAGCTTGCCCAGAGTTTCGTCGTACATGTGGCCGGTCCATTTCGGCAGCCAGTAATAGGCCGACGCGAAAATCCCGAAGATCGCCCCCGGCACCAGCACGTAGTGGAAATGCGCGACCACGAAGTAGGTGTCCTGGTACTGGAAGTCCGCCGGGGCGATGGCCAGCATCAGCCCGGAGAAACCGCCGATGGAAAACAGGATCACGAACGCCACGGCAAACAGCATCGGCGTCTCGAAGGTCATCGAGCCTTGCCACATGGTGCTGGCCCAGTTGAACACCTTCACCCCGGTTGGCACCGCGATCAGCATCGTCGCGTACATGAAGAACAACTCGCCCACCAGCGGGATGCCCACCACGAACATGTGGTGCGCCCAGACGATGAACGACAGGAACGCGATGCTCGCCGTGGCGTAGACCATCGAGGTGTAGCCGAACAGCGGCTTGCGCGAGAAGGTCGGGATGATCTGGCTGACGGCACCGAAGGCCGGCAGGATCATGATGTACACCTCGGGGTGGCCGAAGAACCAGAACACATGCTGGAACAGCACCGGGTCACCGCCACCGGCGGCACTGAAGAAACTGGTGCCGAAGTGGATGTCCATCAGCATCATCGTCACGCACCCGGCCAGCACCGGCATCACCGCGATCAGCAGGAACGCGGTGATCAGCCAGGTCCAGACGAACAGCGGCATTTTCATCAGGGTCATGCCGGGGGCGCGCAGGTTGAGGATGGTGGCGATCACGTTGATCGCGCCCATGATCGAGCTGATCCCCATCAAGTGAATGGCGAAGATGAAGAACGTCACGCTTTCCGGGGCATAGGTGGTGGACAGCGGCGCGTAGAACGTCCAGCCGAAGTTCGGCCCGCCACCGGGGGTGAAAAGAGTCGAGACCAGCAGCAGGAACGCCGCCGGCAGCAGCCAGAAGCTGAAGTTGTTCATCCGCGGCAGGGCCATGTCCGGCGCGCCGACCATCAACGGGATCATCCAGTTGGCGAGGCCGACGAACGCCGGCATCACCGCACCGAACACCATCACCAGGCCGTGCATGGTGGTCATCTGGTTGAAGAACGCAGGCTCCACGATCTGCAGGCCGGGCTGGAACAGCTCGGCGCGGATCACCATGGCGAACGAGCCGCCGAGCAGGAACATGCAGAACGCAAACCACAGGTACAGCGTGCCGATGTCCTTGTGGTTGGTGGTCAGCACCCAGCGCATCAGGCCTTTGGCGGGGCCGTGGGCGTGGTCGTGCTCGGCATGACCGTGGTCATCGATGACAGCGCTCATGGCCGGTCTCCTTCAAGTGAGTGGACTGGGCAGGCCGGGACGCAGGGCCCCGACCGGTTCACGAAGTACGCAATAGACCGGCTCATTTGCTTTCCGCCTGTTTCAGCTCCAGCACTTCTTTTGGCGTGACCATGTCGCCCTTGTTGTTGCCCCAGGCGTTACGTTCGTAGGTCACGACCGCTGCGATATCGACTTCCGACAGCTGCTTGCCGAACGCCGCCATGGCGGTGCCGGGCTTGCCGTGGAAGACAATGCTCAAGTGGCCTTCTTTCGGGCCGGTGGCGATTTTCGAGCCCTTGAGGGCCGGGAACATCGGCGGCAGGCCCTGGCCTTCGGCCTGGTGACAGGCGACGCAGGTGGTGTGGTAGATCTTGTCGCCACGTTCCTTGAGCTCGTCGAGGGTCCATTCCTTGCTGGTCAGCTCCTTGAGCTGCATCGCTTCGGCCTTGCGCTCGGCGAGCCATTTTTCGTAGTCGGCCTTCTCCTTGACGTCGACCACGATCGGCATGAAGCCGTGGTCCTTGCCGCACAGCTCGGCGCACTGACCACGGTAGAGGCCGGGCTTGTCGATGCGGGTCCAGGCTTCGTTGACGAACCCGGGGATCGCATCGCGCTTGACCGCGAAGGCCGGCACCCACCAGGAGTGGATCACGTCGGCGGAGGTCACGAGGAAGCGCACCTTGGCCCCGGTCGGCAGCACCAGCGGCTTGTCGACCTCGAGCAGGTAGTGCTCGCCCTTGGCTTCCTTGTTGTGGATCTGCTCGGCGGGCGTGGCCAGGTTGCTGAAGAACTCGACGTCCTGGCCCAGGTATTTGTAGTGCCACTTCCACTGATAACCGGTGATCTGGATATCGATATCCGGCTCACTGGTGTCGTACATCTTGATCAGGGTCGCGGTCGCCGGAACGGCCATCGCCACCAGGATCAGCAGCGGGACGACGGTCCAGAGAATTTCGACGGTGGTGCTTTCGTGGAATTTTGCGGCGACCTGCCCGGTAGAACGGCGGTGCACCATCATCGACCAGAACATGGCGCCGAAGACGATGATCCCGATCACCACACAGATCCAGAAAATGGTCATGTGCAGGTCGAATACTGCGTGACTGATTTCAGTCGCTCCAGGTGCCATATTCACAGTCCAGGCAGCTTGCACCGGGCTGAAAATCGACCACAACAGGAGGCCCATCCAGACGTGTGGATGTCGCATCATTGCGGGTTCCCCTTATCGTTCTTGTTATCCCGCCGGCTTTCACCAGAGGCAAGGGAGCGGCTGCATCAGACTACGAACTTGAATCGCCGGGCCTTGCTGCGTGGGCAGTCGGGCGTCATCAGCTAACTCCATTCAATGGCGAGTATAGACAGCCACCGAGAAATGCAATGTGCGGACGTAAATCGAATGAAACAGCTGACGCTTGCGTTCCAGGGCACGAATGGAGAAGGATGCAGACGAGTGGTGGCAAACCGATATAACGCCGTTGCATCAAGGATGAAATAATTATGACAAATGCGTCTTAGCATTTTTCGTAAGCCAGCTAAGTTATGTCTTCCCTATTTCATTGCCTTGTTTCCTGGAGTTTTCATGAACACCGCCGCATTGCGCGAGCAGATCCACATAGCCCGACAACACGAGATTGAAACCGGAAAGCTGACCCGTCAGCTGGAAGCCCAACTGCAACACCTGCACCCGGCCATCCAGTTGCCGGAAACCGACGCCAACGGCGTGCTGACGCGTTTTGTCGCCGCCTACATCGACGAAGTGCCAGACCTGCTGGATGCAGCCAATGAAGTCGCCAGGGAAGCGGGAATCGAATCGCAGATCAAACCGGTGCTGAAAATCGCCGAGCAGTACTTCCTCCAGCCACCCGTGGGCCTGGACAGTCTGCTGGACGAAGCCTATCTGGCGCATCGTTTTGTCGAAGAGGTCAACGACCTGTACATCAAGCATTTCGGCCAGCCACTGATCCCCTTGGACATGACGGTCGCCAATCTGATTGCTCACCAGTTGATCGGTGAGGAGTTTGCCAACCAACTCGACGAAGTGGTGCATCACGCGGTGGACAGCATGCTCGACGACGACAGCTTTGCGCTGGAGTCGGTGGAAGCCTACCGCGAGAAACTCAGCAGCCCGGACACCGGTGCGGCGTGGAAACGCTGGCCGTGCATGAGCCGCCGTCTGGGCGTGGGCCTGGAGCTGGATCAGCCTGCGGCTTGATCCCGGCGCAAACGATTGGGGGAACAGATTGCTCTGTTCCCCCAAATATTTTCAGCCCGCCGCTCCGATCCCGGTGGTGGTGCGGATCCGCCCTTCGAGCCGCCGTTTCAACCCGCGCGACTCGATCAACAGCTTCGCCCCCTTGGCCGCATTCGCCCGGCCCCACTCTTCGAGCAGTTCCAGACACGAATGGTCGATGTAGCTCAGGTTATTGAGCGGCACATGCACCGTTGTGCCCGGCGGAATGCTGCCCAGTACCTGAGTCAGCGCCGGCACCTTGAGGAACGTCGCGGCGCCCACCAGGCGCAACTCCATTTCCCCGTCCTGCGGCAGATCGATCAGGCTGATTTTCAGGCGTGAGGCCTTGAACGCCAGTTTCACCAGGGTCAGACCGAAACCGATCAGCACGCCGGTCAACAGGTCGGTGAAGATGATCGCCAGTGCTGTGGCGGCGTAGGTGAACATTGGCATCCGGCCATATCGGGCCAGACCACGGAATGCCTTGAGGTCCACCAGTTTGAAGCCGGTGTAGACCAGAACGCCCGCCAGACTCGCCACCGGAATGCTCTGCAACACGCTCGACAGCAACAGCACGAACGCCAGCAGCCACAGGCCATGGAAAATCGTCGAGTAGCGTGTGGTGGCGCCGGCCTGGACGTTGGCCGAACTGCGCACGATCACCCCCGTCATCGGCAGCGCGCCGACCAGACCGCAAAGCATGTTGCCGACGCCTTGCGCGGACAGCTCCCGGTCGAAATCCGAACGCGGGCCGCTGTGCATGCGATCCACCGCAGCGGCGGACAGCAGGGTTTCGGCGCTGGCGATGAAGGCGACGGCGAATGCGGCGATCAGCAGCGTTGGATCGGCGAGACTGAGCAGATCCGCCGGTTTCAGCCAGTCGATGGCTTCGGCGAGATTCTCTGGCACTTCAACCCGTTTCACTTGCAACGCCAACAGCAGGCTGGCGCCTGTCGCCAGCCCGACCCCGAGCAGCGCGCCCGGAATAAAGCGCAGCGAATGCGGGCGGAATTTCTCCCACAACCACATCACGGCTATGGTCGACAGCCCGAGCAACCCGGCCTGCCAGCCTAAGGACGGCAAGGCCTGCGCCACTGCGCCGGGGAATGCCGTGAGGTTGTCGAGGCCGGAGGGTTTCGGTGACGCATCGAGCATCACATGCACTTGCGACAGCACAATCAGCACGCCAATCCCCGCGAGCATGCCGTACACCACCGCTGGCGCCGTGACCCGAAACCAGCAACCGAGCTTCAGCCGTCCGGCCACCAGTTGCAGAAAACCGGCGAGCAGCAGGATCGGCCCGAGCATTTCGATGCCGTGCTGGCGCACCAGCTCGAACACCAGCACCGCCAGACCCGCCGCCGGCCCGCTGACCTGCAACGGCGACCCCGCCAGCCAGCCCACCACCAGACCGCCGATGATCCCGGTGATCAGGCCTTTGGCCGGCGGCAGCCCTGACGCAATGGCAATGCCCATGCACAGCGGCAGGGCGACCAGAAACACAACCACTGAAGCGAGCAGCTCCCGTGGCAACACAGCTTTCAATTGAGCCGCACGCATGGCGATACTCCCGAAGTTTTCTTCAGGCGTGGCAAGGCCTGGCCGCTGAAACAGCGGCCGGCGTCAAACCACACAGATTTTTAGGAGGATTTAGAAGCGCGCTTTGGGCGTCGCCACCGGGATCGGATGGCTGCCGTCGAGCGGCAGGAAGCATCCCTGATCCGCGTCGTAAGCTTTGATTTCGCTGGTTTCGATGTTGTAGACCCAGCCATGGATGAACAGATGACCGTTCGCCATGCGCGAGGCTACCGAAGGATGGGTACGCAAGTGCTGCAGTTGGGCGATGACGTTTTCCTCGGTGAGGATCGGCATGCTTTCTTTTTCGTCGGCGCAGTTGCAGTTGTCATGCACCATGGTTTTCGCGACTTCGGCGTGGCGCAGCCAGGCTTTGACCGTCGGCATCTTTTCCAGGCTGTCCGGGTTGAGCACCGCGCGCATGGCGCCGCAGTCGGAGTGGCCGCAGATGATGATGTGCTGCACGCCAAGTGCCAGAACCGCATATTCGATGGCGGTGGAAACGCCGCCGTTCATCTGGCCGTAGGGTGGCACCACGTTGCCGACGTTCCGCGTCACGAACAGATCGCCGGGCGAACTCTGGGTGATCAGTTCGGGCACGATGCGCGAATCGGCGCAGGTGATGAACATGGCCCGTGGCGACTGGGCCGTGGCGAGTTTCTTGAAGAGTTCTTCCTGCTGCGGAAAGACCTCATGATGAAAATGCAAAAAGCCGTCAACGATACGATTCAACGCTGCATCGGCGGATTCCGCCACAGGGGCGGCTTGCGCCGACGCAGCCAACGGCTGTTTATCCTTGTCACTCATGATTCATCCTCATTGGCGGATTCGGGGAGTCGTTCCCGTGTATTCCGGTGTGAAGCCAGTGGCTGTTTAGAACATCCGGGTCATCCCGACCCGTCAGTCACTCGATGAACAAGGTAACCGCCGAAACTTAACTCAAACTGAATCAAGCGCTCTAGAACGTGTGTTCCAGGTCACAAAAAACGTGACCGGCGTAAACCGGGCCAAGCATTCCTTCCTCTCAACCATAGGCCAATTGACCCTAAATCAGCGCCATCTGGCGACCCGGCGGACAGAAGGCTGTGCAGTCGAGGTTGAAGCCTTCGCGGTGATTGAGCCCCAGGCGCTTGATCGCTTTGGCGAAGCGCTGGGCGAGCAGATCGGCGAACGGACCCTCGCCGCGCATCCGGGCACCGAAACGGCTGTCGTAAAGCTCGCCGCCACGGCTCTGGCGGATCAGGCTTAGCACATGCGCCGCACGTTGCGGGTAGTGTGCCTCAAGCCATTCCTCGAACAGCGGCGCCACCTCCAGCGGCAGGCGCAGCATCATGTAGGCCGCGCTCTGGGCACCGGCGGCGTGGGCTTCGGTCAGCAGGCTTTCGATTTCGCTGTCGTTGATCATCGGAATCATCGGCGAACACAGCACACCGACCGGAATCCCCGCCTCGCGCATGACCCGGATTGCCCGCAACCGGGCCTTGGGCGCGGCGGCGCGGGGCTCGAGAATGCGTTTAAGTTCGTCGTCCAGGGTGGTCAGGCTGATCATCACCGCCACCAGCCGTTGTTGCGCCAGTTCGGTGAGCAGGTCGAGGTCGCGCAGGATCAGCGAGCCCTTGGTGACGATGGTCACCGGATGCCGGTAGCGCAGCAGCACTTCGAGGGTCTGGCGTGTGATCCGGCGTTCGCGTTCGATCGGCTGATAGGGATCGGTATTGGAGCCGAGGTTGATCGGCGCGCATTGATAGCCTTTTTTCCCCAGCTGTTCTTCCAGCACCTGGGCGGCGTTGGTTTTGGCGATCAGTTTGGTTTCGAAATCCAGCCCCGGCGACATGTCCCAATAGGCGTGGCTGGGTCGTGCATAGCAATAAATGCAGCCGTGCTCGCAGCCGCGATAGGGATTGATCGAGCGGTCGAAGGGCAGGTCCGGCGAGGTGTTGCGGGTGATGATGGTCTTCGCGGTTTCGAAGCTGACTTCGGTGCCCTGGGTCAAAGGCACTTCCTGAAACCAGCCGTCATCCTCGGCCACCGAACGACTCGGCGCGAAGCGGTTGTGCGGGTTGGTCGCGGTGCCGCGACCGCGCGGGGGCAAGGGGCTGGTCATCACGGGTGTCCTTGGTCTGTACATGCATACAGTATCCGCAAGGTGGCGGATGATCCACTACCGTTCAGCCGTCGATCAATAAATCGAGCGGTTAGTTGCAAGTTTGTCTAGAGCTAAAGTTGTAGTTGTGCAAATTGAAGAAACATAAGTTGGCTGTTCGTTTACTGTTCAAGTTCGTAGTATCCACTTCGCTTCACACCACTTGACTATATAAAAGACAAAAGGATTTGATGATGTCGTTTTTTAATTCGCGCGGTATTTTTCTGCAACTGATGCAGCCCGGCCCATCGGAGCCCAATACACTGGTTTCCATGCAACTGGCGCGCAAGGAACTGGGCTGGGATGCGGAGGCTGGCGTGCAGACCGAAATGCTGGTTGACCCGATCTTTGTTACCGCGACCTCCCGGGATGGCGGCCATACCTTCAGCATCGGCCGTCTGGAGCACGATGTGGATCGTGACGGTGAAATCGGTGAGCAGGATCGAGCCAAACTGGTTGCTCTGGCCAAAGCCTATGCCAGTATTACCAATCCGTAACAGCCATTAAATAAATAACCCCTGCATGATTAATCATGCAGGGGTTACTGCGTTTAGTTGTGGTTTGTTACTTGTCCAAGATCACCGGCTGATGTTGTAGTCATATCGTCGGTACGTAACTTGGCAACATCTTTTGCGGTGACGGTGGAGCCCTTGTTACCCCAACTTCCACGAATAAAGCTCACGACATCCGCCACTTCCTGATCCGACAGACGCCAGGCGAAACCCGGCATGGTGAAGGTCGATGGCGCTGCGTGCGTCGCAGGCAAGGTGCCGCCCTTGAGCACAATGTGGATAAGCGAGGTCGGGTCGTCCGATTGCAGCACCGGATTGCCTGCCAGCGCCGGGAACACCCGGGTGTAGCCGTGGCCGTCCGTGCGGTGGCACGCCGCGCAGTTGTCGATGTACACAGACGCGCCACGCTGACTGTCATCACCGTTCCACAAGGCCTTGGCAGCTTTCTCGTCGTACTGGTGCGGCTGGTCGGCAGGATCATTGGCTGGCAGCGATTTCAGGTAGCGGGCAATCGCGGTCAGGTCGGCGTCGGTCATGTACTGCATGCTGTGGGTGACCACGTCGCTCATGCCGCCGAACACCGCGCTGCGGTCGCTGCGACCGGTCTTGAGGAATTGCACCAGTTGTTCTTCGCTCCAGCTGCCGAGACCGTCCTTGTGGTCGCCGCGCAGGCTCTTGGCGATCCAGCCTTCCAGCGGCGCACTGCCTGACAGAAAACTGCTGCCTTCGGCCGCGCTCAGGGATTTTTCCTGCATGGTCAGGGCCCGTGGCGTATGGCAGGCGCCGCAATGTCCGAGGCCCTCCACCAGATACGCCCCACGGCTGACGACGGCATCGTCCGACGCGGCTTTGTAATCCTCGACCTTCGGCGCGAACAGCCAGCGCCAACCCATCAGTGGCCAGCGCATGCTCAGTGGCCAAGGGATGTCGCTGGCCTTGTTCTCTTGCGCCACCGGTTCCACGCCGTGCATGAAGTAGGCGTAAAGCGCCTGCATGTCGGTTTCGCTGACACGGGCGTAGGACGGGTACGGCATCGCCGGGTACAAGGTACTGCCGTTTTTGGCCACGCCATGGCGCACGGCCTGGTCGAAATCCTCGAAACTGTAGTCACCGACGCCGGTTTTATCCGGGGTGATGTTGGTCGAGTAGATCGTGCCGATCGGGGTTTCCATCGGCAGGCCACCGGCGAACGGCTTGCCATCCTTGGCCGTGTGGCAGGCCACGCAGTCGCCGGCACGGGCGAGGTATTCGCCTTGTTTGATCAAGGATTGATCAACTTCGGCGCCATGAACGGCCGTGCTGCCGAGCAGCGCGAGGGTCGCGATAACGAGAGTCTTCATGGTCATCGCTCCTTAAGCCTGAACCAGCGGGCCGGGGTTTTTCAGGTATTGCTCGCGGATCGCTTTCGCCGACCAGTAGGTCAGCGCGGCAACCAGGCCGGTCGGGTTGTAGCCCAGGCCTTGCGGGAATGCCGAGGCGCCCGGGACGAATACGTTGTGCACGTCCCAGCTCTGCAGGTAGCGGTTCAGCGCGCTGGTCTTCGGATCGGTGCCCATGATCGCGCCACCGTTGAGGTGGGTGGTCTGGTACGACGCGGTGTTGAAGTGGTCGCCGACTTTCTTGCCGATCACGGCGATGGCTTTCGGGCCCATGGCCTCGGCGATCTTGCCCATTTTCTCGACCATGAAGCGGTTCATCTTGATGTCGTTTTCCTGCCAGTCGAACGTCATCCGCAGCAGCGGCATGCCGTAGGCATCGCGGTACACCGGGTCCAGATCGAGGTAGTTGCCACGGTAGGACTGATGCGCGCCGTGGGCGTCCATCGACACTTGGTGGGTGTAGTAATCGGCGGTGGCGCGTTTCCACGCACTGCCCCAGGCCGGAGTGCCCGGCGGGTTGGAGGTGCCGGCGATCGGTCGGCTGCCGGCCTGGTTGACCCACATCGGCGAGCCGCCGACGAAGCCATGCGGTCCGTGATCGAAGTTGTCGGCGTTGAAGTCATCCACCGCCACACCGTTGCCGCCGGCGCCGATGAAGTTGTTGGTGTGGGTGTCCTTGTCGAAGAACGCCTTGATGGTGGCCATGTTCTGGTAGGCGAAGTTGCGCCCGACCACGCCTTCACCGCTGACCGGGTCGTAGGGTTTGCCGATGCCGGAAAGCAGCATCAGGCGTACGTTGTGCAACTGGAACGCGCCGAGGATCACCAGATCCGCCGGTTGTTCGATCTCGCGACCCTGGCCGTCGATGTAGGTGACGCCGGTGGCTTTGGTTTTGGTGCTGTCGAGGTTGACCCGTAGCACGTGGGCGTTCGGCCGCAGTTCGAAATTCGGCAGCGGCTTCAGCGCCGGCAGAATGTTCACGTTCGGCGACGCTTTGGAATACATGTAGCAAACGTAACCGCTGCAGAAACCGCAGAAGTTGCACGGGCCCATCTGCGCGCCGTAAGGGTTGGTGTACGGCCCTGAAGTATTTGCCGAAGGCAGGTTGTAGGGTTTGTAACCCACCTCCGTAGCCGCTTTGCCGAACAGCTGTGCGGAAACCGTGTTTTTCTGCGCTTCCAGCGGGAATGGGTTCGAGCGATCCGGTGCGTACGGGTTGCCGCCCTTGCCCTGACCGACCAGTTGGCCTTTCACGGTCCAGGCCTGGCCGGAGGTACCGAAGACTTTTTCGGCGAAATCGAAGAACGGTTCCAGCTCTTCATAGCTGACGCCGAAGTCCTGGATGGTCATGTCCTTGGGGATGAAGCTTTTGCCGTAGCGCTCTTCGTAGTGGCTGCGCATGCGCAACTCGATCGGGTCGACCCGAAAGTGCACGCCCGACCAGTGCAAACCGGCGCCGCCCACACCATTGCCCGGCAGGAACGCGCCCAGTTGGCGGTTCGGCAGGGCGATGTCGTTGACGCTGTGACGGATGGTGACGGTTTCCTTGGAAACGTCCTGGAAGAGTTTTTTCCGCACGCTGTAGGTGAGTTCGTCGATCACCTGGGGATAGTTGCCGTCCGGGTAGGTGTCCTGCATCGGTCCGCGTTCCAGCGCCAGCACGTTGAGTCCGGCTTCGGTCAGCTCCTTGGCCATGATCGCGCCTGTCCAGCCGAAACCGACGATCACTGCGTCGACCTTCTTCATTACCGTTGCCATGCTCACGCCCTCTCGCCGCGAATCGAAACTGCCGGGAAGGGGTACTGCTCGTTGCGTTCCACCCAATCCATGAAATCGGCGCGGGCGCCGGGGAAGCCGATCATGGTCCAGCCGACCATGCCTTTATTGCCGCCGTGGATCGGGTCGCAGAAGAACCCTTCCTTGGTGTTTTGCAGCAGCAAGCTGAAGAAAATCTTCGCCGGAACCGCGTCGAATTGCGGTTTTCCGGCTTCAAGCTGCTTGAGCAGATCGTCTCGGGTAGCGCTGTCTTGCTCGGCAAATGTTTTACCGTTGATGGATTTTGCCCACTGATCCGTGGCGGCGATGCCGAGGCGATAGATCTCTTTTGGCACCAGTTTGCTCTGCCAGCCCATCTCTGGCGCGGCGTCGGCATTGAACGGGCCCTGCATGTACCAAAGAGCACCGGCGGCGTACGGGGTGTTCATCTGACGGTCGATGTATTCCGGCACGCCGGCCTCGAGCGCACCTGGACCCTGCGCATCTTTGGGGATCAATTGCGCGACGGCGGCATTGATGAACGCCCACTCTTCGGCGGTGAAGTAGCTTGGCTGATAAGTGCTGGCTTCAACCGCGACCGATTTTGCCGGGGCGGGGGCAGGCGCGCTTTCGGGCGCTGCTTGCAGCACCGTGCTGCCGAGACCGCTGCCGGCCAGAGTCACGACCGGAATCAGGGTCAGGGATTTGCGCAAAAACTCACGCCGCGGGTTGTCTCGATCTTCATCAGACATGGGTATGCACCTCATCAGGCATTGATGGTTGTCAGCCGTTTCTGCGAACGGCTCAAGAATTTTCTGGCTGCGACGTGGCCGGAATGACCGGGAGAAGGGGGACGCGTCTGCAACATGATGTGACAAATGGTAGCAGGCTAAGCAACCGGATGAACCGATTCAGCCAAAAAAAGACCGCTTTTCGACCAAGGGAACCGGTGTCTTCACGATTCTTTTACAAGCGCCTCACAGGGATTTGACTGCGAGGCTCGCAAGCTGCGGTCCTCACTGATGAAACCCACACGGTCGCCGTAAAGCATGTTCCTGACGCGTTTTTCCTCCGTACTCTATTTGTCGCTGCTTGCGCTGTTCAGCTGGATTCCCGCTCAGGCTGCGGACACTCCGGCTTCCCGTCCCGTCGAGTGGGCGCAACCGGTAGAAGTGCAATACAACCTGTTCCAGATGTCGCCCACGCTGTATCGCAGCGCGCTCCCCGACGACGGCGCGGTACCGTTGCTGAACAACCTGAAGGTGGCCACGGTCATCAACTTCCTGCCGGAAGCGGATTCCAACTGGTTGAAAGCCCCCGGTATCCATCAGGTGCAATTGCCCTATCGCACCAATCACGTGGACGACAGTGACGTGCTCAAGACCCTGCGTGCCATCCAGTCCGCCGAAGCCGACGGCCCGGTGTTGATGCACTGCAAGCACGGCTCCGATCGCACCGGCCTGATGGCGGCGATGTACCGGATCGTCGTGCAGGGCTGGAGCAAGGAAGACGCCCTGAACGAAATGACCCAGGGCGGGTTTGGGGAGAGTGGGCACTTCCGGGACAGCGTGCGCTACGTGATGCAGGCCGATGTCGATAAATTGCGCACCGCGCTGGCCAATGGCGATTGCAGCACCAGCGCGTTTGCCACGTGCTCGATGAAGAGCTGGTTTCAGACGGTCAATCTGAAGTGACCCGTCCGGCCTCCACGTCAACGAGGCCGGCGACCGGCCGGCCGATGAACGCTTCTACCGCGTCCAGCAACGGACGCCCCGCACCTGGTGCAAAGAACGTGGCGCGGAACTCTCGGCCGGTTTGCGCGTTGAACACCCAGTCCCGGTTGAAGCGCTTGAACGCTTCCTGAGCCAGCGCGCCCGACCAGACGTAGGCGTAAACCGAAGCGTCGTACTGGGTCACCATGTAATCGAATCCATTGGCAAACCGGTGATCGCCCGGCAGTTGCAGAGGACTCAGGCTGCGCTGCACGTCGGTGCAGACCTCCTCGACCGAGCGCCCGTCGCCGGGGGTCAGGTGCAGCTCGAAATCAATCATCGCCCCCATCAGCAACAAGGCCTGCTGCCGGCTGGAGTGGGCCTGAGCAGCTGACAGTGCCGCGTCGACCCGTGTGGCGCTCAAGCGTTCGCCGGTCTGAAAATGCGCGCCGAGCCACAGCACAAACTCCCGCGACAAACACCACTGCTCGAACAACTGCCCGGAAAACTCCGCCGCTTCATGGCCCAGTTGCAGGATGCCGGACAGGCTGTGATGGGGCGAGCGTGTCAGCACGTGTTGGAGGCAATGGCCAAACTCATGAAACAGCACCCGCAGATCGTCGATTTCGAGCCAGCACGGATGGGTATCGGTGGCCGGTGTGAAATTGCTGTAGAGCAGGGCAATCGGCAGCGCCGGGCGGCCTTCGGCGTTGATCCGGCGATTGCGCAGCGTGGAGGTGCCGGGGAAGTCCACCGCGTTGTCGCGGTGAAACGGGTCGAGGTAGATGTAGCCGATGACCTGTTCATGCTCGCTGATTTCCAGCAGGCGCACATCGTCATGCCAGTGGCCGCCACCGGACCGCTCGACGATGCGTATCCCGAACATTCGTTCGCAGAACAGAAAGAGCCTGCGCAGGGTGCCCTCGAGCGGAAAGTAATCACGCAGGTTTTCCAGCGCACCGGGAAACTGCTGTTGGCGCCATTGTTCGGCCAGGAAGTCTTCATCCCACGGCTGGACCCGGTCGATCCCGCGTTGCTGCGCGAAGGCTGCCAGTTGCGCTGCATCCTGCGCGAGGGTAGGTGCCAGTTGCGACGCCTGACGCTGTAGAAAACTACTAACCCATGCCGTTGTCCCGGCGCTGTTTTTGGCCAGACTCAGTAGTGCGGCGTTTTCGTGGCCGAGTAAACGGGCTTTCTGCTGGCGCAAGGCGAGCAGCGTCTTCAGCACCGGGCCGTTATCGAAGCGGCCGGCCAGTGGGCCCCGATCGGAGGCGCGGGTCATGTAGGCAACGTAGCACTCCTCCCGCAAGGCGCGGTTCTCGGCGTACTTGAGGATGTGCTGGCAGGTGTTCTGGTCCAGCCGGATCAACCAGCCGTCATGCCCGGTCTGGCGTGCGGCGAGTGCCAGCCGATCTTTCATGGCCGGCGACAAGCCTGCGAGCAGCGCAATATCGTCAATACGTTTGCTCCACGCCTCGGTCCAGCGATCGAGGTTGTCCAGAAATACGAATTCCAAGCCTCCGATCTCGCGGTTCAACCGCGCCAGCTCCTGCTGCTGTTCAGTGGGAAGCTCAATGCCCGACTGCTTGAATCGGCGCAGAATTCGCGACAGTGCGATGTTGCGCGCCTCATCGAAACTGCCGGCGATCGAGCTCTGCGCCAAACGCTGATAGGTCTCGTACAACCGGCGATTGTGGGCTTTTTCAGAGCGATACTGATTGATCGCCAGATGCGCTTTGGCGCTTTCCACGAGCCAGACCGCATCGTCGGATCTGACCATCGACAACGTTTCAAGAATCGAGCGAACTTCACCGAGGCGCGCGTCGGCTTCGTCGATGCTCAGTACCAGATCATCCCAGCCGGGATGTTCGGTCTGACTGGCGATCACCTGGGCGATGATTCTTTGGTTGTCCGCAATGATGCTGGTGACCGCCGGCAGCAGGTGCTCGGCGCGAATCGCTGGCCACGGTGGCAGCGTCCAGTGTTGCAGGAGGGGATTGGTGTCGGGCATGGCAGCTTCCTTCGAGGCGTGGCGCAAAAGGCCAGCCTACGAAGCAAGTGCGGGGGACAGGTGTTAAGCCAATACCACCTTCCACCGACGAATCGGGGAAGGTGATTGAGGATCAGTGCTGCTCGTCGGGCTTTTTCTTCAACTTCGGATTCGGGAAGAACTGCACCGCCTGAACCGTTTTGTCCGGGGCAGGCTTGAGCGCGCTGGTGTTGACCCGCGTGCCCAGCTCTTTCGGCACCGACAGCCCTTGGGCATTGAGCGTATCGCTGTAGCCGCACGCCACACATTCGCGGTGCGGGACATCGTCCTCGCTCCACATCATCAGTTTGTCCGGCTCGCTGCACGCCGGGCAGACCGCCCCGGCGATAAAGCGTTTTTTGGTCTTCACGGGTGCCTCACTCATGCTGCCGCGTCCTCACTCAGGCCGCTGTGGCGCAAGAGTGCGTCAATCGACGGCTCACGGCCACGGAAGTCGACGAACAGCACCATCGGCTCCTGCGAGCCACCGCGGGCCAGGATCGCTTCACGGAAGGCGCGACCGGTGTCGGCATTCAGCACGCCGTCTTCTTCGAACTTCGAAAAGGCATCTGCCGACAGCACTTCCGCCCACTTGTAGCTGTAGTAACCCGCCGCGTAACCGCCGGCGAAGATGTGGGCGAAGCTGTTCGGGAAGCGGTTGTAGGCCGGAGGACGCATCACCGACACCTCGTCACGCACGCCTTCCAGAACCTGCGCGACGCTGCGGCCGTCACCGTGAGTGGCGTGCAGTTCGAAGTCGAACAGCGAGAATTCCAGTTGGCGCACCATCATCAGACCGGACTGGAAGTTCTTCGCCGCGAGCATTTTTTCCAGCAGATCCTGCGGCAGCGGCTCGCCGGTTTCGTAGTGGCCGGAAATCAGCGCCAGACCTTCCGGCTCCCAGCACCAGTTTTCCATGAACTGGCTCGGCAGCTCGACCGCGTCCCACGCCACGCCGTTGATACCGGAAACGCCGGCATGCTCGACGCGGGTCAGCAGGTGATGCAGGCCGTGGCCGAATTCGTGGAACAGGGTGGTCACTTCATCGTGGGTCAGCAGTGCAGGTTTGCCGCTGTCGGCCGGGGTGAAGTTGCACACCAGATTGGCCACCGGGCTTTGCAGCACCCCGTCGAGGGTGCGGCGACGGTCGCGGGCGCCGTCCATCCACGCGCCGCCACGCTTGTTGGCGCGGGCGTAGAGGTCGAAGAAGAAGCGACCGACGTGCTGGCCGTTTTCCTTGATCTCGAACAGGCGAACGTCCGGGTGCCAGGTGTCGAAGCCTTTCAGTTCGGCGATTTCAATACCGTACAGGCGCTGAACGATGGCGAACAGGCCGCCGAGCACTTTGTCGATCGGGAAGTAGGCGCGCAGGGTTTCCTGGGCGACGCTGTAGCGTTGTTCACGGAGTTTTTCACCGTAGAAACCGCTGTCCCAGCTTTGCAGATCGGCGCAGCCTTGCTCGGCGGCGTAAGCCTTGAGCTGTTGCAGATCCTGGGCGGCAAACGGTTTGCTGCGCTTGGCCAGATCGCGCAGGAAGCTCAGCACCTGATCGCTGGATTCGGCCATTTTGGTGGCCAGGCTCAGCTCGGAGAAGCTGGAGAAACCAAGCAGTTTGGCCAGCTCCTGACGCAGGTCGAGGATTTCGCCCATCACCGGGCCATTGTCGTTCTGGCCGGCGTTCGGGCCTTGATCCGACGCACGGGTGCAGTAGGCGGCGTAGACTTCTTCGCGCAGCGCACGGTCCTGGGCGTAGGTCATCACCGCGTAGTAACTCGGGAATTCCAGGGTGATCAGCCAGCCGTCGAGGCCTTTGGCCTGTGCCGCAGCGGCCATTTGCGCCTTGGCCGAATCGGTCAGGCCGGCGAGGGCGGCTTCGTCGGTCAAGTGCTTGGTCCAGGCCTGAGTGGCGTCGAGCAACTGGTTGGAGAAGCGGCTGCCCAGCTCGGACAGCTTGCTCTGCACTTCGGCATAGCGCTTCTGCTCGGCTTCCGGCAGGTCGATGCCCGACAGACGGAAATCGCGCAGGGCGTGTTCCAGAATGGTTTTTTGCGCCACGTCGAAACCGGCGGCTTCCGGGCTGTTGGCCAGGGCTTCATAAGCCTGGAACAGTTCGCGGTTCTGGCCCATTTCGGTGGAATAGGCGCTCAACGCCGGCAGGCACGACTCGTAGGCTTCACGCAGTTCGGCGCTGTTGCACACGGCATTGAGGTGGCTGACCGGACTCCAGGCTGCGCCCAGGCGATCATTGAGTTCGTCCATCGCCAGCACCAGCCCGGCCCAGGTCGGGTTCTGGCCTTGGGTCTTGAGGATTTCGGCGATGGCGGCGCGGTTGTCGGCCAGAATGGTTTCGATGGCCGGCTGCACGTGTTCGGCACGGATCGCGGAGAACGGCGGCAGGTCGTAGGACTGCAGAAGAGGGTTGTTCACGCTCACGGTTGGCACCTTGGCTGGAAGAAACATGCGCCCATCTTAATTACAATCGACACCCACCGCAGCTATCGGCGACAGAGAGAGAACTAATCGTGTCCCTTCGCAAGTACCAGAATCACACCCCACGCTTGAGCCAAGGCGCATTTGTCGACGGCTCGGCGGTGGTGATCGGCGACGTCGAAATCGGCGAAGACAGCTCCGTGTGGCCGCTGACCGTGATCCGCGGCGACATGCACCGCATCCGCATCGGCGCGCGCACCAGCGTGCAGGATGGTTGTGTGTTGCACATCACTCACGCTGGCCCGTTCAACCCGGACGGTTTCCCGCTGCTGATTGGCGATGACGTGACCATCGCCCACAAGGTCATGCTGCATGGCTGTACGGTCGGCAGCCGCGTACTTATCGGCATGGGCAGCATCGTCATGGACGGCGCGGTGGTCGAGGACGATGTGATCATCGGCGCCGGCAGTCTCGTGCCACCGGGCAAACGCCTGGAAAGCGGTTTCCTGTACGTGGGCAGTCCGGTGAAACAGGTCCGTCCACTGACCGACAAGGAAAACGCCTTTTTCACCTACAGCGCGGCGAACTACGTGAAGCTCAAGGACCTGCATCTGGCCGAAGGCTACGACCAGCTCTGATTTTTCTCTCTATTGCCCGGGATTTTTCATGCATTACCAGACCGTACTGTTCGACCTCGATGGCACCCTTACCGATCCGCGTGAGGGCATCACCCGTTCCATTCAGTTCGCCTTGAGCAAGCTCGGCATCGATGAGCCGGACCTGACCAAGCTGGAACACTTCATCGGCCCGCCGCTGTTGCAGGCGTTCATGCAGTTTTATGGTTTTGATGAAGCGAAGGCGTGGGAGGCGGTGAATTTCTACCGCGAGCGCTTCAAGGTCACCGGCCTGTACGAGAACCGGGTGTTCGAGGGCGTCACGCCGTTGCTGGAAACCCTGAGCGGCCAAGGCCGCCAGCTGTATATCGCGACGTCGAAGCCGTGGGTGTTCGCCCGGGAAATCGCCCGGCACTTCGACTTCGCCAAACACTTCAAGGTGATCTACGGCAGCGAACTGGACGGCACCCGCACCAACAAGGTCGATCTGATCGCCCACCTGATGGCCGAGGAAGGGCTGGATTCGGCCAATACGCTGATGATCGGTGACCGCAAGCATGACCTGATCGGTGCTCGCAGCAACGGGCTGGATGCGGCGGCCGTGGGTTACGGTTTTGGCAGCCATGAAGAGCTGAGTGCCGAAGCGCCGGCTTATCACTTCGAGACTTTGGATCAATTGCATCAGGCATTTTTGCGGCGCTGATGAATCAGCCATCGCGAGCAGGCTCGCTCCCACAGTGACCGCGTTTCAGTACCGGAACTCGGTTTCCTGTGGGAGCGAGCCTGCTCGCGATGGGCCTGAAAGCCGCTGTAGATTTATGAGCCTGCCAGCACTTTCAAAGCCGACTTACGCTCAACGACCGGCAAGCCACCCAACTTTTCGACCTCTGCGTAAAACCTGACCCAATCCCCACCAACCTGCCTGAACAACGCCGCAAACGCCGGCACCCACTGGTCATACAGCCCGAACGGCAATAGCCGTGCGTTGTTCAACGGCGCATTGACCCAGGCGTCATAGCGTTTGTCGCCGGCCCACTGGTCATCGCGCATCGCTCGGTAATCCTGTCGAAACCGTTCGAACTCTGCCGCCTTGCGCTCGCGCATCTGCGCTGTCGCCAATGGTTGTGCATAGAGTTTTTCGAGGCGTGAACGGGTATCGAGGATCAGCTGAATGAATTGATCCCGCTGCTTCAGTTTCGAGTCGTTTTCCGGGGGCAAGCCACGAAACGCTCGCCACTGCCGCGTACCTTCCTGCTCGACGAAGGTCGCGAAGGACTCGTTGAACTCGGTGTCATCCTTCACATAGAAACGTTGGTGGGCCAGTTCATGGAAGATCAGCGTCGCCAGACGCTCGTCGCCCCAGCCCATCATCGAATTGAGGATCGGATCGTTGAACCAGCCGAGGGTCGAGTAGGCCTCGACGCCGCCGATCGACACGTCCATGCCTTGCAGGCGCTGAATCGCTGCTTCGCCCCGCGCCGCGCTCTGGCTGTAATAGCCGCGATAGGCCACGCAACCGGCAATCGGGAAGCAATGGTTCTGCGGGCTCAGGGAAAACTCCGGGGTGGCGAACACATTCCACACGACAAACGGCCGACCGATGTCGGCGTAGAGGCGATAGCTTTGGTTGTCCGGCAGGTGCAAATGTTCGCTGGCAAAAGCCCGGGCTTTCTGGGATTGGGCCAGGTGAGTGCGCAGTCTGGCGTCGCGGGTCGGGTCGGCGATCACCTTGGCCACCGGCTCCCGCGCCCGCAAAAGCTGCAGCTGACCGCTGGCCAGCTGGCTGTAATAGCTCAGGCTTGAGCAACCGTTGAGCAACAAAATCATCACACCCGGAAACAAAACCCGCAAAACGCGATCAAGTAACCCATGGCTTGGAAGCGGCCTGATCAAAATAAGAAATCCCCCCGGAAAGTCTGCCCAAGACTATCCCGCCCATTGGAGCTCCGCTATGCGCATGTTGATACTGACAGGAAGCGTGCTGACGCTGGCCGGTTGTGCCGGATTCGGAATGCCGACCCCTGACCCCTCGCAAGCCTGGATCGATCTGGATGCCCGGCAACAGGACACGGCGTTGCAGGCGCTGGAAGTCGACAACAAGGCTTCCGTCGATCATCGTTACTTCGAAGTGCAGCCCGGCAGCCATGAACTGACGGTTCGTTATCAATTCCCGGTCGAGGCGACCAACATCGGCCCGGATGCCGAGCCGCTGTGGCGCGATTGTCAGTTGAACGTGAAATTCAAGGATTTCAACGCTGGCCAGCGGTATCAGTTGCAGGCGGGTAGCATCGGTTTCCGTCCGTGGGCCAAGCTCTATGACCAACAACGCAACGTGGTGGGCCAGGGCACGCCAGCGGGCTGCCAGCGAACCTGATCGGCGTTATGCTGGATGTCCGAACTCACGGACATCCATCATGCGCACGTTGATGCTGTTGCTGGCCGCAGGCGTACTCGCCGGGTGCCAGACATCGTTGCCCCCCGTCGATCCGAACATGGCCTGGGTCGAATTCTCCACGCCAACCCCCGGCGGAAAACTGCTGATGGCCGAGCGTCTCGACAACAGGCGGCTGACTGACGGGCGCTTCTTCCAGGTCACGCCCGGCAGCCACGAGCTACGGGTACGCTTCGACTTTGAAGTGTTCGGCGGAGGCGGCAGCCTGATGACCGGCCCCGTGGAGCGTCTGTGCTACCTGACCATCCGCTACGATCATTTCGAGGCGGGCCAGCGTTACTTGCTCGAAGGCCGTTCGCTGGCGTTTACCCCGAGTGCCCGCCTGTACAACGACAAGCGGGAAATCGTCGCCGAGGACCGCGAAGTCAACTGCATCATCTGATGCGTATCAGCGGTCGTTCTTCTGATAGATGATGGCTTTGGTGCCGTTGTCGCAGGTGCCGACGATCATGGCGATGTCGTGTTTTTCAGCCTCTTCCTTGGAGACTATCTCCAGGGTGTAGGAGGGCACGGCGTTCGCCTGAATCTTGATTTCGATCTCTTGCTTGAGTTCTTCGCAGTCTTTGGGCGCTGCGAAGGCCGACGTTGCCAGCACGCCACAGATAACCGCCAAGGCAAAACGTTTCATGGTTGAAGCTCCATCGAAGCAGCGCGCACGAAGATGCGCGAAAGCTGCTGTCATTTATTCGACCACATTTTTGCCTGGCGGGTTCTGATTAGGCTCAAAGCAGTCAGCTGACCAGCGATGCGTCGAGACTGATCTTCGCATTCAGCACCTTGGACACCGGGCAACCTTCCTTGGCCTTGTTGCTCAGCTCTTCGAACTGCGCCTGGGTCGCTCCCGGAATTTTTGCCTTGAGGATCAGTTTCACTGCGGTGATCGCAAAGCCGCCATCCACCTGGTCCAGCGTGACCTCGGCCTGGGTGTCGATGCTGTCGGCCTTGAGCCCGGCGTCACCGAGAATCATCGAGAACGCCATGGAGAAACAGCCCGCATGGGCGGCGCCGATCAGTTCTTCCGGATTGGTGCCCTTGCCGCCTTCGAAGCGGGCCTTGAAGCCGTAGGGCGCTTCGCGCAGGACGCCGGTTTCGGTGGAAATCGAGCCGATGCCGGTTTTCAGGTCACCTTCCCAATGCGCGGATGCCTTCTTCACGATAGCCATGTGTGCCTCCTTCAAATCGGGCGCGAGACGCCGCGCCGTCGTGGTTTTTGCCTGCAAGGCTTCTGAGGATAGACGCCGGAACAAAGTTCAGCCCAAGTGAATCGTTGACTTTTTTAGTAGGAAATTTCGGATCGGCTATTGAAACTCGGGTATATGCCCTCATTGCACAGAACACGCTTATGAATTGGGCAGGTTTGCGTTCGCCAAGAACACACCTGCGCCCTCAATCGGAGATGCAGGTTTATGAAGCAACTGTCCGACGTAAAGTTTTCCACCCTTGATCTGGTGCCGGTGCGCGAGAACGGCAGCCCGGCGCAGTCGCTGCGCAACTCGCTGGATCTGGCGCAGCACGTCGAGAAGTTCGGCTACACCCGGTTCTGGGTTGCCGAGCACCACAACATGGACGGCATCGCCAGTTCTGCCACCTCGGTGTTGCTGGGCTATCTGGCCGGCGGCACGTCGACCATCCGGGTCGGCTCCGGCGGCGTGATGCTGCCCAACCACGCACCATTGGTGATCGCCGAGCAGTTCGGCACCCTCGAAAGCCTGTATCCGGGACGGATCGACCTCGGTCTGGGGCGTGCGCCGGGTTCCGACCAGATGACCGCCCGCGCCTTGCGCCGTGAGCGCTCCGGCAGTGCCGATGATTTCCCGGAAGACGTGGCTGAGCTGGCGCGCTTCCTCGGTCCGCGCACCCCGGATCAGCGCGTGATCGCGATGCCGGGCACCGGCACCAACGTGCCGATCTGGCTGCTCGGTTCCAGTCTGTTCAGTGCACAACTGGCCGGCGAGCGCGGTTTGCCCTACGCCTTCGCCTCGCATTTCGCACCGCGCTTCATGCATGAGGCGATTCGCGTCTACCGCAATCACTTCAAGCCATCGGCGGTACTCGACAAACCGTACGTGATGCTCGGCGTGCCGCTGGTGGCGGCCGATACCGATGAACAGGCTGATTACCTGGCGACCTCGGTGTACCAGCGAATTCTCGCGCTGATGCGTGGGCAAAGTCTGGTGCAGCGCCCACCGGTGAAAACCATGGACGGCCTGTGGCTGCCCCACGAGCGTGAGGCGGTGGGTGATTTCCTCGGTCTGGCGATGGTCGGCAGTCCGCAGAAAATCCGCGCGAAACTCGAAGTGCTGATCGAACAGACTCAGGCTGATGAGCTGATCTTCACCTGCGACCTGTATGAACACGCCGATCGCCTGCATTCCTACGAGCTGCTGGCGCAGGTCATGAAGGGCTGAGCCCGATCGCCGCGAACAAAAAAGCCGACGCATTGCGTCGGCTTTCGTTTTTCCGGCGTGATCAGCCGCGGGTGTAGACGATCTCTTTGGCGCCGCCTTCGCAGGTGCCGACGACTTTGCCGCCACTGGCCGCACCCTTGTCGACAATCTCCAGCGAATACCCGGAAACGCCCTTGGCATCCAGCTTGGCCGCGATTTCAGCCTTCAGTTCTTCACAAGGCTTGCCGGCAGCAAACGCACCACCCGCAAGGCTCAACAAACCTACTGCCAACATGAACTTCTTCATCGGTCGCACTCCCTGGTCGGATTAAAAAAGGCAGGCATCGAGCCGTTCGCTCGATGCACTCACCTCGTAGCGCATTGCCATTCCTATGGCACTCGGCCAGCGCGCAAGTTCAGAAGCGTAGACCAAACTCAGCTGCTGGCTATCCGGAACCCGACTTTCAGGGTCACTTGAAAGTGCGCCGCCTTGCCATCCTTGATGTGGCCGCGGGTTTCGGTCACTTCAAACCATTCCAGATGCTTGATGCTCTTGTTGGCCTCGGCCAACGCATTGTTGATGGCGTCTTCGATGCTGCTGGTGGACGAACCGACCAGCTCGACTTTCTTGTAGGTGTGATGGTCACTCATGGTGTTCTCCTTGAAGTGTGCAATTGAGCCTAGCAGCGATTTGCCGTGTTGATTTCGGCGATCCGGGCGAGAGGAAGTTCAGATTTTCTGCACTTTCCAGAAACGCTGAAGTCCCAACCAACACACGCCACTCATCACCAATGCAGGAGAGCCACAATGGCCAACACCTCGTTACGCAAAGCCTCGTTGCAAAGCATGGAAGCGGAGATCGAGAGTCTGCTCAAGTCGTTGGAAAGCCTGAAGGACGACGCTTCTGACGAGTCGCGCAAGACCCTCAAGGCGCTGAAAAGCAATGCCGAAAGTGCGCTGAAACATTCGCGCAGCCTGCTCAGCGATGCCTACGAAGAAGTCAAAGTCAAAACCCGCGAGACCGGGATCGCCACCCGCGATTACGCGCAGGAACATCCGTGGACGACCGCCGGTGTGGCGGTCGGTGCGCTGGGTCTGCTGGCCGCTTACTTGCTGTTCAAGCGCGGCGAGTGATCTGCCTGGCGCAGCTCGTTCCTGAGCCACTGCGCCAATTGCCGGGCGCGCCCGTCTGCGGCGCGCTTGGGTAGCCACAACGCCAGTTGCGCCGGGGTTTCACTGAAGCCCCATGGCGCGACCAGGCGACCGGCCTTCAAGTCTTCGGTCACCAGCGGTTCCGGCGCGATCGCCACGCCCAGCCCGGCGACGGCCGCTTCCAGCAAGTAATACAAATGCTCGAAACCCTGCCCCAGCTTCAACGCCTTGGCGTCGAGGCCGCTTTGCTGCGCCCAGCTCGGCCAGGCTTGCGGGCGTGAAGTCGTGTGCAGCAAGGGTTCGTCGAGCAGGGCAATGGGCGGTGCCGATTGCAGGCGCTGGTAGCCGCTGAACAGCGGACTCATGACCGGGCCGATTCGCTCGCTGGCCAGCTCGTACACCTGCATGTCCGCCGGCCATGGCGGTTCGGCGAACAGCAGCAATGCATCCAGTCCCGGGCGACGCGGGTCGAGATCGCCTTCACCGGCGGACAGGTGCAGACGCAAGTCCGGCAGATCGGCATTCAGCCTTCCCAGTCGGGGAATGAACCAGCGCGCCAGCAAGCTACCGGAGCAACCGAGTACGAACGGCGCATCGGCGGTGCTTTGGGTCAGTTCGGCGCAAACGCTGCGCAAGCGGTCGAACGCCTCGCCGCTGGCATCGCGCAGACGGATGCCGGCATCTGTGAGTTTCAGGCCACGACCGTCCTTGACGAAAAGACTGACGCCGAGATGCTCTTCCAGCACCTTGAGCTGGCGGCTGACCGCACCGTGAGTCACGTGCAGTTGCTCCGCAGCCTGGCTGACACTGTTCAGGCGGGCGGTGGCTTCGAAGGCGCGCAGGGCGTTCAGCGGGGGGAGGTCATGGCTCATGATATCTGTGAGTTTTCCTGACAGGTTGTGGCGATCTTATCGGTTTTCAGTCTGGAAGGTCAGGGGTAGAGTGAACGCCATTGTCTTCTCGTGAAATCCGCTGGAGCGAACCATGACCCAGACTTCGAACACCTCCGATCTGCGTAACGGCCCTGACGCCAACGGCCTGTTTGGCTCGTTCGGCGGCCGTTACGTCGCCGAAACCCTGATGCCGTTGATCCTCGACCTGGCTCGTGAATACGAAGCGGCCAAGGAAGATCCGGCGTTCAAAGAAGAATTGGCCTACTTCCAGCGCGACTACGTCGGACGTCCGAGCCCGCTGTATTTCGCCGAGCGCCTGACCGAGTTCTGCGGTGGCGCCAAGATCTACCTCAAGCGCGAAGAGCTGAACCACACCGGCGCGCACAAGATCAACAACTGCATCGGCCAGATCCTGCTGGCGCGGCGCATGGGCAAGAAACGCATCATCGCCGAGACCGGCGCCGGCATGCACGGCGTGGCTACCGCCACCGTGGCTGCGCGTTTCGGTCTGGACTGCGTGATCTACATGGGCACCACCGACATCGAGCGTCAGCAGGCGAACGTATTCCGCATGAAGCTGCTGGGCGCCGAGGTGATCCCGGTGGTCGCCGGCACCGGCACCCTGAAAGACGCGATGAACGAAGCGCTGCGTGACTGGGTGACCAACGTCGACAGCACCTTTTACCTGATCGGCACCGTGGCCGGCCCGCACCCTTATCCAGCCATGGTTCGCGACTTCCAGGCGGTGATCGGCAAGGAAACCCGCGATCAGTTGCAAGCTCAGGAAGGTCGTCTGCCGGACAGCCTGGTGGCGTGCATCGGTGGCGGTTCCAACGCCATGGGCCTGTTCCACCCGTTCCTCGATGACAAGAGCGTCGAGATCATCGGCGTCGAAGCCGCCGGTTACGGCATCGAGACCGGCAAACACGCGGCCAGCCTCAACGGCGGCGTACCGGGTGTGCTGCACGGCAACCGTACCTTCCTGCTGCAGGACGACGATGGCCAGATCATCGACGCCCACTCGATTTCCGCCGGCCTCGACTATCCGGGCATCGGCCCTGAGCACGCGTGGTTGCATGACATCGGCCGCGTCCAGTACACCTCGGTGACCGACGACGAAGCCCTTGATGCGTTCCACAAATGCTGCCGCCTCGAGGGGATCATCCCTGCATTGGAAAGCGCTCATGCGTTGGCCGAAGTATTCAAACGCGCACCGAAACTGCCGAAGGATCACCTGATGGTGGTCAACCTGTCCGGCCGCGGCGACAAAGACATGCAGACCGTCATGCACCACATGGAACACTCTCAACAAGAGCAATCGAAGCAGGAGAAACACTGATGAGCCGCCTGCAAACCCGTTTTGCCGAACTCAAGGAACAGAATCGCGCCGCCCTGGTGACCTTCGTCACTGCTGGCGACCCGGACTACGACACCTCGCTGGCAATCCTCAAAGGCCTGCCGAAAGCCGGTGCCGACGTGATCGAACTGGGCATGCCGTTCACCGACCCGATGGCCGACGGCCCGGCGATTCAGCTGGCGAACATCCGTGCTTTGGGCGCCAAGCAGAACCTGATCAAAACCCTGCAAATGGTTCGCGAGTTCCGCAAGGACAACAGCGACACGCCGCTGGTGCTGATGGGTTACTTCAACCCGATCCACAAGTTCGGCGTCGAGCGCTTCATCGCCGAAGCCAAAGAGGCCGGCGTTGATGGCCTGATCGTGGTCGACATGCCACCGGAGCACAACTCGGAGCTGTGCGACCCGGCCCAGGCAGCGGGCATCGACTTCATCCGCCTGACCACCCCGACCACCGATGATGCGCGTCTGCCGAAAGTGTTGAACGGCAGCTCCGGCTTCGTTTACTACGTGTCGGTTGCCGGTGTGACCGGTGCCGGTGCGGCGACTCTGGAACACGTCGAGGAAGCGGTGGCGCGTCTGCGTCGTCATACCGATCTGCCGATCAGCATCGGTTTCGGTATCCGCACGCCGGAGCAGGCCGCGTCCATCGCGCGTCTGGCCGATGGTGTGGTGGTGGGCTCGGCGCTGATCGATCACATCGCCAACGCGACCACGCCGGACCAGGCCATCGACGGCGTGCTGAGCCTGTGTTCGGCGCTGTCCGAAGGCGTGCGTAAGGCTCGCGTCAGCTGAAGGTAAAGTTCCTGATACAGAGGAATTAGGGCCTCGCGGCACAGACTAATTGAGCAAGACCGAGGGATTCAGAACCACGTTCTGAATCCCTTTTTGCTGTCAGTGCAGTGAGGAAAGACCCGATGAAAATGCCGAAACGTCTGATTGCCAGTCTGGGCGTGCTGATGATCAGCGCGACGCCGCTGCTGGCCAGCGCCGATCCGCGCGACGATCACGACCACGGCGGCCCGCAACAGGGCCACTACGACAATCGCGGTGGCGATCACCATGATTGGCAAAGCAACCATCGCGGCGGCCCGCCGCCTCGGGATTTTGGCCCGGTGCGTCAGGTGATCCGTGACAATCATGGCTATTTCGTTCGCGGTGCGCCGCCGCCTCCAGGCATTCATCTGGTCCGTGGCCGCCCGCTGCCCCATGGCTATTACGGCGAGCGGCTGGATAACCGGGCGTTGAGTCGTCTGCCGTATTACCCGGGTTATGAATGGCGTCGTGCTGGCGGTGACATCGTGCTGATCGCGGTGGGCAGCGGGGTCGTTTACGAAGTACTGGATGGCGTTCTGTACTGATCGTCAGGCAATAAAAAAGACCGCAGCCTTTACCGGCTGCGGTCTTTTGTTTTCAGGGCCTGTGTTTTTTTCAGGGCAGTTCCAGTCCGCCCGAGGCTTTGTGCAGTTTGCGCAGATGCTCGCCGATCTGTTTCACGTTGGCCTCGCTGGCCGCAATTTCGGCTGCTCGTTTGGGCTCGAGCAATGCGCGTACTTCCTTATCGAGATCGCCGGTCAGGGCCAGCAATTGTTTCTGGCGCTGGCTGCTTTCTGCTTCCAGTCGGCTGAATTCGCTTGGTTGCGGCAGGCCATAACCTCGGGAGTCGAGCAATTCTGCCGGTCGGCTGAGGAAGCCGCTGTTGGCGAGGATCTGCTGCAAGGTCGCGTTGGCCTTGTCCATGCCACCGTCTTCCAGCTCACGGGCGCCGAGGTAGCGTTGCTTGACCTCATCCTGAGCCAACAGCAATTGGCGGCGGAAACTGGCTTGCTCCAGCAATAACAGCGCGGCGCTGGTGCGCAGGTCTGCACGTTCGAACCATGGGCGACGTTCTTCGGCGGACAGCGAAAGCCATTCTTCAACGGTTGCCTGCTTGATTGGCAATTGCTTTTTCAAGACATCGAACATCGCCTGATAACGGTCACGGAACGAGTCGAAACGATAACCCAGGCGCAACGCCTCTTTCGGATCATCGAGCACGCTGGTGTCGGCCAGGCCTCGCCCCTTCAGCACCTCCAGCAAGCCGTTGGGCATGATGCTGTCGAGGCCGGTGAGCCGGGCGTTGTTGCTGCCGCTGCGCAGCAGTTTCAGGCCTTCGACCGCACAGTTGTTGGAGAGAAAGAAGTAATTGCCGTCGTAGCTCCAGTGCATTTCGGCGGCGTGTTCGACTACGCCCTCGATTTCGCTGCGCGAGAGATTCAACGGCACCGACGCCAGGCTGCGCAGTTCGGTCTTGGTGTACTCGTCGATCACCTGCGCCAGCGGCAACACAAATAGGCGCGACGGGTATTTGCCGACCAGTCCGTCCCAGCTCGACAGCTGTACGTCACCGACGAAGGCGCGGTATGAGAGCACCAGATGCTGGTCCAGATCCAGTCGGCAGTCCGGCCCGCGTGGTCGGCCCGGTGCACAGATCACCAGACGCAACATGCTGTGGCCCCAACGGCTGACCCAGTTCTGGTTGGCTTCGGCCAACAGGTAATCCACCGCGTACACGCGCTCCGGATCAACCTGGCCCAGGGGCTGTTTGGCAAAGTCGTTGCCGGCATTGAGGAAAGCGAAGGTTTTGGCGCACTCATCTTTCGCGGGCGGTGCCCAGCCGAAGTGCTCCTGGTAATAGCGATACAGCGCCGGGCGCCGGCAGGCGTAGCTCGGGTCGAGGAGGAAATACTCCATGTTGACCGCGACAAACTCCTTCGGGCTGGAGATTTCGTAAAGGTCGGGGCTGCGAGCGATCTGCCGGTTGTGCTGTTCACGTTCGCCACGACGGCCGACGTATTGCTGCCAGCCGGCGAGATCGAGCAGGCGTGGATCATCGCTGAGGGTGAAGCGCCGACCGTTCTGGCCGCGGCACTCATCGGGAATGCCGATCAGCCCGGCGCTGTTGTTGCGTCGGGTACAGCGCTGGATCAGCGTGCGTTCGGCCGCCGGCCACAAGCGCGCGCGATCGTAAATGTGGGTGATTTCGTGCAGCACCGTGGCCAGCAGTTCCCGGCGAACGGTGCCGTGGGGGCGATTGGTTTTTTGCGTGGCCGCGCTGCCGTCGGTGAGGCTGGCGAGCAGTTTTCGGTTCAGGTCCAGCTCGGAGACGAGCGTCGCCTGGCCGTAGGCGTTGCCGGGCATGTCGTCGGTCCAGCCGACATCGATACGCCGGTCCAGGCGTTCGATGAAGCTCGGCGGCAACGCCTGCATGGCTTCATCGAGCAGTGCCTGGCTGGCCTGCTGTTGGGCGGGGCTCAGGCCGTCGATCTTGAGCCGCAATTGCAGGCCGGCGTGGGCGCTGTTGCCAAGCAGCAACAACGCCCCGGCCAGCAGCCAGGCGCCGAGTGACTTCACAGTGCGAGGATGGCTTCGGCGAGTACCTGATCACTGGCGTCGCGAGCTTCCGGCACGCGGGTGCGCAAGGTGTTGAAGGCGGCTTCCAGGTTGGCACCACGGATATCACCGTCGCTGGCCACGAAACTGGCGGCGTCGTCGTGGGCTTCGCGGATGATTTTCGAATCGCGAATCGACGTAGTGGTGTCGGAGGTGAAATCGATGGTGCGCTGGGAGGCGCGGACGATGATGTTACTGGTGGCTACCAGGGTGTGTGCCTGGGCCATATCGGCCAACAACAGCAGGCCAAGGGCGGCAGCAATCAGCGGGCTACGCATGGAACGACTCCGAAAAGACAGGGATGACTATTGGACGAGAATTGACTGTGCCAGTTCAAGGTCGCTGACATGAAGTTTTGGCCGGCTCTTGCGCAGGTAATGCAGGGCGGATTCGAGCTGTGCGCCGCGCATCTGGCCGTCACTGGCAACGAACGCTGCAGCATCGTCGTGCGCGGCGACGATCAGTTTACGGTCGAACGGCGCGGAAGACACCATGCCGGTGGCCCAGACGCTGACAACGGTGTTCTGTGTGGACACATCGAAGGCGTCTGCCAGAGGAATCCAGCAGGCGGTGATCAGTACAGAGGGGATAAGCAGATTTGTAAGAAAACGCATGGGACTCGGCAGCTGTTGGCGAGTCCCAAGGCTAGCGCAATGCCCGGACTAGAGCCAGTGCCGAAACATCGGGACACTAGCGGCGTGCCCCGTAATGTTCCATTGCTTAGATCGTCAGAATGGCCTGGGCCAGCTGTGCGTCGGTCGCGTTCAGTTGCGGAGCCTGATGACGGATGTGATCCAGTGCGCTCTCCAGTTTCACGCCACGGATTTCACCTTCGCTGGCCACGAAGCTGGCGGCGTCGTCACGGGCGGCGAGCACGATCTTGTCGTCACGGAAGGACGAGGTGACGTCGGAGGTGGCATCGGAAGAGGACTTGAGTGCGCCAACCACGGCGTCGGTGGTCACGATGAAGCTGGTGGCGCTGGCGTTGGCAGCGACGGCCAGCAGTGCGGCGGCGCTGAGCAGACGAAGACGGGACATGGGAGAACTCCTGTGGATAAACCGTATTGAGAGGTGGCTCGGTGTCTGAAGGTCAGACGCCAGTCGCACAGCATTCGCCACGTTCTGCATGGATCTTAGGCCTCCGTTCGGGATTCGCACAGTGGTCAGGATGCTGGCCTGAACACATTTTGCGTAACTGTACTTGTCTTTATTAACTTTTCGAAAACTGTATCTGTTTGATGTTTCAAACTGGATATTCAGTTTTTTCTGCCCTGAAACGACAAAACCCGTCGCGGTTTCCCGCGACGGGTCTTGTGTGTTCAATTCGGGTTGCTGGCGGTGGGTCTAGCGACCAGAGCCAGCGACGCTGCTTAGCGCCAGAACGGCTTGCTCAGCTCTTCGTAGCGTTGTGCTTCGCTAATCCCGGCGTCAGCCAGCAGACGCGAATCCAGACGAGCCAGTTGATGGCGGCTGGAGATGCGGCGCTGCCACAGCATCAGGTTGGCGATAACGCGCAGAGGCAGGGAAGCCTGGGTGTTTACAGCTTTGTCTTCGAAGAACAGTTCGGAACTGAGTGTACGTTCCATGGTTGACATCCTTCCGCTTGTGGCGGGATTAGGTAGTGGTTTAACTGGTGCCCATGATCCTCTCGTTTAGCCAGACTCTCTAGATACAGTTCACCTGTATTGTGAGTGACCAGTTAACTGTTTATAGAGGGTGTACGGGTCAAAATCGCGCAAACTGTACCTGTCTGCGCTTATTTGGTGCATTTTTGCCCAAATCGATGATTCGAGTAGGCAAAAGCCGTAGGAATAGACCGGTACAGCAGTACAGTTTTTGACGGCTGCGGCGGTTTTCAAATTTCCGCTGACGAAACTGTGTTTGCGCCAGCGGAAAATCTGTGCGGATTACACCGCCAGCATGCGTCCGGTTTCTTCCAGATTGATGTGCCAGCTCAGGGCGTCACGCAGGATGTGCGGAGTGTGGCCGCCGATCGCACAGGCTTTTTCGAAGTAATCGTTCAGCGCCGGGCGGTAATCCGGGTGCACGCAATTATCGATGATGACCCGGGCGCGTTCCCGTGGCGCCAGGCCGCGCAGGTCGGCCAGGCCCACCTCGGTCACCAGGATGTCGACGTCATGCTCGGTATGGTCGACGTGGCTGACCATCGGCACCACGCTGGAAATCGCGCCGCCCTTGGCGATCGACTTGGTCACGAACACCGCCAAGTGTGCGTTGCGCGCGAAGTCGCCTGAGCCGCCGATGCCGTTCATCATTCGCGTGCCGCAAACGTGGGTCGAGTTGACGTTGCCATAGATGTCGAACTCAAGGGCCGTGTTGATGCCGATGATGCCCAGACGCCGCACCACTTCCGGGTGGTTGGAGATCTCTTGCGGGCGCAGTACCAGTTTGTCCTTGTACTTCTCCAGGTTGCCGAACACGTCGCTGTTGCGCCGCTCAGACAGGGTGATCGAACTGCCCGAGGCAAAGCTCAGCTTGCCGGCGTCGATCAGGTCGAAGGTCGAGTCCTGAAGCACTTCGGAGTACATGGTCAGGTCTTCGAACGGCGAGTCGATCAGCCCGCACATCACCGCGTTGGCAATGTTGCCGATCCCGGCCTGCAACGGTCCGAGCTTGTTGGTCATGCGCCCGGCGTCGACTTCTTGCTTGAGGAAAGTGATCAAGTGATCGGCGATGGCCTTGGTGTCGACATCCGGCGACGACACGGTGGACGGCGAGTCCGACTGCTGGGTGATGACGATGGCGACAATCTTCTCCGGCGGGATCGGGATCGCAGTGCTGCCAATACGGTCGTCGACCTTTACCAGCGGAATCGGCGTGCGGGTCGGACGATAGGTCGGGATGTAGATGTCATGCAGACCTTCGAGGTTGGCGTTGTGCGCCAGGTTGATCTCGACGATCACGTGTTTGGCGAAGATCGCGAAGCTCGCCGAGTTGCCCACCGATGTAGTCGGCACGATGTGGCCCTGTTCGGTGATGGCCACCGCTTCGATCACGGCGATGTCCGGCAGCTTCAGTTGCTGGTTGCGCAGTTGCTCGACGGTTTCCGACAGGTGCTGGTCGATGAACATCACTTCGCCGGCGTTGATCGCCTTGCGCAAGGTGCTGTCGACCTGGAACGGCATACGCCGCGACAGCACGCCGGCCTCGGTCAATTGTTTGTCGAGGTCGTTGCCCAGGCTGGCGCCGGTCATCAGGCTGATCTTCAGCGGCGTGACCTTGGCTCGCTCGGCCAGCGCATGGGGCACGGCCTTGGCTTCGCCGGCGCGGGTGAAGCCGCTCATGCCGACGGTCATGCCGTCCTCAATCAGCGCAGCGGCGTCGGCGGCGCTCATCACTTTATCCAACAACGAAGGCAGGCGAATACGGTCACGGTACATGGATTATTTTCTCGGGCAGCGAGTAGCAGGATGCGCAGTCTAGTGAATTTCGCGAGCGCCTGTCCCGCTACCAAGGTCGCAAACGAGGCGTCTATTTAGCGGGTTTCAAGTAAAACACCGTTACTGGATCTGCAACAACGCGGCAAATTGTCCGACGTTTTGCGTAAACAAAAACGCCCCGACAAGTCGGGGCGTCCGGTGAAGCAGCGAGCGAGTTATTCGACCGCTTTGACCATGTCTTCGATGACTTTTTTCGCGTCGCCGAAGACCATCATGGTCTTGTCCAGATAGAACAGTTCGTTGTCCAGGCCGGCATAGCCGCTGGCCATCGAGCGCTTATTGACGATGATGGTCTTGGCCTTGAACGCTTCGAGGATCGGCATGCCGGCAATCGGCGATTTCGGATCGTTCTTGGCGGCCGGGTTGACCACGTCGTTGGCGCCGAGCACCAGCACCACGTCGGCCTGGCCGAACTCGGAGTTGATGTCTTCCATTTCGAACACCTGGTCGTACGGCACTTCGGCCTCGGCCAACAGTACGTTCATGTGCCCAGGCATCCGACCGGCCACCGGGTGGATCGCATACTTCACGGTCACGCCATGGTGGGTCAGCTTCTCGGTCAGCTCTTTCAAGGCGTGCTGTGCGCGAGCCACCGCCAAGCCGTAACCCGGAACAATGATCACGGTGTCGGCGTTGGTCAGCAGGAAAGTCGCGTCGTCAGCCGAACCGGATTTCACCGGACGGGCTTCCTTCTCACCGGCAGGACCGGCATCTGCTGTATTGCCGAAACCGCCGAGCAGTACATTAAAGAAGGAACGGTTCATCGCCTTGCACATGATGTACGAGAGGATCGCACCGCTCGAACCCACCAGCGAGCCGGCAATGATCAGCATCGAGTTGTTCAGCGAGAAGCCGATACCTGCCGCCGCCCAGCCGGAATAGCTGTTGAGCATCGACACCACCACCGGCATGTCGGCGCCGCCGATCGGGATGATGATCAGCACGCCCATGACGAACGCCAGGGCCAGCATCAGTGCGAACGCGGCGAGGTTGCCGGTCAGCATGAAGGTGACGCCGAGGATCAGCGTTGCCAGACCCAGTACCGCGTTCAGCTTGTGCTGACCGCTGAACTGTACCGGTGCACCCTGGAACAGACGGAACTTGTACTTGCCCGACAGCTTGCCGAACGCAATCACCGAACCGGAGAAGGTGATTGCACCGATGGCTGCGCCGAGGAACAGCTCCAGACGGTTACCCGCCGGGATCGAGTCGCCCAGTTGCTTGACGATGCCCAGCGACTGCGGCTCGACCACGGCGGCGATGGCGATGAACACCGCTGCCAGACCGATCATGCTGTGCATGAACGCAACCAGTTCCGGCATCTTGGTCATTTCAACGCGCTTGGCCATGATCGAACCGGCGGTGCCGCCGATCAGCAGGCCGACGATCACATAGCCAATACCGGCGGTGGCCAGCTCAGCGCCCAGCTTATAGATGAGGCCGACAGTGGTGATGATTGCCAGCGCCATGCCGAGCATGCCGAACAGGTTGCCGCGGCGCGACGTGGTCGGGTGCGACAGCCCCTTGAGGGCCTGGATGAAGCAGATCGACGCGATCAGGTAGAGCGTCGTGACGAGGTTCATGCTCATTACTTAGGCGCCTCTTCTTTTGCTTTCGGGGCCTTCTTCTTGAACATCTCAAGCATGCGGCGGGTCACCAGGAAGCCACCGAAGACGTTGACCGCGGCCAGTGCCACGGCGAGGGTGCCCATGGTCTTGCCCAGCGGGGTGACGGTCAGTGCGGCCGCGAGCATGGCGCCGACGATCACGATCGCCGAAATGGCGTTGGTCACTGCCATCAAGGGCGTGTGCAGCGCGGGTGTAACGTTCCAGACCACGTGGTAACCGACATAAATCGCCAGCACGAAGATGATCAGGTTGTAGATACCGGGGGAGATAAGCTCTTCCATCGTCTGAATCCCTGCTTAGGCGTTTTTGCGGATGACTTGGCCGTCGCGGCACATCAGGCACGCGGCGACGATGTCGTCTTCGAGGTTCACTTCGAACTGGCCTTCTTTGGTGAAGACCAGCTTCAGGAAGTCCAGCAGGTTGCGTGCGTACAGCGCCGAGGCATCTGCGGCGACTTCACCGGCAAGGTTGGTCGGGCCGACGATGGTCACGCCGTTCTCGATCACGACCTGATCGGCCACGGTCAGCGGGCAGTTGCCACCCTGAGCGGCCGCGAGGTCGATGACCACCGAGCCGGGTTTCATCTGCGCCACGGTGTCTGCGCTCAGCAGCGTCGGTGCCTTGCGGCCCGGAATCAGTGCGGTGGTGATGACGATGTCAGCCTGCTTGGCGCGCTCGTGCACGGCCTGGGCCTGACGCTGCATCCAGCTCGCCGGCATCGGGCGTGCGTAACCGCCGACGCCGACCGCGCATTCGCGTTCTTCATCGGTTTCGTAAGGCACGTCGACGAACTTGGCGCCGAGGGATTCGATCTGTTCCTTCACGGCCGGACGTACGTCGGACGCTTCGATGACGGCACCCAGACGTTTCGCCGTGGCAATCGCCTGCAACCCGGCCACGCCGGCACCCAGAATCAGCACGCGCGCCGCTTTCACGGTGCCCGCAGCGGTCATCAGCATCGGCATGAAGCGCGGATAGTAGTGAGCGGCCAGCAGCACGGCCTTATAGCCGGCAATGTTCGCCTGGGATGACAGCACGTCGAGGCTCTGGGCCCGGGAGGTACGTGGCGCCGCTTCCAGGGCAAACGCGGTAATCCCGCACTCGGCCATCTTTGCGATGGTGTCGTTGTTGAATGGGTTGAGCATGCCCACCAGCACCGTTCCGCGCTTGATCAGCGTCAGTTCGGCATCGCTTGGCGCGACCACTTTGAGAATCAGCTCGGCGCCAAACGCGTCATTGGCACTGCCAATGGTTGCGCCTGCCGCTTCATAGGCACTGTCGACAACGCTGGCTTTAACGCCGGCGCCGGTTTGCACAGTGACCTTATGACCTTGGCTGATCAGCTTTTTAATGGTTTCCGGGGTTGCAGCAACCCGTGTTTCACCGGTCTGGGTTTCGAGAGGAACACCAATGTGCACGTCAAATCTCCTGCGTGATCTTATTGAGTAAACCCATGCACTACGGATGGTGCGACTGGGGCGGCCGATCAGCACGATCCCGCCAAATCAGGGCGGGGCGCGGCATTTTGCAGGCGAAGTTTATGCCCTTCAAGGGATTATGACGGGTGACGGAAAATTAACTACAAGTCATCCCGTGACCGAATGTCGCAGATGGCCAGTTGAATCCCTTGCAGGCCGTGCCTTTCAAGGATTCTGGATGAATTTGAAGATTTTTCTCATCGGTGACGTGAATAGGCCGCAATGAGTCGTGAATGGGGGCTCAAAGCCACGTCGTCAGGCGCTTGTGGGACGTCTGTACGACTTTCGGATACAGTCTGTCGATTTGCGACAAATAGTTATATCTGTAGGGCTTTAATTTTCCTGACTACGGGGTTAGCAATCGCTGAAACCCTTTAGCCTTCTAGGTTGTAGCTGTGTGCCTGGTTCACCAGCCAGTCGCGAAAAGCCTTGAGTGACGCGGATTCGACCTTTCGCTCCGGAATCATCAGGTAATACGCCTTGATGCTGGAGAGCGCGTTCGGGTTGGCAATCACCAAGCGTTTCTCGGCCAGTTCGCGCTGAATGAGGAATGGTGGGATCAGCGCGATGCCCATGTCGTGCATGGCGGCCTGGGCCAGCATGGAGAATAGCTCGTAGCGCGGACCTGTCATGTCGCGGGGGATGTTCAGGTGTTGCGAGTTGAACCACTGTCGCCAGGCGTAGAGGCGGGTGGTTTGCTGGAGCAGCGGCAGATCGGCGATTTCATCGGGTGTCAGATGCGTCTTGTTGCCGAGCAGGACGGGACTGCATACCGGAATCGGATTCTCTCCCATCAGCCTGTGGGATTCGGTACCGGACCAGTCGGCATCGCCAAAGTAGATGGCGGCATCGAATTCGGTGTCGGCAAACAGGAACGGGCGGGTGCGGTTGGTCAGGTTGACCGTCACTTCCGGATGTTTGAGCTGGAAGTCCTTCAGCCTTGGCAACAGCCATTGCGTGCCGAAGGTGGGCACCACGGCGAGCTCAATCACATTGGTGCCTTGCTGACCCATCACCGACAGGGTGTCGCGCTCAACGGCGTCGAGTTGGGTGGCGACCCGACGACTGTAGGAAAGGCCCGCTTCTGTCAGCTTCACCCCGCGACGCGAGCGTCGGAAGAGTTCGACGCTGAGGAAGTCCTCCAGGCTGGCGATCTGTCGGCAAATGGCGCCCTGGGTGAGGGAAAGTTCTTCAGCGGCCTTGGTAAAGCTCTCGTGACGGGCAGCAGCCTCGAAGCTGATCAGGGCGGTGGTGCTGGGTATCTTGCGGCGCATGTACGTCAACCTCACTAATACATCGCTTAATCGGCATCTCGCGACGTTTCGGAGTGAGAAATTAGCACAACAGGATGCGAAATCCTCGTTTGCCGGGATGGGGAAGCGCGCCTAGGATCAATGCCACGTTAATTCACCCGATTTGCGAGGACTCACTCATGGGCGGTAAAGCTAGCTTCAACTGGATCGATCCACTGCTGCTGGATCAACAGCTGGCTGAAGAAGAACGCATGATCCGCGACACTGCCGAGCAATTCGCCCAGCAGAGCCTCGCGCCGCGCGTGCTCGAAGCCTTCCGCCATGAAAAGACTGACCCGGCGATCTTCCGTGAAATGGGTGAGGTCGGCCTGTTGGGCGCGACCATCCCCGAGCAGTACGGTGGCAGCGGCCTCAACTACGTCAGCTATGGCCTGATCGCTCGTGAAGTCGAGCGTGTCGACTCTGGCTACCGTTCGATGATGAGCGTGCAGTCTTCGCTGGTGATGGTGCCGATCAACGAATTCGGTACCGAAGCACAGAAACAGAAGTACCTGCCGAAGCTGGCTTCCGGCGAGTGGATTGGCTGCTTCGGTCTGACCGAGCCGAACCACGGTTCCGACCCGGGCGCGATGATTACGCGTGCACGCAAAGTGGAAGGCGGCTACAGCCTGACCGGCGCCAAGATGTGGATCACCAACAGCCCGATCGCCGATGTGTTCGTGGTCTGGGCCAAGGACGATGCGGGCGACATCCGTGGTTTCGTTCTGGAGAAGGGCTGGAAAGGTCTGAGCGCTCCGGCGATTCATGGCAAGGTCGGTCTGCGCGCTTCGATCACCGGCGAAATCGTCATGGACAACGTGTTCGTGCCGGAAGAGAACATATTCCCAGACGTGCGCGGTCTGAAAGGTCCGTTCACCTGCCTCAACTCCGCACGTTATGGCATCTCTTGGGGCGCGTTGGGTGCTGCCGAGTTCTGCTGGCACACCGCTCGCCAGTACACCTTGGATCGTCAACAGTTCGGTCGTCCGCTGGCCGCCACTCAGTTGATCCAGAAGAAGCTGGCTGACATGCAGACCGAGATCACTTTGGCACTGCAAGGCTGTCTGCGTCTGGGCCGCATGAAGGACGAAGGCACTGCTGCGGTTGAAATCACTTCGATCATGAAGCGCAACTCTTGCGGCAAGTCTCTCGAGATCGCCCGCATGGCGCGTGACATGTTGGGCGGCAACGGGATATCCGATGAATTCGGCGTGGCCCGTCACCTGGTCAACCTGGAAGTGGTGAATACCTATGAAGGCACTCACGACGTTCACGCGCTGATCCTCGGTCGTGCGCAGACCGGCCTGCAGGCGTTCTATTAATAGGAGAGCGACCATGGGCGCGCTGTCGCATCTGCGGGTACTGGATTTATCGCGAGTGCTGGCCGGCCCATGGGCCGGGCAAATTCTTGCTGACCTTGGGGCGGAAGTGATCAAGGTTGAGCGCCCGGGCAATGGTGACGACACTCGCGCCTGGGGGCCGCCCTTCCTGAAGGACGCTTACGGCGAGAACACTAGCGAGGCGGCTTATTACCTGTCGGCCAATCGCAACAAGCAATCGGTGACGATCGACTTTACGCGTCCCGAGGGCCAGAAGCTCGTTCGGGAGCTGGCAGCCAAGTCCGACATCCTGATCGAAAACTTCAAGGTGGGTGGTCTGGCGGCGTATGGCTTGGATTACGAGTCGCTGAAGGCGATCAATCCGGATCTGATCTATTGCTCGATCACCGGTTTTGGTCAGACCGGACCGTATGCCAAGCGTGCGGGTTATGACTTCATGATCCAGGGGCTTGGCGGGCTGATGAGTCTGACCGGGCGACCTGAGGGTGATGAAGGTGCCGGGCCGGTGAAGGTGGGTGTGGCGCTTACGGATATCCTGACGGGGTTGTATTCGACCGTGGCGATTCTGGCGGCATTGGCTCACCGTGATCACGATGGCGGCGGGCAGCATATCGATATGGCGTTGCTGGATGTGCAGGTGGCTTGTCTGGCTAACCAGGCGATGAATTACCTGACGACGGGCAATGCGCCAAAGCGGCTAGGGAATGCGCACCCGAATATCGTGCCGTACCAGGATTTTCCTACGGCCGATGGCGACTTCATTCTTACCGTGGGCAATGACGGGCAGTTCCGCAAATTTGCCGAAGTGGCGGGGCAGCCCCAGTGGGCGGACGATCCGCGTTTCGCGACTAATAAGCTGCGGGTGGCGAACCGTGCGGTGCTGATTCCGCTGATTCGTCAGGCTACTGTATTCAAGACAACTGCAGAGTGGGTGGCTCAGTTGGAGCAGGCAGGTGTGCCGTGTGGGCCGATCAATGATCTGTCACAGGTATTCGAGGATCCGCAGGTGAAGTCTCGCGGGTTGGCGATTGAGCTGCCTCACGCGCTGGCGGGGATGGTGCCGCAGGTGGCCAGCCCGATCCGGTTGTCGCGGACGCCTGTCGAGTATCGCCTTGCGCCTCCTTTGTTGGGCGAACACACCTTGGACGTTTTGCAGCGGGTGCTGGGTCTTGGGGCTGGAGCAGTGGCTGCGATGAAAGAGGATGGAGTGCTCTGATGGTTCTCTCTATATAGAAGGGGTGCTGAATCCTTTTCTATATAGAGGGAATTGGATGTTTTTGGCCTATCTGCAAGTTATTGAAAGAAAAGCGAAATTAAGGGTTGACGGCAGATTCTGAGTCTCTATAATTCGCCCCACTTTCGGCGCAGTCGAAACGGAAAACTCCTTGAGATTCAATGAGTTAAGTAGGTTTCGAAAGCGGGTCGCTTCAGTTCATCGAAGTCTGGAAGGAGTTGGAAATGCCGGTTCTTTTGGTTCTTTCAAC
>NZ_RRZJ01000058.1:0-5397 GCF_004368175.1 Pseudomonas sp. CH235
TATTAAGCCGAATGGTCTCGAGTATCTCATGCTGCTTGAGGATGCTCCAGGTATTGGTAAAACGAAACTCACTCCATTCATAAATACGCTTTTGAAAACATTTTTAACTCAAGAGTATGAGAGTCTTGAGGGCGGTGTCTTGAACTGTTATCCGGTTATAGGCTTTGATCACCTTGCAAGTCAATCTCTCTTGGACGATTTGGAAAAGGGTGAGTTAAGGTTTATTGAGCTGTTTAAGAATCAGACTATTAATGAACTTGATGAAGATCCTTTCCTTGATAAAGTTACGACGACCGTTAAGATTAAAGCGGTCTCTAATGCTCATGGCCAACCAGCTGTCGATTTCATCAACCGCGCTAAAGACCTGGGTAACGAAAAAGGTTACCCTGAAATGCGGGTCGTTTTCAAAAGGCCTGAGGGAAAGCAAAGATCCGTTAGGCTTTCCACGTTGCGCGAGGACGCAGGCGACGCGGTTTTTGGCCGCATGGAATTGATCACAACGGATTATGATCTACCGCAATGTGCGGCAGAACTGGATGATGAATTTTTGAAGAAAATGAGAGCTCTTAAATGATGAAGGGGGTTGTATGAGCAGTATTCATCGATTGCTTACGCCCCTTTCTTATCTTCGTATTGAAAGGCAGGATAAAGTCACTGATGAATTAGTTATACCAGGCCTTGTTACATTTGCTTTGGTTGCTGTGCTATTTTATTTTTCAGGAAAAATACCGGTTTTTTCTGAAAAGGGTGTAATAAGCGTAATTGTCGGGTATTTGCAGATAGTGTCCGGTTTTTACATCGCTTCTTTAGCAGCTGTGGCTACTTTTAACAAGGATTCGATGGATAAGCCTATGCCAGGTATTCCTGTTCTTCTTCGATCAAGAAGGAAGAAGAAAGGTCGGTCGGAGGCATTGTCTCGGCGTAGGTTTCTGTGTTTCTTATTTGGTTATTTATCTTTCATGTCGCTGTTTTTGTATTTTGGCGGAAGTGCTTTGGTTTTATTGGCGCCACACATTAAGGCTATATTTTCAGGTGGCCTGTTTTTGTTTTTGAAGTGGGTTGTTGTGGCTGTGTACATTTTTCTTACCTCAAATATGCTCGTAACCACATTGCTTGGCCTTTATTACATGACTGATCGGATTCACAGGCGAGAGGCAACTTTCGTTAAACCGATGACTGCGCCAGTTGAGGATGATGAGGAAAGCGACGAAGACGACGAAAGGTATTAAATCTTTGCTCCGTCGCGTGAGAGTTAGATTTTATCCTCCGCATGTATAGAGGCGGAAATAATGATTCCGCCCCAACGGCGCTCGCCAATGCAGATCGGCACCGGGTTGCCGCTGGCTGTGGTGTTCTTGGCACTGCCAAAGGCGTAGGACGGCGCGTTTTCGGGGGATGCGCTCTGCTTCAGGCCGGTGGCTTGTGGGCTTAGCATCTGAATGACGCCGCCGGCGGCGAGTGCAATCCCTGGTGCTAAGGTCGCGCCGTTCGTTACTGAGCTCATGGCGATCAGAACCACTCCAAGTACAGTTTGAAACAGACCTGCACGCTTGCTGCCAGCGATTACCGGGACGATCCGGATCTCCTGAGCGCCACCCGTCTTCAGCTCGCGCTCGCCGATGTTCTTGCGGTTCCGGAACACTGCGAATTCGAGACCTTTCCGTTTGGCATCTGCGAGGTACTTCGCAAACCCAGGGTGATTGACGTCGATCGCTTTCACAGCTTCCCGCGTGTCGCCGGTGGAGAGTTCGTAAATGTGTTCGCGCCCGAACAGCTTACCGGCCGAGCCGCTCAGCAGGATGCGGGTTTTGGTGCCGTAGTTGGTGGCCATAGCCATGATTTACTCCTTGGCGCCCTGGGCGCTGTTGTTGGGTACCGACACACCCAGTCGGATGGCGAGCAGCCAGCGCGACATATGCGCCTGGTCGAGCGTCACCTGTTCGTGTCGCGGGTCGTAGTTCCAGATCCGGTCGTAAATCCCCTGGTAGGCCCTGGCACCGCGGAAGGTGCCGCGCAGGAGATCGGCTGACACCCGGGCTTCGTCCTCAGTGAAGAACGGCCCGTCAATGGTCACCTTCTGGCCGTCGCGGACGTGCTGGACATCCCACACGACGTAGCCAGAGTCAGGGCTTTGTTTCAACGTGTAGGGTGCAAAGCGAGTTGTCTTGCACGCCTCGGCGAAGCGCTGTTGGTAGGTGGTCAAGGTAGTTGCTCCTAGTTGGCGGCCGACTGTGGCGACCGCACGCCGGGACGCTTACGCGGCTTCTGATTCTTCTGCTGCTTTTGGTTTTTCTCGGGCTGGGATTTTGTCCAGCCAAGCGCGTAAAGCTTCGGAGCCTTCACAACCGGATCGCCATTTTTCGAATCGGCCGGTATAGCCTGCGGAGTTGGCAATCATGCTGCTAAGTGACACGCCAACTTGCGAAGTGGTAGCGAGCACATCGTCGTAAACGGCCAGCATTTGACGGAGAACGTCAATGTCATCTGCGCGAGAGGCGGCGATGCCCGCCCGGGAAAGGCTCGCTGCTGCTTCAGAGTTGAGGCCAGAGAGCATCGGATTTGCTCTCAGCACTGCTTCGACGATATCGGGGTGACCACCCCGGCGCGCCTCGGACATGAGGTTGCGGCGTTCTTCCGGACTGAGGCCTCGCACAAGGGCTCTCAATTCTTGGTCTGCGAGAAAGCCTGCGATATCGCTACTCGCGCGCGGAGTGACAGGAGAGAAGCCTTGGGTGACGGTTTCGGCCAGGGTGAGCATATCCTTCGCGACCGACTGCATTGCAGGAAGCAGGGCGTCTGTCACGCCTGCGATTTTCTCTTTGCTCAAGCGCTCGATCGCGGACGAGTTGAAATCTTTGTTTTCTCGGATTGAGACAATTTCTTCGCCGAAGTCTTTGAAGGTCTCCAGCGCCAGTGTCTGAAGCTGGCGAGCGGACTTCATCAAACCACCGGCTTGCCATACGCCTTTGGTCCCGTCCGGACGCTGGATAGAGAAGGTGTGAGACTCAATGCGGGAGTGCTCGTATTCGGAGTAGTGGAGGTTGGCCAAGCCGACCTTGAGAACTGAGCGTTTGCCGATTTTCATTGCGTTACCTTTGGATTGTTTGGGATTGGGGTAGGGCGGTCGAGGATGTAGAGGCGTTGAAAATATCGAGAAGAGAGGCTTCCCCGATGGCGGCGGCACCGCCGGCGGCTTCAGCGCTCAACTCGTCCATCAGCTGACTGATTTGCCGAACGTCGCTGCTAAATTGGGAGTCGCCGGCCGCCTGCTTCAGTCGGGCGATTTGGTTACGGATGTTCATCGCGCGCCTCAACGATCCGCTGGTAATGCTCTGCAGCGTGCTGCTCAACCGAGACACCTTCAGGAGGCCAGGTAACGATCCAAGCCCCTTCCTCGGGCGCGGCGCGTATATCGAGAATGCCGACTTGAGCTGTCCGGCCGGCGCGCTCAATTTGTCGAGTGTGAAGAATGATGGCTTTCGCCATTTGCTCACCCTGGTCGCTATCCATCTCTGCGAAGGGGAAGAACAGCGATACATTCCGCCCCTGAATTCGATAGTCGACTTGATGCCCAGCGGTTTTCGGAAAGTCTTCTTCCGCTTGGATCTCTCTGGTATTGGCTCGGATCACCGCAAGCACGATCAGCAGTACCGTCTCATCGGCCGCTCCGATCTTCTGGGCGATCCTTTGCAGTTCTGCTTTCAATGATTTGATGCTCATTGCTGCATTCCCTCCATTTGCGTGCGGAGTTCTTCAACGGCCTTCTGAAGTTCAGCGACTTCGATCACCCGGGAGACGGCGCCCAAGCCTTCGATGAGCGACTTGCCCTGGTCGGGCGCGAGTTGTCCGCCGGCAACGGCACGCATGATTGATTTGGCTGCGCTCGGCAGGTCCGTGTCGTCGAGTTCGAATTGCACCGGCTCAGAGGTCGGTTTGATTGGCGGGACAAGGCGCTCAAGGATCAATCGGCAGGCCTGCATATCGCCCTTCTTGGCAGCAGCGAGCACCTTCTTGGTAACTGCGTCAGCACCCTCGGCAAGTCGAGCGCGAAGCTCCTGTGTTTGCCCGGAGCGTCCACCTGGATTGCCTGACTGCCCGGGCTTCCATTTCCCGCTTTTGTCGCGTTCAGTCATGCGGCGGGCGATTCCATGGCAATGACCGGTTTGTTTTCCGCAAGTGCGATGAGGAGGGCGGATGCTTGGATGCTTCCTTCGCTGGCAGCGTCGCGCAGGCGGCCCCACGCCGCGGCCACCTCTGAGCGAGTCGGTTTATGTTGTCGACCTCGAGCGGTCTTGGCTGTGTTCATGGGATGGCCTCAAGTGGATTTGAATTGGCTTCAAACCCACATTAGGCATGATCTGGTCTTATATCCAGTGTTTTTTAGGTGCACCTCAGGTGCTACACGTAACGGGACGGAATGGGACTGAAATAGTTGGTTTCGCCGATCGAGAAAGGGGGGATTTTTGTTGCAGTAAGTTGGCAATAGCCAAAGTGATACACGGCCGAACTTTCGGCCCAGTCATTCATCCTGCGGGGCAGGTTGGGAAGTTACTGGGGAGTGGCGGGACTTCCTCAATTTGAGGAACTCTCCCCAGTGGGGGAAGTTGAACGATCCAACCCCCGCTGGGGGCCGGACCTGAAATCCCATTCCGGTAGGGCAGGTGTCGCGACACGTTTTGCGAATTATGAAAACGTGTCGCGTACCAATGACTAGCTTCGGATCTTGCGAGGGACAGGTTTACTCCGTCGGTGGAAACCTTCCCTCAATAGGCGTGATCCTCCATTGGGGAAATAACCCTGAACGGTGGAAATTTAGAACTACAGAGAAGTCCAAGGTGGTTCGCGACCAGGGCGAAGTGAGGGAATCCCACTTTGGTCCGGAAGGCTCTAATGGAATCATCGGCATTACCTCCAGCCCTGCTACGGCGTGCTGTCAGGAACGGTTTAGTCTGACAGGTATTTGTAGGGGCCAGACATATATGGCGTGAATATATCTAGATCTTCATCCAATATTCCAATCACGATAAGGATGTTTTCTAATACGGTGTCGACCTTGTACTCATGCAATAAATCAATAAGAGCGGCGGCCTCGCTATCTGAGCTCAAGCAAAATGCCAAAGTATAGGTGACTATGTCTTCAGTATTCAGATGATGTGTCGCTCTGCTAATAAGATTTTTTATTAGTGTGGGGAAAATTTTTTCATCTATTTGTGTGGGCCTGATTTCGTAAGCGTGACTGAATCCGTTATTTTGCACTATTAGATCTAGCTTTTCGCTAGCTACTTCTTTTCCTCCCCAAGATAGTGCCCAGTCACGAAATGGTATTTTGGCCTTTCTGACATTTTCTAATACTTGCAGAGGAGTAAGTTTTCTTTTTTTATTCTCTTTTGATGTGTC
>NZ_RRZJ01000059.1:0-3306 GCF_004368175.1 Pseudomonas sp. CH235
ATATCGAAGCTCTGCGCAATCATCTGCAAACCCGGTTGCCGCAAGCGCTGATCCCGGCGGCTTACGTGCGACTCGACACCTTGCCGCTGACCGCCAACGGCAAACTCGACCGCAAGGCCTTGCCGGAACCGGATCAAAGCGCCTGGCTCAGCCGCGAATACGAAGCCCCGCAAGGCCCGGTGGAAACCGCGCTGGCGCAGATCTGGGCCGAGGTGTTGAAACTGGAGCAGGTCGGACGCCACGACAACTTCTTCGAACTGGGCGGCCACTCGTTGCTGGCCGTGAGCCTGATCGAACGCTTGCGCCAGATCGGCCTCAACACCGACGTGCGCGTGCTGTTCAGCCAGCCGACTCTGGCTGCATTGGCTGCGGCAGTAGGGAGCGGTCGCGAAATCGAAGTGCCGGCCAATCGCATTCCTGCCGACTGCACCCGCATCACTCCGGAGTTGCTGAGCCTGACCGAGCTGGATCAGGCCAGCATCGACCGGATCGTGGCCAGCGTGCCGGGCGGCGCCGCCAATGTGCAGGACGTTTATCCGCTGGCGCCGTTGCAGGAAGGCATTCTTTACCATCACCTGAGCGCCGCCGAGGGCGATCCCTACTTATTACAGTCATGTCTGGCCTTTGCCAGCATCGAGCGCCTGCGCGCTTTTGCCAACGCCTTGCAAAAGGTGATTGCGCGCCACGACATCCTGCGCACCAGTCTGGTTTGGGAAGGATTGCCGAGCCCGCAGCAAGTGGTATGGCGAGAGGCCGCGCTGGCGGTGCAATCGGTCGATTTGAGTCCGCTGGATGGCAATATCCTCGATCAGTTGCGCGCACGCTTCGATGCCCGGGATTATCGCCTCGACCTCGGTCAGGCACCGCTGATCCGTCTGGTGTATGCCGAAGATCCGCTGCATGACCGTGTGGCAGGCGTGCTGTTGTTTCATCACGTCGTGCTGGATCACACCGCGCTGGAGGTGGTTCGCCGGGAAATGCAGTTGTATCTGCCGGGGCAGGTTGAGTCTTTGCCGCCCGCCGCGCCCTACCGCAACTACGTCCATCAGGCCCGCCAAGGCATCAGCGAGGACGAACACGAAAGCTTCTTTCGCGAGATGCTCGGTGATATTGACGAGCCGACCCTGCCATTCGGCTTGCAGGACGTACAGGGCGATGGCCGCAACATCGAGGAGCATTCGCTGGCGCTGCCAGTGGAATTGAATCGGCACCTGCGCCGCCAGGCGCGGCAATACGGGGTCAGCGTCGCGAGCCTGTTTCATCTCGCCTGGGCGCGGGTGCTGGCGGCGACTTCCGGACGCCGGGACGTGGTGTTCGGCACCGTGCTGCTGGGGCGCATGCAAGGCGGCGAGGGCGCGGATCGGGCTTTGGGGATGTTCATCAACACCTTGCCGCTGCGCGTGGAAGTTGACGGGCAGAGTGTGAGTGAAGCGGTTCGCACGGTTCATGAGCGGTTGGCGGCTTTGCTGGGACATGAGCATGCGTCGCTGGCACTGGCTCAGCGTTGCAGCGCCGTGGCCGCCCCTTTGCCGTTGTTCAGCGCGGTACTCAACTATCGGCATGGCGGCCACGACGCTGCGCGAGTGCCTGTTGATCCGGTCTGGCAAGGCATCGAATTCCTGGCCCAGGACGGGCGCACGAATTATCCGTTGACCCTGAGCATCAACGACCGGGGTGATGGCTTCAATCTGTCGGCACTGACCCCGGATCATGTGGGGGCGCAGCGGGTCTGCGAGCTGATGCACACCGCTCTCACGGAGCTGGCGACAGCGTTGGCCGACAACCCCGGACAGGCCTTTGAACGTCTCAACGTGCTGTCAGCGGCGGCGCGCGCGCAGCTGCTTGGCGACTTCAACGCGAGCACGTCGGTTTACCCGTCAGCGCAAGGTGTTCATCGTCTGTTCGAAGCGCAGGTTGCGCGCACGCCGGAGGCCGTGGCGGTTCAGGCCGGCACGCAGCGCCTGACGTTCAGGCAATTGAACCAGCGCGCCAATCGCCTGGCCCATCATCTGCAGGGGATGGGTGTTACCACCGATACGCGAGTGGCGATCTGTCTCAAACGCAGCCCGGACATGCTGGTCGGTTTGCTGGCGATCCTCAAGGCCGGCGCCGCCTATGTACCGGTCGACCCGGCTTATCCACCCGAGCGAATCGCTTACATGCTGGCCGACAGTGCGCCGAGGGTGTTACTGGTTCGCGATGTAGCTTTGCCGAATCAGGCTGGCGTACCTGTGATTGATCTTGCCCATGAGACCTGGCAAGACCTGTCGGTTGCTGATCCGCAGGTCGCCGATTTTACGCCGGACAACCTTGCTTACGTGATCTACACCTCGGGCTCCACCGGCCAGCCGAAAGGCGTGATGGTCGAACACGCGACCTTGGAAAACCTTGTGCACTGGCACGCCGAAGCCTTTGACTTGCACGCCGGCAGCCACACCGCCAGCGTGGCCGGGTTCGGTTTCGATGCCATGGCCTGGGAAGTCTGGCCGGCGTTGTGCGTCGGCGCGACGTTACACCTGCCGCCGGAATCGGTGAGCAACGAGCATCTGGACGAACTGCTCGACTGGTGGCGGGCGCAGCCGTTGCAGGTGAGTTTCCTGCCAACTCCAGTGGCCGAATATGCGTTCAGCCGCGAACTGCAACATCCGACCCTGCGCACCTTGCTGATCGGTGGTGACAAGCTGCGTCAGTTCAATCGCGAACAGACTTTCGCGGTGATCAACAACTACGGCCCGACCGAGGCCACGGTGGTCGCCACGTCCGGCCCGGTGGAGGTCGGCCAGCCGCTGCACATAGGTCGGCCGATGGCCAACGCCCGAATCTATCTGTTCGATGACCAGCAACGTCCGGTGCCAGTAGGTGTCACGGGCGAGTTGTACGTCGCCGGCGCTGGGGTGGCGCGGGGTTATCTGAACCGTCCCGATCTGACCGCTGAACGCTTCCTGAATGATCCGTTCAACGAAGGGCGCATGTACCGCACCGGCGACCTCGCGCGCTGGCTGGCGGACGGCAACATCGAGTACCTGGGCCGCAACGACGATCAGGTGAAACTGCGCGGCGTGCGGGTTGAACTGGGGGAAATCGAAGCGGCGCTGGCCAGCCATCCGGCGGTACAGGACGCAGTAGCGCTGGTGCGCGACGGGCAATTGCTGGTGTGGTTCACCGAGCGAGCGCCGACCGATATCGAAGCTCTGCGCAATCATCTGCAAACCCGGTTGCCGCAAGCGCTGATCCCGGCGGCTTACGTGCGACTCGACACCTTGCCGCTGACCGCCAACGGCAAACTCGACCGCAAGGCCTTGCCGG
>NZ_RRZJ01000060.1:0-3064 GCF_004368175.1 Pseudomonas sp. CH235
ACTCAACGTGCGCGGTGTTGATGGTGATACCGCGAGCTTTTTCTTCTGGAGCGCTGTCGATCTTGTCGAATTCAACTACGGCCGAACCGAAAACTTCGGAGCAGACGCGAGTCAGAGCAGCGGTCAGCGTGGTCTTACCGTGGTCTACGTGACCGATGGTGCCTACGTTGACGTGCGGCAGGGAACGATCAAATTTTTCCTTAGCCATCGATATCACCCCTAACAGAAGAAATTGAGCAAACAACACGAGCCATTAAAACAAAGGCAGATATTTTCATATCTGCCTTGTTATATGGAGCTCTTGAGCGGATTTGAACCGCTGACCTCACCCTTACCAAGGGTGTGCTCTACCAACTGAGCTACAAGAGCGTAAAACTTTGCACAACCTGCAAACTTGGAGCGGGTAGCGGGAATCGAACCCGCATCATCAGCTTGGAAGGCTGAGGTTCTACCACTAAACTATACCCGCGGAGCCTGCAGCTCACGCTAAAATCTGGTGGAGGGAGAAGGATTCGAACCTTCGAAGTCGTAGACGTCAGATTTACAGTCTGATCCCTTTGGCCGCTCGGGAACCCCTCCTAATCAGGCCGGCATTCTATACTATGCCAAACCCCTGTCAAGCATTTTCTCATTTAAAAACCTGAGGTTAGCTGCATTGACACCACCCCACTGCTTCTACCTTTTCAGGTCTTCGCTGTAGAGCGGGCGCCATTCTATGCAAACTATTCAGTAGGTGCAACCCCCTCGCACAGCATTATTTTATGTTTTAACTCATTGAATTCCTTGGAAAGGTTTTGTAACTGAGCATCACCCAGCAAACGCTGGGTTTCGGGCGTAATCTGGAACCAATATGAGCCGCCGGAAGACTCTTTTGACGAAGGAAGAGCTTTTGCTCCAATCTCCGTCAAACGCTGTTCCAACGCCTGAGCGGTCTCGGGGCGCGCCAAACCACCTACATAAAGGCACTGCCCATCAGACTTCCCCCCAGTCCTTTTTTCACGGGAAGCATCACCACCAGCCTCACTCAGCAAGCGAATATCCTGTTGCGAGCCACGATAAAGACTGAGCGGCGTTACATCCTTTGCGCGTAGCGGGGCCTCCTGCTGATGCCAGACGTAATAAAACACATTGAGTACCAGAAGCAGAAGAAACAACCAACGCATACAAACCTCAGGACAAAGGACACGCCATAGCCAAACCCACGAACACCAAATCGGGAACAATCCGAGCCTCAGGCGCAACATCCGAAACCAGCTCGGCATCACCACCCGTAATGAAGACACTGTAGTCATCACCCCAGTAGGAGCGCGCCATCTCCAGCTGCGTCAACACAAATCCCCTGAGCATCAACGAACAGCCACGCTCTACAGCCTCAGCCGTATTGCGCCCCGGAGCCTGGCTCGTCAATGCACGCTCTGCCGCCAGGTCTCCATAGCGAATTTTTCGAGTATGCGTACGCAACTGATTACGCATCAGCGGCATGCCAGGACAAATGAAGCCTCCCAGATGCTCGCCGTCCACGGAGATAAAGTCCGCAGTCACCGCTGTCCCGAAATCAAGAACCAGACAAGCACCTTTAGCCAGGTGAAAACCACCAAGCATCGCCAGCCAGCGATCGAGACCAAGGCGCTCATAGTCGTCGTAACCATTCTTTACGCCGGACATCTCGCGAGCGGGCGCCGCACAGACAACGGAAATGCCGAACTCATGCTTGAGCAAGCCAATCAGCAAATTAGTCTCATCTTCGGTTCTTACGCTGACGAGGCGACATTTCTTGAGAGACACTTTCTCGAACGATCGAAGACCGTCAACCAACGCCATGTCAGAGTCGACCACGCCCTCCGCGACCAAGACGCCGGCCTCAACGCTCAGCACACGCCATTTGATAAAGCTGTTTCCACAATCGAGCTCAAGAATCATCACGCAACCTCAAGCTGAGCTCACCGCCACTAAAGACCTTTTCCACACCATCTACCTTCAGCCTAAGCGCGCCCTGATTATCGATTCCCAGCACCACACCCTCTACCTGATTGACACCGGCGGTGAGAGAAACCGGCTGCCCTTGCCACAAATGACTCGCCTCCCACTCCGCCTGAAGCGCAGAGAAGCCACCTGATTGGTGACGCTGCAGATAGAGTTGCAGCTGCTTACTCAGCTCAATCGCCAGAATATTGCGATCACAAGATTTGCCCGATTCTAGACGCATTGAAGTCCATTGCTGATCAACTTCGTCTGTAGCCTGCATGTTCACATTAATGCCTATGCCCAACACTACATGGCACACGTCTGCTGGATCACCAACCAGCTCCAACAGGATCCCGGCGATTTTTTTTTGGTCGACCAATACATCATTGGGCCATTTCAGCCCTGCACCTGGCACCCCAAGCGCATGCAAGGCCTGCATGACCGCGAGACCAACAACGAGACTTAACCCTTCAAGCTGACGCATCCCACCATCGATGCGCAGCACGAGACTGTAATAGAGGTTTTCAGCAAACGGACTCACCCATTTACGGCCTCTGCGCCCCCGCCCTGAGCTCTGGCGCTCAGCCAGTACAAGAAAGGGAGCCGCCCGCCCCCCATCCACCGCGCGCAGCGATTCAGCATTAGTCGAGTCCACGGAATCGAAGATACTGACAGACCAGCCGGAAAGACTTTCCTCTATCCTGAGCGAGTCAAGCAGCGCCAATGGCGAAGCCAATTGATAGCCCCGCCCTCGAACTTTATGTATGGATAACCCAAGCTCCGCCTCCAGATGCTGAAGCTGCTTCCACACCGCACTTCGACTAATTCCCAGAGCAACACCCAGGGCCTGACCGGAATGGAATCGACCATCCTTCAGAAGGTTCAACAACGTCAGCATGCAGGTCTCGCCTCAGAATGAGGCCCGAATAATAGCCATGCACCGGGCCGCTGCATAGAATTCAAACAATCCATTTTCCTGCGGGCAAAACAAAACCCCAACTGCTTTCGCAATTGGGGTTTCGGAATTTAATCTTGACGATGACCTACTCTCACATGGGGAAACCCCACACTACCATCGGCGATGCATCGTTTCACTTCT
>NZ_RRZJ01000061.1:0-1974 GCF_004368175.1 Pseudomonas sp. CH235
GAGCTATTCCCGCAAATGGCGTCCCCTAGGGGACTCGAACCCCTGTTACCGCCGTGAAAGGGCGGTGTCCTAGGCCACTAGACGAAGGGGACACGCTACCCGGAACACATGGTGTGTGTTTCGGTGTCCAGATCCGTCTCCGAAGATCGGGTTCTGGTTTCACTCAGCACCGCCCGAAAGCGTTGCTGTTTAAAATTGGAGCGGGAAACGAGACTCGAACTCGCGACCCCGACCTTGGCAAGGTCGTGCTCTACCAACTGAGCTATTCCCGCATTGGCGTCCCCTAGGGGACTCGAACCCCTGTTACCGCCGTGAAAGGGCGGTGTCCTAGGCCACTAGACGAAGGGGACACACTACAACATTCACTCCCTGCCGCGTTTCGCTGTGTGCTTTACGCTGCAAGTGGCGCGCATTCTATGGATGGATTGAAAGGTCGTCAACCCCCAGATATAAATTTATTTAAATCAATGACTTCGACCTGCTTTACGGGCCGTTTCCGGCTTTTGCGTCGCCCGACGATTGACGCCTATATTCCGACACTCGCCAAGGCGTTATAGTCCACGGCACAGGTGATGGCAATCTGAACCCCAAGGGCCAGCATTTATATAAGCCGGTTCCTGGCCGATACAGATTCAGCTTCGCCGATCCAAACCCGTCGAGCGGCGCTAGGCTCCTCTATGCCAAGCCACTACACTCGCATGCGAACCCTATAAAGAGGTCTTACCGGTGACACCACTCATGATCACCCTGCTAGTCATAGCCGGGATCGCAATCTTGATCGCCATTGGCTACATGAACCATGTGGTGGAAAACACCAAACTGGAGAAGGCCCGCACCAAGGTCGAACTCAACGACCGCCTGCGCCGTTGCGGCGAACTGACCGAAACCTTCCCCGGCCAGTTCATGACCCCGGCCCTCAAGCTGCTGCTGACCCGCCTTGAGCTGAACGTCTGCCAGCGCCTGCTGAACCTGGAAAAGACCAGCGCCACCACCAAGGCCCGCATCACTGAACTCAGCGCCCTCGTCGCCCAGGGCGAATCGATCCCGGTCAACAACCCACCGGCCCCGATCCAGACCGAAGCCAAGGCCAAAGACGTCCGCTTCCTCCTCGAAGCCCTCCACGGCCAGATCACCCGCGCCGCCCAGGACGGCTTCCTGCCACCGAACGAAGCCAAACACTGGGTTCGCGAAGTACGCCACATCCTCGTACTGCTGCACATCGAGTTCTTCAACAACCTCGGCCAGCACGCACTCCAGCAAAACCAACCAGGCCAGGCCCGCCTCGCCTTCGAACGCGGCGTGCAATACCTGCGCAAACAGCAGGACCCGCAAATCTACGCCGAACAACTCCAATACCTGGAAAAACTCCTGGCCCGCGCCAACGCCCAGGTCATGGACAAAATTGCCCCGGTCGAAGGCGAAGAAAACCAACTGACTGCCGGCCTCAAAGACGTCGAGGCTGACGCGGACTGGAAGAAGAAAGTGATTTACGACTGAGTGCAGTCAAAGAGAGAAGCCACCGGGAGGTGGCTTTTTTATTGCCTGAAAGAAGATCAAAAGCTTTCCCTCACCCTAGCCCTCTCCCGGAGGGAGAGGGAACTGACCGCGCTGTTTGGAAGAGGTACGCCGACGTGAAAGACCGAGTCGCACTCGGGTTTTGAAATGTATGCAACTCAACTCACACTGCTGCACCTGCTGCACCTGCTGCACCTGCTGCACCTTGCACCTTGCACCTTGCACCTTGCACCTTCTGCATCCTCTGCTTCTTCTACTCTTGCTTCTGCTTCTGCTTTGGCTTCCCACCACTCAACACAATGAGCGTTAGCTCGAGTACCGCTTTTGACGTACCGGCCCCATCGGAAGGCTGAGTGGAGGGATTTATCCGGGGGTGGGAGCGCAGCGACCGTGCGGCGCAGCCGCATGCATCGAGAGGAGGTGCAGCGAAGCAAACCGTAGGCGATGCCCCCGGATGAA
>NZ_RRZJ01000062.1:0-1962 GCF_004368175.1 Pseudomonas sp. CH235
ACGGCAGCGCCAACCTGACCGTCAACGGCACCAACACCTTCAGCGGCGGCACCACCCTCAACGCCGGCACCCTGACCCTCGGCGCGCCCGGCGCATTGGGCAGCGGCACGCTCACCGTCGGTGGCGCCGCGACGCTGGACAACAGCAGCGCTTTCACCCTCGGCAACAACATCACCCTCGATGCCGGGCTGACCCTGGCCGGCAACAACGGCCTGACTCTCAGCGGCGTGATCGACGGCGCCGGCAGCCTGACCAAGACCGGCCTGGACGACCTGACCCTCAGCGGCAACAACACCTTCACCGGTGCGCTGAACATTGCCGCCGGCAGCGTCACCACCGTGAGCAGCGGGGCGCTGGGCAACACCTCCGGCGCCAACGTCAGCGCCGGCGCCAGCCTCAATCTGGGCAGCAACGCCAGCCTCAATGGCCTGAGTGGCAGCGGCAGCGTGCAGATCGGCGGCGGCAACACATTGACCGTGGGCGGGGTCAGCAGCACCAGCACCTTTGACGGCGACCTCAGCGGCAACGGCGGCCTGACCAAGGTCGGCACCGGCACCCTGAACCTGACCGGGATCAACGGCATCATCGGCAACACCGCCGTCAACGGCGGTACCCTGAACCTCAGCGGTTCGCTGGCCAGTGCCCAGGTCAACGTCAATACCGGCGCCACCCTCACCGGCAACGGTTCGGCGCTCGGCGCGATGACCATCAACAGTGGCGGTCACCTGGCCCTGTCGTCGGGTAATACACTCTCGGCCGGATCATTGACGCTCGCAGCCGGCAGCAATGTCGATGCGGCGCTGGGGACGCCATCGACCACGTCGCTGATGAACGTCGGCGGCAACCTCACCCTCGACGGTAATCTCAACGTCACCGATGCCGGTGGGTTCGGCGTCGGTGTGTATCGTCTGTTCAACTACACCGGTGCCCTGACCAATCTGGGCCTGGACGTTGCCAGCGTGCCGGTCGGTTATGGGCTGGGCGATCTGGTGGTCCAGACCGGGGTCGCCAATCAGATCAACATTCAGGTTTCGGCGCCGAATTCGGACATTCGTTACTGGGACGGCAGCCAGACCATCGCCAACGGTACTGTCGATGGCGGCAGCGGTACCTGGAACGGCGCCGGCACCAACTGGACCGACGCCAATGGTCTGGTCAATCAGACCTGGGCCGGCGACTTCGCGGTGTTCCAGGGCACGGCCGGCACGGTATCGGTCAATGGCACGCAACTGTTCACCGGCATGCAGTTCCTCACCGATGGCTACAACGTGGTCAACGGCACCTCGGGACTGCTGACCGCCGTCAACGGTGCCGGCGGCACCACGGCGATGCGCGTTGATCCGGGCGTGACTGCCACGGTCGGCGTGAACATCAACGGCAGCGGCATTCTCAATAAACTCGACAGCGGCACCCTGGTGCTCAATGGCGCCAACAGCTACACCGGCGGCACGCAACTCGATGGCGGCAAAATCGTGGTAGGCAACAACACCGCGCTGGGCAGCGGTGCGTTGATCGCCAATGCTGGCACGCAACTGGACAGCAACACCGCCGTGACCCTGACCAACGCGACCACGCTCAACGGCAACCTGACGATCCTTGGCAGCAACGCGCTGACCCTCAACGGTGTGATCAACGGCACCGGCGGGCTGATCAAGAACGGCTCGGCCAACCTGACCCTCGGCGGCAACAACGCCTTCCTCGGCCCGGTGGCATTGAACGCGGGCGGACTGGTTCTGGCGTCGAACAGCGCGCTGGGTTCGGCCACCCTGAACGCGGCGAATGGCACCACCCTGGATGCCAGCGGTGCTGTCACGGCGGGTAACGCGATCAACCTGGCGGGCAACCTCGGTATCGTCGGCAGCAACGATCTGACACTCAGCGGTGCGATCAACGGCGCCGGCAGCCTGACCAAAAACGGCGCGGCCAACCTGATCCTGAGCGGGGCCAACAACTTCCTCGGCG
>NZ_RRZJ01000063.1:0-1917 GCF_004368175.1 Pseudomonas sp. CH235
ACCACTCGCGTGCGGTTCCAGTTCCGACGCGATGCCGAAGGGGTCATGCAGGTCTACGGCATCCACACCGGAGCCTCGGGCGACGACTCGGTGCGTACCGTAAAAGTCGAGTGGAACAACGACAAGACCTCCATGGAGGCGAAGCTCAACGGCATCACGATTTTGTGGACGCCGCAACGCGGGCCGCTGGGATCGATGCCGCCGCTGGTGTATCCGGAACACGGCGAACCACTGAGCACGATCCTCGTCCACCCGATCGCCGCGAACACCGACAGCCAGATTGAAATCCTGCCCGGCGAAGACATCACCGCCGAGGATTGTATTCTGGTGTTTCCGGCTGAGACCGGGCTGAAGTCGTTGTATGTGGTGTTTTCGAAACCGGCGAGATTGATGCCGGGGACGGTGACGGGGATTGGGGAGGATGTTTCCGGTGTATGGCTTGACCATGCCCGGGGGGGATCTGGTGCGCCAATCCCAACCAGCATTGCCGATTCGCTAAGAGGGCGTGAATATTCCAGCTTTGATTCATTCAGGCGCGCCTTCTGGGCCGAAGCATCAAAAGATACCAGGCTAGCCGGGCAACTCAGCGAAGATAGCTTGGAGCGTATGCGCAACGGAAAGGCGCCTCGCGCCCGATTAGCTGATGCGGCTGGTAAAAGAATCTCTCACGAAATTCATCATGTGGAACTGATATCTCAAGGCGGCGAGGTCTATAACGTTGACAACCTGAGGGTCCACACTCCTAAAAATCACGTCGAAATACACCAGGATTGAGGCAACTGCATGAGCGACCCCTTCATCAAAAGCAATTTCTCTGATTACACCGAACAAGACTTCGTTGAGTTCATTGACGAGATCAGAAAGGAAGACAAGGCACCTACAGATGACCGTGCAGATATTCTATTGCTGCACTTCAACAAGATCGTTGGGCATCCGAGCAAGATGGATCTTATCTACTACCCTGAGCCAGGTGCTGACACGTCGTCATCTGGCATAGCCCGTACAATCGCGACATGGCATGAAGCAAACGGACTGCCAGGATTCAAGAAGTGAAGATTCATGGTCAATCACTGAAATGACTTCACACCACTAAGTATTAAAAACGGCTTACCAAAAGATAGGCCGTTTTTTTGTGCCTCGAGAAAAGTGGCCTCCTCTGCAGATCAGCCAGATTCCGTAGGAACCGGGTGCGAAAAGCGTACGAAGAGGATTATTCGTTCGATCAGGCCTCTGCATCCCGGCAAGTCGATTTGATCGCCATCCCGATTGACCGACACGCTCCCCTGTCTCGATTCCCGGACAGACAGGGAGTGGTCATGGACCTGAACAAATTCCTTTTCGACGATGAGTGGCGTCGAAAACGCCCGAGCGAAAACGCGACATGGACCGGATGGATTCCGCCCCCGCCGCCAGAACCCGTTTATATCCGGACAGACGAATGGCCATCGCCAAAGCCTCGCGACGATCTGGTTTTTGCCAAGTCCTGCACGCCGGGCAACTGGTGCCGGACGGATGCCGGCACTACACCTGAGCCCGCCTCTCACTTCGGCAAAGTCATGGTGGCAGGCGCCCTGCGCATTCCCGCTGCCAGTCACGCCGTAGCGAAGGCCATCGGCGCCGATCTGGCGTTGGGGCGCTTGGCCGGTGGTGGAATCCTGCAGCAGCGCCTTAATTGGGCAATCCGCGGTGCGGGAGGCCCGGCCAGCGTGTTTATCCTCGGGATGCTTCCGACCCGAATGGGCGACGGCACCCTTTACACCGACGAACAACTGCGCACCCTACCCCGCGCCACCACTCGCGTGCGGTTCCAGTTCCGACGCGATGCCGAAGGGGTCATGCAGGTCTACGGCATCCACACCGGAGCCTCGGGCGACGACTCGGTGCGTACCGTAAAAGTCGAGTGGAACAACGACAAGA